>NZ_JBHRWK010000028.1:0-39495 GCF_042647925.1 Amycolatopsis speibonae
ACCGGGTCACCACCGCACCCACCCCCACCGAACAGGACACAGCCAACACAACAGCAACCCCAGCCCAACCCAGAGCCGCTTAAGTTCCTGGCATTGACCCTCAAAGTAGGGAAGGAGGCCTTCACGGAGCGCGTCTGAGCCCCGGCGATAGCAAAGGTCCCTTGCTACGCGATCGCGGCGACCAGCAGTCCGCCGCCCACCGGCAGCAGCGCCGGGACCAGCCTGTCGTCCTCCCGGAAGGCCCGCGCGACCTCGCGCAGCGCGAGGGTGTCCGGATCGCGTCGTGAGGGATCGGTCACCCTGGCGCCGGAAACGTTGTGGAACGCCAGTATCCCGCCGGGCCGGAGCAGCGCGACGGCCTTCTCGTAGCAACTCGGGTACTCGATCGGCGCCGAATCGACGAACACCAGGTCGTAGCCGCCGGGGGTGAGCCGGGGGAGGACGTCGAGCGCGCGGCCCATGATCAGCCGGGTCCGCCCCGGCGGGTAGCCGGCCTCCCGGAACGCCGACCGGGCCGCCCGGTGGTACTCGGGCTCGATGTCGATAGAGGTGAGGATCCCGTCGTCGACCATGCCCCTGAGCAGGCACAATCCGCTCACGCCTGCCCCGGTCCCGACCTCGACCACGGCTTTCGCCCGCAGCGTCGTGGCGAGAAAACGCAGAGTCGCACCCGCGCCCGCGCTCAGCGGACCGCATCCCAGATCGGCCGACCGCGCCCGCGCGGTGGCCAGAACCTCGTCGTCGGGGAGGTACCCGTCGACGAGGTCGGCGTCGGCGGCCTCGGCAGGGGAGCCCGCATGCGTCCCGGAATTCACACGCGGAGGTTAGCGCTGCCTATCACCAAAAGAGCAGAAGACTCCCTGGTACCGACTTCTCAGCCTCTTCTCAGTCCAGTCTCACTAGAAACATAAGCAGGCCGGACAGACTGGGTCTCGACAACGGGAACACCGTGCACATCGCCCGCGTTGGGTGGAGTAGTTGGGAGAAGACGCTGATGGAGGTGCCTACTTCCCCGATGCAGGACACGATGCAAGACCAGCACGCGGACCAGGTCACACCGGTGACGGTGGACGAGGCCGCATGGACGCCGCCCTCGTGGGACGAGGTCGTGCGTGAGCACGCCGACCGCGTCTACCGGCTGGCGTACCGCCTGACCGGTAACGCCCACGACGCCGAGGACCTGACGCAGGAGACCTTCATCCGGGTCTTCCGCTCCCTCGCGTCCTACAAGCCCGGCACGTTCGAGGGCTGGCTGCACCGCATCACCACGAACCTCTTCCTCGACATGGCCCGCCGCCGCTCGCGTGTGCGGATGGAAGGCCTCCCCGAGGACACCGACCGCATCGTCGGTGACGACCCGAGCCCCGAGCAGGTCTACACGGACACCCATCTCGACCCGGACCTGCAGGCCGCGCTCGACGAGTTGCCGCCCGAGTTCCGTGCCGCGGTCGTGCTGTGCGACGTCGAAGGCCTCTCGTACGAGGAGATCGGCGCCACTCTCGGTGTCAAGCTCGGCACCGTGCGCAGCCGGATCCACCGCGGCCGCCAGGCGCTTCGTGCATCTTTGGAGCGTCGTCGCGCCGAGGCGCGGGAGTCTGCGAAGGTGGGGGTATGACCGCACCGCGAGGCTGGGGACTCCCCGAGTCGCATCTGCTTCCGGACGCCATCGTCGCCTTCGTGGACGGCGAGCTGACCCTCGGCGCCCAGGACAGGGCCTCGGCGCATATCGCCCGCTGCCCGTCCTGCGCGGGCGACGTCGCCGCGCAGCGCCAGGCCGTCGCGGCCGTGAAGCAGGCCGGAGCCCCGTCGATGTCGGCGGGTTTCCTGGCCAGCCTGTGCTCCATCCCGCAGAACACCGAACTTCCCGGCACGCCGGACAACCTGGCGATGACAGCGGACGGCCAGCTGGTGGCCATCCAGCGGCCCGACAGGGTCGCCGGCCTTCGCGACACCGGAGTGCTGGGCGGCACGACACCGTTGGGGTCGGGTACAGCGCCGTTGGGATCATCGGCACCCCTGGGCCAGTCGCCGAACGTCCTCGGCGGCGGGCGGTTCGGTCTCGCGCGGAGGAAGTACGCGCAGGGCGCCGGAGTCGTCGTTTCGGGTCTGGTGCTGAGCGCCCTGGCCCTGGTGGCGACCTCGGGTGACGGCACCGAAGACCAGCCGAACACGGGTTTCGTGCCGCCGCAGGGCGTCAACGCCGGCCTGCTGCCCGCGCAGTTGGGTGGCGCGAAGCCGGAGCCGTCGCCCAGCCCCAGCTTCAGCCCCACCCCGAGCCCGACGAGCACGTCGAGCTTGCCCGTGCCCGCGTCGGCCCGCTGATCTGCTTCGTCGGGGTTTGCTTGATCAGAGTTTGCTTGATCAGGGTTTGACGAAGCAGATAGTCGCGCTCTTGAAGTTCGAAGTCCCGTAGCTGGCGTAGGAGATGACTTCGGCCGTGCCTTCCTTGCACGGGCTGTTCACCACGCTCATCTGCGGAAAGACCTCGCTGATCCGCAGCCGCGCCGAGCCGCAGTCCTTCAGCGGCGGCGGGGTCTTGCTCCCGATGTCGTCGAAGCACAACCCGACCTTGGCGTTGATAGCCAGGCACAGGGCGACACCCTCCCCGCGCATCGGCGTCGGGACGGCGTACTTGTAGAAGCCCTCTTTGCAGTCCCAATCGCCCTTGTCGACGCCGGTGAGGCTCACCGCGTACGGCGCTTGAGGCGAGTCGCACGGCGTCTTGACCGCGTCGGCCCCTTTGCCGGATCCGGTCAGCACGACGCAGTCGCCCTCGGTCAGCTTCCCGGCCTGCTTCTCCGGCCCCGCGACCGACTTCATCACGACGACCAGGCCGATCCCGCCGCCGACCACGACGAGCGCGGCGACGAGCAGCAGCACCTTCACCTTGGTGGACAGGCCCTTCTTCTTGGGCGGCTGCTGCGGCCAACCCTGCTGCGGCCAACCCTGCTGCTGTTGAGGCCACTGTTGCTGGGGCCACTGCTGGTGAGGGGCGTTCTGGGGCGGGAAAGAAGCTCCCGGGTTCTCCGACATGCCCGTTAGACTGCCAGATGTGAGACATGGTTGCCTCAAGTGTCACATTTCTTGGTGTTCCGGGGAATCAACGCGCACTTCACCGTGGTCACGGCAGAATCCAGGTCAAGGCTTGGCGTACTCTCGCGTCCGGCCAACCTGATCTCAGCCCCGGGGAATGATGACCGAGCAGCCGAACGCGAATCCGCAGCAGCCTGGTGACCCGGCGGGGGATCGGCTGGCGCCGCGCCCGCTGGCCCGGCCCGCCGTCGATCCGGCGCAGGCGGCCACGTTCGGCAGGCCGCGCGGCGTCGACGGAGCCTTCGACAAGCTGTACCAGCCCGGAACGAACGGGCAGGCCGCGCCGGGCCTGAACCTGGCGCCGCCGACACCGGAATCGCTCGCCGAGGCCTTCCGCCGCCCGCCGGGCGCCGAAGGGGTCGTGCTGGAGCGGCCGCACGGGAGCAACGGCTCCGAACTTCCCGCGAACGACCCCGACGGTCCGCTCTGGACCACGACTTCGGACCCGTGGCGCGATCCCGGCTCCGGCGCGGTGCTCGCCGGGCCCGCCGTGCAGCAGGACTCGGACGATCAGAAGGACGCGAAGCGCCCGCAAGGTGCGCTGCTGAGCCTTCCCGAGGTCCTCTTCGGGCGGCGTGTGCAGACGAAGGCTCTGGCGATCCTCGCCGCCGTCGCGCTGGTCATCGGCGCCGCGGGCGGTCTGATCGGCTGGTGGTTCGCCGATACCGGCACCGAGCTGACCGGGCAGGCCAGCATCTCCGAGGCCGACGCGGCCAAGGAACGGCCGGCGGGCTCGATCGCCGACATCGCCCACCGGGTGGCGCCCGCCGTGGTCTCGCTCGAGGTGTTCAAGCCCGGCGCCGACTCCGGCCAGCAGGGCTCCGGCGTCGTCATCGACACCCAAGGCTACGTGCTCACGAACGAACACGTGATCTCCGCCGCGGCGACCGACTCGGCGACCAAGGTCACCGCCGTGTTCTTCGACGGCAGGCGCGTCGAGGCGAAGGTCGTCGGCGCCGACGCCAAAACCGACCTGGCCGTGGTCAAGGTCGACGTCAAGAACCTGACCGCGCTACAGGTCGGGAAGTCGTCCGACCTCGCCGTCGGTGACTCGGTGATCGCCGTCGGTTCACCGCTGGCGCTGCAGAACTCGGTCACCGCCGGCATCGTGAGCGCGCTCAACCGCCCGGTGACCGCGGGCGGCGACGGCGGCAGTTCGCCGGTGATCTACGAGGCCATCCAGACCGACGCCGCGATCAACCACGGCAACTCGGGCGGCGCGCTCGTCGACGCGACCGGCGCGCTGGTCGGGATCAACTCGGCGATCCGCTCGTCCAGCGCCGAGGGCGGCAGCATCGGCATCGGGTTCGCCATCCCGAGCGACTACGCGGTGAAGATCGCGAAAACCCTGATCAAGGACGGCAAGGTCGTCCACCCCGACATCGGCATCAACGCTTCGTCGACCGTCGCGGGCTCCAGCACCATGGGCGCGCAGGTCCGCAACGTCGCCCCCGGCGGCCCGGCCGCGTCGGCGGGGATCAAGGAAGGCGACGTGATCACCGAGGTCGGCGGACGCCTCGTGCGCGACTCGGCGGAACTGCTCGTCGCGGTCCGCGCGCGCGAAGTCGGCGAAGTGGTCCCTGTCCGCCTTGTCCGGGATGGGTCTTCACTTGTCGTGGACGTGAAACTGGCCTCGGACTAGCGAGTCCGTGCGGGTACCCTGAACGGGGAAGACGCCGAGGCGGAGGTTCACACAGGTGTTCGAGAGTGTCGGCTGGGGAGAGATCCTCATCATCGTCGTCGCGGGTCTTTTCATTCTCGGGCCGGAACGGCTGCCCGAAGCGGCGGCCTGGCTCGCGAAGAGTGTCCGCAAGGTCCGCGATTTCACGACCGGGGCCAAGACGCAACTGCGCGAAGAGATGGGCCCGGAGTTCGACCAGCTGCGCAAGCCGCTGGAGGATCTGCGTGGCCTGCGGAACTTCGACCCGAAGCGGGTCGTCACCCAGCACCTGTTCGACGGTGACTCCGACCCGCTGGGGCTCAAGGACGTCAACGGCACCAACGGGTCCAACGGTTCCAACGGGGCCTCGAAGCCCAACGGCTACCCGGCGACGGCTTCGCAACCCGAGCCGCTGAAGCCGGGCGAGCGCCCTCCGGTCGACCCCGACGCCACCTGACCCAGCTCAAGCCTCGTGAGTGGTAAGTGCCGTTAGAACGGCACTTACCACTCACGACCACCTGTACCGATGCCTCACGCGCACCCCGTTCCGTGACTGCTGTGACTGCTGGTGCGCATGGGGCGACTTGGCTCGCAGTCAGCACCCGGTAGGAAGGTAAAGCGCAGGTCAGCGGCCCGCAGGGGTGACGTTCAGCATCATCCCGGCCAGCCCGCGCGCCCGGACGGTCAGCTTCTTCGCCGCCTCCTTGAGCACCAGCGACGCCGGCGCGTCCGGCTCGGCCAGCACGATCGGCGTGCCCGCGTCGCCGTGGGAGACCAAGCGCGGGTCCATCGGGACCTGCCCGAGCAGCGGCACGGTCGAGCCGACCGACTTCGACAGCGAGTCGGCCACGGACTGCCCGCCGCCGGACCCGAAGATCTCCATCCGCCCGCCGTCGGGCGTTTCCAGCCACGACATGTTCTCGATGACCCCGGCGACCCGCTGCCGCGTCTGCAGCGCGATCGCGCCCGCGCGTTCGGCCACTTCGGCGGCCGCCTGCTGCGGGGTGGTGACGACCAGGATCTCCGCGTTCGGGATCAGCTGCGCCACCGAGATCGCGATGTCGCCGGTGCCCGGCGGCAGGTCCAGCAGCAGGATGTCGAGGTCGCCCCAGAACACGTCGGCGAGGAACTGCTGCAGCGCGCGGTGCAGCATCGGCCCGCGCCACACGACGGGCGTGTTGCCGGGGGTGAACATGCCGATCGAGATGACCTTCACACCGTGCGCCTGCGGCGGCATGATCATGGTGTCGACCTTGGTCGGCTTCTCGTGCGTGCCGAGCATCCGCGGCACCGAGTGCCCGTAGATGTCCGCGTCGACCACGCCGACGGAAAGCCCGCGCTCGGCCATCGCGGCCGCGAGGTTCACCGTCACCGAGGACTTGCCGACGCCGCCCTTGCCGGACGCGACGCAGTAGACCCGCGTCAGCGAACCCGGCTGCGCGAACGGGATCACCGGTTCCGTGGCGTCGCCGCGCAGGGATTTTCGCAGTTCCGTGCGTTGCTCGTCGTTCATCACGTCGAGCTCGACCCGGACGTCGCTGACGCCGGGGAGCTTCTTGACGGCTTCGGTGGTGTCGTTGGTCAGTGTCGCCTTCAACGGACAGCCGGCGACCGTCAGGTAGATCCCGACGATGACCACACCGTCCGAGCCCACCTCCACGCCCTTGACCATGCCGAGTTCGGTGATCGGTTTCTTGATCTCCGGGTCGTACACGGCCTTCAGCGCGGTGCGGACGTCGTCGACGCTGGGGAGTTGCTGCGTACTGGTCACACGTCCATGTTACGTACCGGTAGGCGTGCGGTCGGGTTTGCCCTTGCGCGGCTTGACGTCAAGATCTTCACGGAGGCGGTCGAGTTCGCTCCGCAGGAAGTCGCGGGTGGCGACCTCGCCGAGCGCGATCCGCAGTGACGCGAGCTCCCTGGCGAGGTATTCGGTGTCCGCCTTGGTCTGTTCGGCCCGGTTCCGGTCTTCCTTCAGCGAGATGCTGTCGCGGTCGTCCTGCCGGTTCTGCGCCAGCAGGATGAGCGGCGCGGCGTAGGCGGCCTGCGTCGAGAAAGCCAGGTTCAGCAGGATGAACGGATACGGGTCCCACCGCAGTGAGACCGCCACCAGGTTCAGCACGATCCAGACGATGACGATCAGCGTCTGCCAGAACAGGTACTTGCCGGTGCCGAGGAACCGCGCGACCCGTTCGGTGAGCCTGCCGAAGGCGTCCGGATCGATGTTCAGCCTGAACCGGCCTTGGCCGCGGGGCTGGTCGAGCCGCCGCCCGGAAGTCAGTTCAGGCACGCTCGGCCTCCTCTGTGTCGACAGTGATGTCGCCGGTGATGTCGTGCAGCCCGGTTTCGCGCCAGTCCTCCGGGAGCAGATGGTCGAGCACGTCGTCGACGGTGACCGCGCCGAGCAGGTGGTCCTCGGCGTCCACCACCGGCCCGCAGGTGAGGTTGTAGGCGGCGAAGTAGCGGGTGACCTCGGACAACGTGGCGTTCGGCCGCAGCGCGGGCAGCTGCGAGTCGACGGCGCTCGCCACCATCTCCGCGGGCGGTTCGCGCAGCAGCCGCTGGAAGTGGACGACGCCGACGAAGCGCCCCGTCGGCGTTTCGGTCGGCGGACGGCAGACGAACACCATGCTCGCCAGCGCCACCGGGAGATCGGCGTTGCGGATGTGCGCGAGCGCCTCCGCGACCGTCGCGTCCGGCGTCAGCACCACCGGTTCGGGCGTCATCAGCCCGCCCGCGGTGTCGGAGGAGTACTTCAGCAGCCGCTTCACCGGCGCCGACTCCTCGGGCTCCATCAGCTCCAGGAAGCGGCTCTGTTCGGCGGGCGCCAGTTCGGCCAGCAGGTCGGCGGCGTCGTCGGGGTCCATCGCTTCGAGGATGTCGGCGGCCCGTTCCTCGGCGAGGTAGGACAGCAGTTCCTTCTGGTCGTCCTCGGGAAGCTCCTCGATGACGTCGGCGAGGTGCTCGTCGTCCATCGCGTCGGCGACCTCGTGCCGCCGTTTCAGCGGCAGGTCACGGATGGTGGCGGCGACGTCGGCCGCGCGCATGGTGTCGAACAGCATCAGCAGCTGCGCCGCGCCCTGGGTCTGGCCGGTCAGGTCGGTGAGCCCCAGCCCGGACACCTCCGACCACGGCAGGACCTGCATCGGCGCGCGCCGCCTGCCGAGCCCGAGCCTGCTCGACCGCTCGCGGATCGCGAGTTTCGCGAGGACCCAGTCCCGGGTCCTCGTCGGCTCCATGCCGGCGTCGACGACGGTGACGCGGGTGTCCGAGCCCGTGAGCGTGGCGTACGCGTCGAACAGCTGCCCGACCACCAGCACCTCGTTGGGCCGCTGGTGGAACCGCCGCATGTTCACCGATCCGGTGGCGAGCGTGACGGCGGTGGGCTCGATCGAGGTCACGCGCAACATCGGCACGAACACGCGGCGCCTCGTCGTCAGCTCGACCACGATGCCCAGGATCCGCGGCGGTTGCTGGTCCAGGCGCAGGCCCGCCACCAGGTCCCGCACCTTGCCGATCGATTCACCATCGGGCCCGAATACCGGCAAACCGGCCAGCTGGGCTGCGAATACCCTGTTCACGGCTGCCATGCCCGAAGGCTATCGGCTCCCGGGGCCCGCGACGATTCGTGTGATCACCGCAATGCCCAGGCGGCGATTCGGGGGACGGCGGCGTAGGCCGGATCTTCGGCGAGGGTCTCGTGCGAGGCGCCCTCGGCGAGGTCTTCGTACAGCCAGGTCCAGTTCTGCACGGCGCGCACGAGCGTCCACGCCCGCGCGCGTTCGGCGTCGACTTCGGCCGCCGCGGTGAACCACGCGATCTTTTCGTCCATTGTGGACTCCTCCGCGCGGTTCCAGAGGATCGAGATCGCGCCGAACTCGAGGTCACCCGAAAGCGGCTTCGGATCGATCACCAGCCACGGTTCCCGTTCCCCGGCGAGGACGTTCTCGAAGTGCAGGTCCTCGTTCACCATCAGTTCGCCGGCTTCCGGCCCGAGGTTCACGCAGATCTCCACGGCCGCGTCGACGTACTTGCGGTCGAACGGCTCGCCCAGTTCGCTCCAGGTCTCCGGCAGTTCGGTGACCAGCTCCGCGGCTTCCTCGCGAAGGGATCGCCGCAGTGCTTCGGGAGCAGGGACGGCCAGCCGTCGCGCCAACGCGCCGACCGTCTCGACGGCCTGCTGGATCGGCTCGGTTTCGAGCGAGCGGGTGGCGTCGAGCCGCTCCAGGAGCAGCACGCCGTCTTCGGGCACGTTGTCGTACAGCAGAACCGCGCCCTGACCGGCCCAAGTGGACAGTGCGAGCGGTTCGTCGTCGGATTCCTCGTGCGGCCAGCCGAGTTTGAGGATCGCGGGGGAGCCGTCCGCGCGGCGGACGGGCTGGGCGACGCCGACGAAGCCGTGCATGGCCTCGCCGTCGTACTCGAGCTGCCATTTGGCGGTGTACTTCTCGGCGAGGAACGGGAGGGAGCCGAGCCATTCGGCGGCTCCGGGGCCGAGTTCGGCGGCGCGGTCGAGGAACTTGGGCGGGATCTTGAAACCGGTCACGAACCCACCTTGGCAGGCCTGTCCACCGTGTTTCCCCCGTGACCCGCCGGGCGTACCGTGAACAGCGAGAACAACCCCGGGAGTAGCCATGGTGGTCGAGATTCTCAGTGCGGTCGTCGTCGCGGGCGGTGCTTGGGTCGCGGCCAGCCTTCGCGTGGTGAAGCAGTACGAACGCGGCCTCGTGTTCCGGTTCGGGAGGGTGCGCCCGGCCATCCGGGAGCCGGGGCTCGCGCTCCTGATGCCGTTCGCGGACAGGCTGCAGAAGGTCAACATGCAGATCGTCACGATGCCGATCCCCGCGCAGGACGGCATCACCCGCGACAACGTCACCGTGCGGGTGGACGCGGTCGTGTACTTCAAGGTGATCGACCCGGTGCTGGCCGCGGTCAAGGTGCAGGACTACCGCTCGGCCGTCGGCCAGGTCGCGCAGACCTCGCTGCGGTCCATCATCGGCAAGAGCGACCTGGACGATCTGCTGTCCAACCGCGAACGACTCAACGAGGGCCTGGAGCTGATGATCGACAGCCCGGCGCTGGACTGGGGCATCCACATCGACCGGGTCGAGATCAAGGACGTCGCCCTGCCGGAGTCGATGAAACGCTCGATGTCACGCCAGGCCGAAGCCGAACGCGAACGGCGGGCACGGGTCATCTCGGCCGACGGGGAACTGCAGGCGTCGTACAAACTCTCGCAGGCGGCCGCGACCATGGCCGACACCCCGGCGGCGCTGCAGTTGCGGCTGCTGGAGACGGTCGTGCAGGTCTCGGCGGAGAAGAACTCGACGCTGGTCCTGCCGTTCCCGGTGGAGTTGCTGCGCTTCCTCGACGCGGCCACGCCGAAGGGCGGGCCACCGGCTTCAGCGGCCTCCGGTGCTTCGGAGAGCAACGGCCAGGTGGCCCCGGCGCCCCGCGAACCTGACTCGTCCCCGGGTGCGAGCTGAGCAGTGTCCCCGTGACGTGAAGAAGCCCCAGGCGCTTGAATCAGAGGCGACACTGGGGCGTTCGTCACTGACGGTAGCAACTTCGGGTGCCATCCGTCGAGACCGAAGAATCCATGGTCTGGAACCTGCTGTCCGGACCCCGGATGGCCCCCTACCTCGAGGGCGCCTCGGGAGACAAGGTCGCGGCCCTGCGGCTGTACGAGTGGAGTGCTCGAACGTCCTCCGCCGCTTTCGAGGTCGTCGGCCATCTCGAGGTGCTGCTTCGTAACGCTCTGGATCGGTGTCTCCGCGAGCACTTCAGAGAGGAGCAGTGCGGCATTCCGTGGTTCCTGGTACCGACCCCGGAGGGGACCACGTGGCGGAGGCCGTGGCCACCGTGCGGGAGCGGCCGCGCCCCCAGAGGAAGGAAACTCGGCACCAGATCATCGCTGGATTGAGCTTCGGCTTCTGGTCTGGATTGCTTGGTCCTAAGTACGAGGAGCTCTGGCGCGACTGTCTTCATCGTGCTTTCCCGAACTCGTCAGGAAAGCGAAAGCAGGTCGCTGTCGCTGTCGAGCGGGTCCGCAAGTTCCGGAACCGGCTCGCGCACCACGACTCGACGATCAACGTCGACATACCCTTCGAGCTACGTCAGATCTTCGACCTGGCCGCGTACATCGACACGGATGCCGTGCGATGGCTGAAGCGGTGCAGTGGATTGATGACTGTCTATGCGCAACGGCCGGTCACGATCGATGACACCGTCGTCGTGGCGGCGAAGCACGTTTGGCCGCTCTATGAGAGCCGCACCGCTTACGTGTGCCAATCCGGGCGGGCGTGTCGGCCGATCGAGCGTGTGGCGTTCTATGCGGACCGTGAGGTGAAACTTGACGTTCCTGCTGTGCTTCACCGTCGGGACAATGTCGAGTGGTCTTCGGAGGAGGCGGTGCGGCTCAGCACCTCGGACGATCGGTTCGATCGCAAGATCGCCAAGGTCATCGAAGCATCAGGAGCGACCTGGACGGATGGTCGCTGTCAGGTCTTCTTGCTGACCGGTCCGGGACATCCCGACCACCGGCAGTCGCGTGCGGCGCTGCCTCATCAAGGCGCCGGAAGAGGCTCGGCTTTCGTGCAGCGGCAGCGCTATGTCTCGCTGCACTCGTTGGAGAACGCAATGACCACGGCAGACCTTTAGGACCTGGTACCTGATTGCGGTACTTGCACGCTCACCTACCGCAATCAGGTACCGAACTCCGCTAATCAAGCTCGCCGTTGACGCCCAAGACGATCAACGTCCCGAAGAACCCGACGTACAGCGCGAGCACGACGTAGCCGATGATCACCGCCGCGAGCGCCATGCTGCGCCCGCCGGCCTCGCCCCGGTTCGCCTTCGCCAGCCCGATATGCCCCAGGATCAGCCCGACGATCACGGTCACGCACGAGCAGATCCCGACGAGCGAACAGACCAGCCCGGCGACCGCCATCCCGTTGTCCTGTGAACGCGGCGCCGCCGTCGCCCCGTACGGGTTGTACGGCCGGCCGTACGGCTGCGCGGGGTACGCGACAGGCAGAGGCGCGGGCGCGTACATCGGAGGAGCCAAGGGGTCCGGAGCCGCGAAGGACGGCTCGGGCGGCGGAACGGGCTCGGCGGTCAGCGGGTCGATGGCCTGCGCGAACGGCTCTGAAGGAGCAGGCGGGACCTCGGCCGAAGGCACCTCGAACGGAGCGGGCGGCTCGAACGGCGGAGGCGGCGAGAACGGTGCCGGTGGCTGGAACTGCTGCGGTTCCGCAGGCGACGGGCTCGACACAGTCTCGGACGACGAAGTCGGGTCCGAGAAAGTGTTCGAGTCGGTGTAGGACGACGTCGACGGTGTGTCCTGCGGGTCGGAACTGCTCATCCGGTGGGCCCCCTGGTTCGTTCGGGACCCCACCGTAGCCGGGAACGGGTCAAGAGACGCCCGCGGCACCGATCGCGAACACCACGAAAACGAACCACAGGATGACCGGGATCAGCCACAGCCCGGTGACCACGTACCCGATGATCATCCCGGCCTGCGCCATGCCCTGGCCGCCCGCTTCGCCGCGCTTGGCCTTCGAGAGCGCGATGTGCCCGAAGACGATCCCCAGGATCGCCGGGAAGCACATGATCAGCCCGATCAGCGAGCACACCAGCGATGCCACCGCCATGCCCTGATCCGGCGGCCGCACGTAGGGCTGCTGGACGTAGTACTGCTGCTGCGGTTGGTACGGCTGGAGACCGTAGGGCTGCTGGAACTGCCCGGAGGGCTGTTGCTGCCCGTACGGGTCGTGCGGATTCGTCATGTGGGGTCCCCTCGTCGGCCTTGGACCGTAGTCGTCAGCGGAAAGCCCCGTGTTTCGCGGCGACGTTCAGCAGGACCGGGATCGCGATGGCGTACAGGACGATCATCAGGTATCCGACGATGAACGCGGCCAGCGCCATGCCCTTGCCGCCCACCTCGCCGCGCCGGGCTTTCGCGAAGGCGACGTGGCCCAGGACGATCCCCGGGATCGCGGACACCAGCCCGATCAGCCCGAAGAGTGAAAAGATCAGGGCGGCGATCGCCAGGCCGGAGTCCTTGTTCCGTGCCGGAGCCTGGTTCGGAAAGCCGTACTGCTGTTGCGGCGGGAATCCGCCAAAGGGCTGCTGAGCCACGTTCGTCCCCCTCGGACTGTGATCGGCCTGTCACTGTAGTGCCATGGTCTCGGATGGCGTACGCGTGACTGCGCTCATAGCGAGGTCCCCGGTCAAGCGTCATACTCACCGGTAACCCAGCGCCGGGAGCCCGGTGCGCGCGAATTTAGGGAGCAGCGATGGCTCGCCTCGCCCAGACCGCCGGCTTGACCGACGTGCAGTCCGAAATCCTGGCCACGGTCCGCCAGTTCGTGGACAAGGAGGTCATCCCGCGCGCGCAGGAGCTCGAGCACTCCGACAGCTATCCCACCGACATCGTCGAGGGGATGAAGGAGATGGGCCTGTTCGGGCTCACCATCCCGGAGGAGTACGGCGGCCTCGGCGAATCGCTGCTGACCTACGCGCTCGTGGTCGAGGAGATCGCGCGCGGCTGGATGAGCGTCTCCGGCGTGATCAACACGCACTTCATCGTGGCGCACATGATCTCCCGGCACGGGACGCCGGAGCAGAAGCAGCACTTCCTGCCCCGGATGGCGACCGGCGAGGTGCGCGGCTCCTTCTCGATGTCCGAGCCGGACCTCGGCTCCGACGTCGCCGCCATCAAGACCCGCGCCCGCAAGACCGACGACGGTTACGTCATCGACGGCTCGAAGATGTGGCTGACCAACGGCGGCAGCTCCAACCTGATCGCGCTGCTCGTCAAGACCGACGAAGGCGCCGAGAAGGCCCACCAGAACCTGACCACGTTCCTGGTCGAGAAGCCCGAGGGCTTCGGTGAGGTCGCGCCCGGCCTCACCATCCCCGGCAAGATCGACAAGATGGGCTACAAGGGCGTCGACACCACCGAAGCCGTTTTCGACGGCTACGAGATCGGTGCCGACAAGGTCCTCGGCGAGGCGCCGGGCAAGGGCTTCGCGTACATGATGGACGGTGTCGAGGTCGGCCGGGTCAACGTCGCCGCGCGCGCCTGCGGCATCGCGATCCGCGCCTTCGAGCTGGCGGTGGAGTACGCCCAGCAGCGCAAGACCTTCGGCAAGGCGATCGCCGAGCACCAGGCGGTGGCGTTCAAACTCGCCGAGATGGCCACCAAGGTCGAGGCCGCGCACCTGATGATGGTCAACGCCGCCCGCCTCAAGGACTCCGGCGAGCGCAACGACGTCGAGGCAGGCATGGCGAAGCTGATCGCGAGCGAGTACTGCGCCGAGGTCACCCAGGACTCGTTCCGCATCCACGGCGGCTACGGCTACTCCAAGGAGTACGAGATCGAGCGCCTGATGCGCGAGGCGCCGTTCCTGCTCATCGGCGAGGGCACCAGCGAGATCCAGAAGACCATCATCAGCCGCGGTCTGCTCCGCGAGTACAAGTCCCGCTCCTGAACGTTCGCGCCTTTCGCCCGTCCTTGAGAAGATGGACCGGGACGGGCGAGAGGTGATTACGTGAGTGCTCCCTTTGGTGGAGGCGGCCGGGCCGCGGGCGGGCTGCCCAGGCTGCCGACCCCGCCTTCCGGCTGGCCGATCGGCTCCTACGCGACGTACGGCGAAGCGCAGCACGCCGTCGACTTTCTCGCGGAGAAGGAATTCGGTGTCGCCGACGTGACCATCGTCGGCGTCGACCTGATGCTCGTCGAGCGCATCCTCGGCAGGCTGAGCTGGGGCCGCGTGCTGGGCACCGGCGCGGTGTCGGGCGCGTGGTTCGGCCTGATCATCGGGCTGTTGCTGGGCATGTTCAACAACCAGGGTTTCGCCTGGCAGCCCATGATCGGCGGGCTCCTGCTCGGCATCCTGGCGTGGACGGTCTTCGCGGCCATCAGCTACAGCATGTCCCGCCGCGACTTCTCCTCCGCCAGCCAACTGGTCGCCGGGCGCTACGACGTGCTCTGCCAGCCACGTTCGGCCGAACAGGGCCGCGAGCTCCTCGCCCAGCTCGCGTTGGGCGGCCGCCCCGCCGGCTGACGCGGTGACATTCGGCGGTACTCGTTCACCTGTTCGTCGTGCAGTCCGCTGAATCGTTACCGATACTGCTTGCGGGCGGTGATCGCCCGGAATAGGTTGCACAACACCAGTCGGGCGGTCATGTACTCCAGCGTGTCCGCCCGAGCACTAGCACGTCGGGGTGCTGGCGCGCGGGCTTCTTCAACGCGTCCTAGTGCTTGCGTATCCCAGCGTGCGCGGGTGAGGAGGCCTCATGGGGAAGAGGATGAGCGCGAGCCGGAGGGGCCGCTCACCAGGCCGCACCGGCTCGCTACTCGGCGCGACAGCGCTGACGGTCGGCCTGCTGGCGGGCTGCGGTTCGGATGCCGGCCTGAAGATCAACGTCTACTACGCGCCCGAAGACAACTTCCAGTCCGTTGTGGACGATTGCACCAAGGCCTCGGGCGGGCGGTACGAGGTCGTCTACAACAAGCTCCCGCGGCCTGCCGACGGCCAGCGGGAACAGATGGTGCGCCGCCTGGCCGCCGGGGACGATTCACTCGACGTCCTGGGGCTGGACGTCACCTGGGTGTCCGAGTTCGCCGAGGCGGGCTGGGCCGACGAATGGACGGGTGAAGCGAAGGCCGAGGCGACCGCGGGTGTCCTGCCCGGGCCGCTCGAAACCGCCACGTGGAACGGAAAACTCTACGCGGCGACCAAGAACACCAACGTCCAGCTGCTCTGGTACGACGACAGGCTGACCCCGACGCCGCCGAAGACCTGGGACGAGATGATCGGCCAGGCCCAGGCGCTCAAGAGCCAGGGCAAACCGGCGAACGTCGTGTTCACCGGCGCGCAGTACGAAGGCCTCGTCGTCATCTACAACACGCTCGTCGAATCGGCGGGCGGCAAGATCCTTTCCGACGACGGCAAGTCCGTCGTGATGGACGAGGGCGCGGTCAAGGCGCTGGAGATGCTCAAGAAGGTCACCACGGCCGGGATCACCGACCCGTCGCTGACCAACTCCAAGGAGGACGAGGTCCGCCAGGCCTTCCAGCGTGGCAACGCCGCCTTCGAACTGAACTGGCCGTTCGTCTACGCCTCCTACGCCAAGGAGAAGAAGGCCGAACTGCAGCACTTCAAGTGGACCACCTATCCGCGGTTCGAAGCGGACAAGCCCGCCAAGACCACGATCGGTGGCTACAACCTGGCGGTCAGCTCGACTTCGAAGCACAAGGCCGAGGCCTACGAGGTCGCGCTGTGCCTGCGCAACGAGAAGAACCAGAAGTTCTCCGCGCTCAAGGACGGTGTCCCGCCGACGCTCGAATCGCTCTACACCGACACGGTCCCCCTCGACGCGACGGCGGGTGTGAGCGACGACAACCCGAGCATGGACACGAAGTACCCGATGCGGGAAACGATTCTGGACGCGCTCAAGGACGCCGCGGTGCGCCCGCTGACCCCGGCGTACCAGAACGCTTCGACCGTGTTGTCGAAGGTGCTTTCCCCGCCTTCCGAAATCGATCCCCAGAAAACGGCGGAGAAGCTGAAGAAAGAACTCGCCGACGCGCTCGAGTCGAAGGGAGTGATCCCGTGACCGTGCAGGAAACCGCCGGTTCGGCGACCGAAAGCAAGCCGGGCAAGAAGGCGAAACCCGTTCTCAGTGAAGGAAAGAAGGCCGAGCGCAGACTCGGTCTATGGCTGTGTGCCCCGGCGGCGTTCGTGATGATCGCCGTCACCGGGTATCCGATCATCTACTCGATCTGGCTTTCGCTGCAGCGCTACGACCTCAGGTTCCCGGCGCAGCAGGAGTTCGTCGGTCTCGACAACTACGTTTCGGTGCTGACCAACGGTTATTGGTGGACGGCGTTCGGGACGACGATGGGGTTGACCATCGTCTCGGTGGTGATCGAGTTCGTCCTGGGCATGGGCCTGGCACTGATCATGCACCGGACCCTCGTCGGACGGGGCCTCGTGCGGACGGTCGCCCTGATCCCGTACGGCATCGTGACGGTGGTCGCGGCGTTCTCCTGGTACTACGCCTGGACGCCGGACACTGGCTACCTGGCCAACCTGTTCTTCCCCGACAGCGCGCCGCTGACCCAGTACGGCTCCTCGCTGGTGATCATCGTGCTGGCCGAGGTGTGGAAGACGACGCCGTTCATGGCGCTGCTGCTGATGGCGGGGCTGGCACTGGTGCCGGACGACCTGCTGAAGGCCGCGGCGATGGACGGCGCGACGGCGTGGCAGCGGTTCACCAAGGTGATGCTGCCGGTGATGAAACCGGCGATCCTGGTGGCGCTGCTGTTCCGCACCCTGGACGCGTTCCGCATCTTCGACAACATCTTCGTGCTCACCAACGGCGCGCAGGACACGTCGTCGGTGTCGATGCAGACCTACAACAACCTGGTCAAGGGGCTGAACCTCGGGATCGGGTCGACGATGGCCGTGCTGATCTTCATCACGGTGGCGATCATCGCGTTCCTCTTCATCAAGGTGTTCGGCACGGCCGCACCCGGCAGTGACAATGGGGGTAAGCGCTGATGGCCATCGGTGGAGCGGTCACTACCGGCCGCAAAGTCAAATGGGGCCTCGTCGACATCCTGGTCCTGGTGTTCGCGCTGTTCCCGGTGCTCTGGGTGGTCTCGCTTTCGTTCAAGACCAAGGAAACCCTGAACGACGGTAATTTCATCCCGTCGGAATGGACGTGGCAGAACTACGCGGACATCTTCGAGACCACGGAGTTCATCCGGGCCCTGGTGAACTCGATCGGGATCGCGATCATCGCGACGGTGATCGCGGTCGTCCTCGGCACGATGGCGGCGTACGCGATCGCGCGGCTGGACTTCCCCGGCAAGCAGGTGCTGGTCGGGATGTCGCTGCTGATCGCGATGTTCCCGCAGGTCTCGCTGGTGACGCCGTTGTTCAACATCGAACGTGAGCTGGGGTTGTTCGACACCTGGCCGGGGCTGATCCTGCCCTACATCACGTTCGCGCTGCCGCTGTCGATCTACACGCTTTCCGCGTTCTTCCGGGAAATCCCGTGGGAGCTGGAAAAAGCGGCGAAGATGGACGGTGCGACCCCGGCGCAGGCGTTCCGGAAGGTGATCGCGCCCCTGGCGGCACCGGGGGTGTTCACCACCGCGATCCTGGTGTTCATCTTCTGCTGGAACGACTTCCTGTTCGCGATCTCGCTGACCTCGACCGAGGCCTCGCGCACGGTCCCGGCGGCGCTGTCGTTCTTCACGGGGTCCTCGCAGTTCGAAGATCCCACCGGGACGATCTCCGCGGCCGCCGTGGTGATCACCGTCCCGATCATCCTGTTCGTGTTGTTCTTCCAGCGTCGCATCGTGGCGGGGCTGACGTCCGGTGCGGTGAAGGGCTGACCCATGGCTGAAATCGTTCTCGAAAAAGTGTCCAAGAAGTACCCGGACGGCGCCCTCGCGGTGTCCGAAGTGGACATCACGATCGCCGACGGCGAGTTCATCATCCTGGTCGGCCCGTCCGGCTGCGGTAAGTCCACGACCCTGAACATGGTCGCGGGCCTGGAGGACATCTCCTCCGGCGAACTGCGCATCGACGGCAAGCGCGTCAACGAGAAGGCGCCGAAGGACCGTGACATCGCGATGGTGTTCCAGTCTTACGCGCTGTATCCGCACATGAGCGTGCGGGAGAACATGGCGTTCCCGTTGCGGCTGGCGAAGGTCGACGACCGGATCGTGCGGGCCAAGGTCGACGAGGCCGCGCAGATCCTCGATCTGACCGGGCATCTGGACCGCAAGCCGGCGAACCTCTCCGGCGGGCAGCGGCAGCGTGTCGCGATGGGGCGCGCGATCGTCCGCAATCCCAAGGCGTTCCTGATGGACGAACCACTGTCCAACTTGGACGCGAAGCTCCGCGGCCAGATGCGGACCTCGGTGTCGAAGATCCAGAAACAGCTGGGCACGACGACGCTCTACGTCACGCACGACCAGACCGAGGCGATGACCCTCGGTGACAGGGTCGTCGTGCTTCGGGCCGGCTACGTGCAGCAGATCGGGTCGCCGCAGTTCCTCTACGACAACCCGGCGAACCTGTTCGTGGCGGGGTTCATCGGCAGCCCGTCGATGAACTTCGTGCCGGCGACGCTGGAGAACGGCACCGCCCGCAGCGCGCTGGGCGACATCCCGCTCACCGATCGGGTGCGGCAGCTGGTCGAGGCCGCCGACGCCCCGCGTGAGGTCATCGTCGGCATCCGGCCGGAGCACTTCGAGGACGCCGCACTGGTGGACGCGTCCGCGCGTCAGGGCGGGGCGACGTTCACCGCCCACGTGGACGTCCTCGAGTCGATGGGTTCGGAGAAGTTCGCGCACTTCACGGTCGAGGGGGAGGCCGCGTCGTCGTCCGACCTCGCGGATCTCGCCGCCGACAGCGGATCCTCCGACGTTCCGGGCGCCGAGTCGCAGATCGTGGCTCGTCTGTCCGCGGCGTCCTCGGCCGCCGAGAACCAGAACATCGAGCTCTGGTTCGACGCGGACAAGATCAAGCTGTTCGACGGGGCAAGCGGCAAGAACCTGACCTACACCGCGTGAGGCGGGCTCGTCCTGCCCGGGATCAGTATTCGCTCTCGGACAGGGCGAGCCACAGCACGAGATAGACGATGAACTGCGGGCCGGGCAGCAGGCACGACAGCACGGCCAGCAGGCGGACCTTGCCCGGCGTGGTGCCGAAACGCTTGGCGATACCGGCGCAGACGCCGCCGATCATGCGGCCCTGGCGCGGTCGGGTCAGGCGGGCGGCGATGGGATGGCTCACGGGTTCGTCCCTCTCTCGTCTTCAACGTTGTGTGAAACCCATTTTCGCCGGGTGACGGCCCGGCCGCATCCCACTGCGGAACGAAACACACCCCTAGTGGGCGTGAAGCCGGAGTAAAGCAGTCACCTGGGAAAACGCGGCGAACCCTGTGTTCTTCGCCCGTAGGGGGTGGTGTTCCGGGAGCTTTTGACGATACTTCTCCGGTGCCCCCGAAGAGACTGATCGCAGGACTCTGTGGCCTGTTCCTCGCCGCGGCCTGCGGCACGCCGGAACCGGCGGCGACACCGTCACCGACCACGGCGGACGAGGCCCTGACTGCTTCCGAAGCGCTCGGCGAGTACCCGTCGCTCGACTACTGCAGCCTTGTCGACCAGCGAAAAGTGATCGCCGGCGGAACCGCGGTCAAACCGCCCTTGAGCTCTTTCGAGTTCTGCCGCCTGGAATTCGTCGAGGGCGCCACCCGCTACACCGTGACCACCGGCCCGATCACCTCCGGGCAGGACCCGAACAACCAGCCCTACGACTACGGCGGGCCGTTGCCGGAGGGGGTCAGCGTCCAGCAGTCGACGTTCAACGAGGACACCGCCTGCACGCGGCTGCTGACCTTCGCCGAGGGAATCAGGCTGTCCATCGTCGTCACCTCGGACAACACGGCGCCCGCCGACCAGACCGGCCGCTGCCGGATCGCCGACGCGGGCGTCGGCAGCGCGGCGGAGGCGATCACCGCGCGCAAGGTCGGGAGGCTGAACCTCGACCAGCGCTCGTGGGGCCGCGTCGCCCCGTGCGCACTCCTCGACCAGCACGAACTCGACACCGCCGCCGGTCCGGAGACCCAACCGGCCCCGGCGCTGTCCGGGCACAGCTGCATCCGCGGGAAGGTCAGCTTCTCACTGTCGGTGGGGGCGGACACCACGCCGGGCGCGACGGAGGCGCTGGGCGGGCGGCAGGTCCAGGTCGCCATGTCGGGCGCGTTCTGCCAGGTGACCACGCACCGGCCGATCCCGGGCACCCCGGAGCGGGTCGAGCAGGCGGTGCTCTCCGTGGTCGGCGTCGACGGGGCGCCGGAAGACGCCACGTGCGCCTCGGCGCGGGAAGTCGCCGTGGCGGTGTTCCCGAAGCTCCCCTGACGCAATTAGTCACCTACTTGCGGCGTCTGCGTGCGTCACGCGGCGCACACCGGCCGCAAGTAGGTGACTAATTGCGTCAGGTCACGCGAGTTCCGCCTTCAAGCACGCGAGATCGGTGACTACCGCATCCAGAGGACTAAATGCGGCGGGTCAGCGGAGCTTGGGCAGCCGGAAGGAGCACATGACTTCCTCCAGCGCCTCGACGTCCAGCGGCGGATGCGGCAGCGGGGTGGCGCGGCCGGGTTCGGCGCGCAGGCCGTCCAGCAGCATCGCGAGGCACCGGCGCCACAGGTCGGGCTGGATACCGTGGGTGAACTCGATGACCGAGCCGACCATCTGGTGCAGCAGCGGCATGTCCGTCGGCACGATGTCCGCGCGGAGGACCCCTGCCGACTGAGCCCGTTCGACGAGCTGTGTGATCAATGGCACCATGCGTGCTTTCGCCTCGGCGACCCGCTCGTGGCCGAAGACGTTCGACAGCATGACCTCTCGTAACCCGCGGTCACCGGCGTGGAGTTCGGCCGCGCGCCAGGTGAAACCGGTGAACCCCTCCCAGGGGTCTTCGGCGCGAAGCGCCTCTTCGGCGAACTCACGGATCGTCTCGAACTGGTCGACGAACATGGCCTCGACCAGGTGTTCCTTACTCGGGAAGCGCCGGTATACGGTGCCGACGCCGACGCCTGCGTGATGCGCGACGTCGTCGAGTGTCGCTTCGAGCCCGCGCTCGCCGAAGACATCGCGTGCCGCCGCGATGATGCGCTGCCGATTGAGTTCAGCGTCGCGCCGCAGCGGCCGCGCCGGTGCGGCGGGAGCAAGGTCCCGAGCCATTCGTCCAGCTTAACAAATGAAGTAGAGGACAGTTCTCCACTTCTTGTGTACCTTGGGCGGCGAAAGGGGAGACACCTACTCCACATAGCTTCTTCGTCACTATCGGTGAGGAAACCGCCCGTATGCCTGACACATCCACCGCTGTCGCCGTGCCGCCGGGGGACGCGGCCGCGCAGCACCCCAACCCGCACCACGCCAGGAGATGGCTGATCCTGGTGATGATCGGCCTCGCCCAGCTGATGGTGGTGCTCGACGCCACCGTCGTGAACATCGCGCTCCCGTCGGCGCAGCAGGACCTCGGCTTCTCGAACGACGCCCGCCAGTGGGTCGTCACCGCCTACGCGCTCGCGTTCGGCAGCCTGCTCCTGCTGGGCGGACGGCTCGCGGACCTCTTCGGCCGCAAACGTGCCTTCCTGGTCGGGCTCGCCGGCTTCGCCATCGTGTCCGCGATCGGCGGCGCCGCGAACAGCATCGAGATGCTGCTCATCGCCCGCGCCGCTCAGGGTGTCTTCGGCGCCCTTCTCGCTCCGGCGGCCCTTTCGCTGCTGACAACGACCTTCACCGACCCGAAGGAGCGCGGTAAGGCCTTCGGTGTCTTCGGCGCGATCGGTGGTGGCGGCGCGGCGATCGGCCTGCTGCTCGGCGGCGTGCTGACCGAATACCTCGACTGGCGCTGGTCGATGTACGTCAACATCGTCTTCGCGGTGATCGCGTTCGCCGGTTCGTTCGTGCTGCTGAAGAACTCCGAGACCGACGGCCCGCGCCCGAAGCTCGACATCCCGGGCACGATCACCGCGTCGGCCGGTCTGTTCGCACTGGTCTACGGCTTCGCGAACGCCGAGCGGGACTCGTGGTCCGCGGTCTCGGTGTGGGGCTTCCTCGCCGCCGGTGTCGTGCTGCTCGCCGCGTTCGTGGTGATCCAGCAGCGGGCCGAACACCCGCTCCTGCCGCTGCGCGTGCTGCTCGACCGCGACCGCGGCGGCTCGTACCTCGCGATGTTCCTGCTCGCCATCGGGATGTTCTCGATCTTCCTGTTCCTCACCTTCTACATCCAGCTGAACCTCGGGTTCACGCCGGTGCAGAGCGGGGTCGCGTTCCTCCCGATGGTGGCCACCCTGATGGCCAGCGCGACGTCGGCGACGGCCGTGCTGCTGCCGAAGTTCGGCGCGAAACCGTTGGTGTCACTGGGAATGCTGACCGCCGGAGCCGGACTGTTCTGGCTCTCGGCCATCGACACCACCAGCACGTACGCCGACGGGGTGCTGTTCCCGCTGATGATCATGGGCGTCGGTATCGGCCTCGCCATGGCGCCCGCGATGAGCGTCGCGACCTTCGGCGTCGACACGCACGACGCCGGTGTCGCGTCGGCGGCGGTCAACACCGCGCAGCAGGTCGGCGGCTCGATCGGGACCGCGCTGCTGAGCACTCTGGCCGGTAACGCGGCGACGTCGTTCCTCGTCGGGAAGGTGCCGACGCCGCAGCTCGCGGCCGAAGCGGCCGTGCACAGTTACACGACCGCTTTCGTGTGGGGCGGGTGGATCTTCGTCATCGGTGCGGTGATCTGCGGGCTGCTGCTGCGGTCCGGCGCGCCGGCGAAGGCGCCGGAGGGCGCTTCGGACGCTGCGCCGGTTGCCGTGCACATGTAGCGGGGGATGAGATGAATGGGACTTTCAGTGCAAAATTTGAGATGAAAGTCCCATTCATCTCACGTGCGGAGCATGTCACTGGGCCTGTGACCGCACAGCCTCGAAGACCTCGTCGTCCCACCGGTGCGTCCGGATCAGCCGGTACCGTTCGCAAGCGACCCACAGGTACGCCTCGGCGTCCGTCCGCGAGCCGATCAGGTCCGCCTGCCGCAGCATCGCCACCACCGGCACGAACTCCTCGTCGAACCACCGCTGCGCCAGCGTCGCGCGGTCCGAGTAGGCCCCTTCGTCCTGCATCAGCCGGAAACCCCACGCCTCCACGTGCTCGCCGAGCCGTGCGTAGTCCCACGGATCGGTGAACACCACCGAAGCCCGCGCGTGCCCGGAAAGCGGGACGCGCTCCAGGAACAGCCGCCGGTAGTCCTTCACGATCAGGTCGCCGCGGTACCGGATCCCGCTCGGGTCCAGTTTGGTCCGCACCTCGGTGACCATCGCCTCTATTGTGGACAGTCGCATCGCGTGCGCCACCGAAACGCGGTGGTGCCCGTCGATGATGAAGTGCAGTTCGCCGACCCGGTACACCTGGATCGGCGGAATCGACTCGCCACGCCTGGTCGCGAGCGCCAGCCTTTCCCAGCGTTCACGGACCCGGCCCGACGTCGGGCGGAAGCGGCGGTCGAAGTCGCGGCCGCGGTCGACGCTGCCGACGATCGAATCGAGCCGGATCACCCGCGCCCCGATCTTCCGCTCGCCGAGATAGCCGAGCGCGTCGACCACCTCGTGGAACGGCAGCATGATGTTGACGTCGTCGGGTTCGCCGCGCAGCCAGTTCGCCAGCCGCGACAGCACCTGACGCCTGCGCGCGCGGAGGAAGTCGTGCTCCGCGTCCGCCCGGGGAAAGCCGGTGTCCTTCATACGAACTCCATGATCCGGTGCCCGACCACGTTGCGTACCGTGGTCCCGCCGATCACCCGGTCCGGCACGGGTTCACCGTGCGGGTGGATGTGCCCGTGCAGCAACCATTTCGGCCGCAGCGACTCGATCGTGCGATGGAGACAGTCGAACCCGCGGTGCGGCGGGTCCTCGCGGTCGCCGCAGTGCCGCGGCGGCGCGTGGGTGAGCAGTACGTCAACGTCCCGGCCGTCCCGCCAGCGGCGGAACCGTGCCCGGCGCACCAGCCGCCGGGCCCGCCGCGCCTGCTGTCGTTGCGTCCACTGGTTCGGGCCGTCGTTGTAGCGGACCGAACCGCCGAGCCCGGCGAACCGGAGCCCGCCGATGTCGACGATCCGGCCGTCCGCGTTCACCCCGCCCGCCGGACCCGGCCACACGGTGGGGAAACCGTCCTTCATGGACAGTCCGCCGTAGCGCGTGTAGCCGGACAGGTCGGGATCGTGGTTGCCCGGGACGAACACGCACGGCACGTCGAGCGCGCTCGCCAGGAACTCGAGATAGGCGTACGGCAGGTCACCGGCACCGATTACGAGGTCGGCCGGGTGATGGTGGACGGCGGACGTCCACAATCGCTCTTCGACCTCGTCCGCGACGACCAGCGCCTTCATGCGCTCCAGCGTAATGCCGGAGGCGCTACTTGGGGCCGTGCGCGAACGCGGGGTCCTTCGCGATGATCACGATCACGATGCCCAGCCAGACGACGCAGAAGGCCAGTGCCCAGAACTTGAGGTTGGTCAGGATCCTTGGCATGAGGGAACTCCAGTACTACCGAAAAGGGAAGAACGGTCAGAGCCAGCGGTTCTTCCGGAATATTCGGTAGAGCAGGATGCAGACGCCGAAGATGATCGTCATCGCCAGCGGATAACCGAAGCGCCAATGCAGCTCCGGCATGTAGTCGAAGTTCATCCCGTAAATACCGGCCAGCGCCGTCGGGACCGCGATGATCGCCGCCCACGCGGTGATCTTGCGCATGTCGGTGTTCTGCTGGAGCGTGATCTTCGCCAGCGTCGCGTCCACCAGGGTGGTGAGCAGTTCGTCGAAGTTCACGACCCGCTCCGACACGGTCGTCAGGTGGTCGGAGACGTCGCGGAAATAGGACCGGACCTCGTCCGGGATCAGCCGCGTGTAGCCCTCGGCCAGCCGCTGCAACGGCGTCGCCAGCGGCATCACCGAACGCCGCAACTCCAGCACCTCGCGCTTCATGAAGTAGATCTGCTCGGCGCTGACCTTGGACCGCGGCGCGAAGACCTGGGTCTCCATCTCGTCGATATCCGACTCGATCCGGGTGGTCACGTCCAGGTAGTGGTCGACCACGTGGTCCGCGATCGCGTGCAGCACCGCGGACGGCCCGAGGTCGAGCCGCTCCGGGTCCTGGTCGAGTTCGCGGCGCAGCCTGGCCAGCCCCGAGTGGTTCCCGTGCCGCACGGTGATCACGAAGTCACGGCCGAGGAACGCCATCAGCTCGCCGGTCTCGACGATCTCGTTCGCCGTCGTCGGCGACTCGTGCTCGACGTAGCGGACCGTCTTCAGCACCATGAACAGCGTGTCGTCGTAGCGCTCCAGCTTGGGCCGCTGGTGCGCTTCGAGCGCGTCCTCGACGGCCAGTTCGTGCAGGCCGAAGGTCTCCGCGATGCCCTGGATCTGAACCGCGTCGGGCTCGTGCAGGCCGATCCAGACGAACCCGGCGTGCCGCTTCCGCACCTCTTTGATCGCCTCGGCGTGCGACCAGCGGCCGGGCAGGCGCTTGCCCTCCACATACACCGCGCAGTCGACGACGTACGCCGAAAGGGGGACGGGCAGCGGGCGTTCGGGAACGCTCTTGGCGCGGCCGTTGCTCCGGCCGCGAAGGCCGCCGAGCGAGGGAATGGCAGGCATGGGGATCTCCTGGGCAGACGTCGTGCGTTGGTGCGCGAAGACGACGGGCCAAGCGGTCGGGGGGCCGCTCGGCTAGGCCAGCGTTCCCGGTTCGTCAGCCCTGCCAGGTGGGGATCCGGCGAGATGTGAAGGCGGAAACGCTGCGACTAGTAGGAAGCGGACTATCGCCACTGGACATCGGGTTCCTCACCTCCTTCGGCTCGGCGGACGGTTACGCAGTGGCGTGGGTCGCGTTGACGACCCGACACCAATGGTCGAGGGTACTCCTCAACACGAATGCCTGTCGTCCCAGGCTCACGCCGCGTTACTCGTGCAGGAGGAATGGGTGCAGTTCGGTCGCTATTACGAAGAGTTCGAGGTCGGTGCGGTCTACAAGCACTGGCCGGGCAAAACGGTCACCGAGTACGACGACCATCTGTTCTGCCTCATCACCATGAATCACCATCCGCTGCACCTCGACTCGCACTACGCCGAGGAGACCACCGACTTCGGGAAGAACGTCGTGGTCGGCAACTACATCTACTCGCTGCTGCTGGGGATGTCGGTGCCGGACGTGTCCGGCAAGGCGATCGCGAATCTCGAGGTCGAATCGCTGAAACACGTGAAGCCGACGTTCCACGGTGACACCATCTACGGCGAGACCGAGGTGCTGGACAAGACGCCGTCGAAGTCGAAGGACGATCGCGGCGTCGTCTACGTCGAGACCCGCGGTTACAAGCAGGACGGCACGATCGTGTGTGTGTTCCGTCGCAAGGTGATGGTGCCGAAGCGGTCTTACGGTGACAGCAGGGGCGGTGAACAGCCCGGCCGCCCCGTGCCGCACGAATAACGGCTGTCACGAACGGAAGAGTGGAGCGCGTCGATGCCCATCGGGCTGGATGAGATCAAAAGCCGCTTGCGGAAGTTCGCGACGGTCGAGGCAGCCGGTGTTTCGCCGCTGTACGAGCACTTGGCGGCGAAGGCGGCCGAGGACGACGACGTCGCCGGGCTGCTGACCGACGCCCGCGGCGGCGAAGCGCGCGGAACGCTGCTGATGGCGACCGCGCACCGGCTCATCCAGGCCGACCCGATCCACCCGCTCTCGCGGTACTACCCGTCCGTCGGCGGCTTCGACGGCGTGGACTCGGAGACGTGGCCGCTGTTCCGTTCGTTCCTGCTGGAGCGGGCGGACAGGGCGCGGGCGATCATCGCCTCGCGGTACACGCAGACCAACGAGGTCCGCCGCGCCGCGCTGCTCTACCCCGCGGTGACGGCGGCGGCCAAGGAGGCGGGCGGCAAGATCGCGCTGCTCGAGGTCGGCTGCAGCGCCGGACTGCTCCTCGGCATGGACAAGTACGCCTACCGCTACCAGTGCGACGGCGGTGAACAACTCACCGCCGGGCCCGCGAAGACCGCCGTCGGCCTGCACTGCGCGCTGGACCTCGCGCTCGGCGCCGTCACGCCGAAGGTGCCGAAGAAGCTGACGATCACCGCCCGCGCCGGCCTCGACCGCGCCCCGGTGGACCTCGCCGACGAGGACGAACTGGCCTGGCTCGAAGCCTGCGTTTGGGCTGATCAGCCGGACCGGATCCGGCTCCTTCGCACGGCTGCGGCGGCGCAGGCCAAACAGCGGCCGGACCTGATCACCGGCGACGCCGTCGACGACCTCGCCTCGGCCGCCGCCACGCTGCCCGCCGACGTCCCCCTCGTCGTGCTGACCAGCCACGTGCTGGCGTACCTGGGGGAGCGGCGGGCGGACTTCCTCGAAGCGCTGCGGGAACTCGCCGCGGACAGGCCGCTGTGGTGGGTCAGCGAGGAGTTCTACGCCGCCGCGCTGGAGCCCCTGGTGCCCGGCAGGACCGACCTGGCCGAACCCGCGGACCAGGCCGTGCTCGGGCTGGTCCGCTGGGACGACGGCGTCCCGGACGTGCGCGCGCTGGCCAGGACCGCCCCGCACGGACAGCGGATGACCTGGCTCCCGGTTTAACCATTCCGCGCGGAGAACATGTCGGGAAGGCATCGATGAGGATAATTTTCACCTCATGCGCTGCTTTATCCCGGCCGTCTTTGCCGAATCGGACACGGCGGTTGTCAAGCAGGTGAGGCATTCGCGGCGGGAAGCACTCCCCAGTCGCGGAGAGTGACGAACAGGAGTTCGGCCAGCCGGTCGCCTTTGTCGAGTTCGATCAAGGTTTCGGCGTCGATCCACCGTGCGTCCGCGGCGTCGTCCCCGGCACGGAGAGTGCCGCCGGTGATCGAGCAGGCGTAGTCGTGGATGTCGTACGGGCCGCGGCGGGCGTTGCCGACGTATGTGCCCGGTATCACGTCCAGACCGGTCTCTTCGCGCAGCTCGCGAATGACGGCCGCTTCGTCCGTTTCGCCTGGTTCCACGCGTCCGCCGGGGACCGACCACAGTCCACGTCCGGGTTCATTCGCGCGCTGAATCAGCAGAATCCGCCCGAGTTCGTCGTGGACGATGCCGCCGACACAGCGGACGGTGCTGTCCGAAACGGTGTTCATTCCCGAATGGTAGACGCGGGCTTCCTGACAACGGCTGTCCTGTACACGGAGAGTAGCCATACGGTACACTTCTCCTCGCCGGCTGACCCAAGCGCGGGACTTCCCTCCCGCGCCGGTGGAAGGTGCGGTACAAAATGAAGAGCAAGTATCCGCAGTCAGTCACCGTAAGAGACAGGATTGATCGCCGTGAACGCGAAAAAGCTACTCACTTTCGCAGGAATCGCGTTGGTGCTGTTCTTCGTGATCGCGCAGCCGGGTCAGGCCGCGGGCCTCGTGGGAAACATCATCGGCTTCCTGCGTGACTCGGCCGAATCGGTGATCACCTTCGTCAGCAACGTCTTCAGCTAGCGGGGGAGCGGATACTCTATAGGTATGTTCGCCCCACGCGATCCAGACGAGTACCTCCTCGACACCGAGCGGCGGGTCATCAGGATTCGCCGTCATTGGGCGGTGCTGCTGTGGGACACCTTCGAGGCGGTGGCCTTGCTGGCCATCTGCGTCCTGGTGTCCTATCTGCTGCCGGCCGCCGCGTGGGTGATCCAGAACATCCTCTGGTACGCCGCGTTGCTCGTCATCCTGCGCTTCGCGTACGTGGTGATGGAGTGGTGGGTCGAGCGGCTGGTCGTCACGGACAAGCGCTTCGTCATGACCACCGGCGTCTACACCACCAAGGTGCTGATGATGCCGATCACCAAGGTCACCGACCTCACCTACGAGCGTTCGGCGACCGGCCGGATCTTCGGCTACGGGACGATGGTGGTCGAGTCGGCCGGTCAGATCCAGGCGCTGAACCGCATCGACTATCTGCCGAAGCCGGAAGAGTTCTACGACACGATCTCCGAGCTCGTCTTCGGCGACAAGCAGAAGCAGGCCGAGCGCTTTTCGATGATCAAGGCGCAGCGTGCGGCGCGCGGCAAGAAGAAGGTCGGTTAGCGCAGGTCCCGGGGTCGCTGTGACCTGGCGCATCGTCGATACTGATGCGCGATGCGCATCGACCTGCACGCCCACTCCACCGCCTCCGACGGTACCGACAGCCCTGCCGGGCTGATCGCCGCCGCCGCGAAGGCGGGCCTCGACGTAGTCGCGATCACCGATCACGACACCACGGCCGGCTGGGCCCCGGCCGCCGAGGCACTCCCGCCCGGGCTTTCCCTGGTGCCCGGTGCCGAGCTGTCCACCATCTCCGTCGATCCGGTGACCGGGCGGCACGTCAGTGTCCACCTGCTCGCGTACCTCTTCGACCCGGCGTCGACGGCGGTCGTCGCCGAGCAGACCCGGCTGCGGTCGGAGCGACGCTGGCGCCTGCGGGTGATGGCCGAGCGGATGGCCGCCGACGGCCTGCCTGTCGATCCCGACGAGATCATGTCGCTGCTGCCCGAGGACGGTTCGGCCGGTCGGCCGCATCTCGCGCAAGCCTTGGTGCGGGCCGGTGTCGTCTCGTCGGTGAACGAGGCCTTCGGGAGCTACCTCGGCAACGGCAGCGGGTATTTCGTGGCACGGCAGGACACGCTCGTGGAGGACGCGATCGACATGATCGCCGAAGCGGGCGGGGTCACCGTGATCGCGCATCCCTTCGCCTACACGCGAGGCGCGACCATCACCGTCGACGTGCTCGCCGGGCTGGCCGGGCACGGGCTCACCGGTGTCGAGGTCGACCACCCGAACCACGACGAGGAGACCCGCGTCCGGCTGCACGGGCTGGCGGGGGAGCTGGGGCTCGTGCGTACCGGGTCCAGCGACTACCACGGCACGAACAAGACCATCGATCTCGGCGACGAGACCACCGACCCGCTCGCGCTCGAAGAACTCGTCGCGCGTTCGACCGGGTACCGGGTCGTGACCCGATGACGATCACGGACTTCTTCGACGCGCGCCTGTTCATGAGCGCGACGATCACGCTGATCGTCATCATGGACCCGCCCGGCACGGTGCCGGTGTTCCTGAGCCTGACCGGCCGCAAGCCGGTGGCGTTCCGTGCCAAGGCCGCGCGGCAGGCGGTGCTGGTCTCCCTGCTGGTGATCTCGCTGTTCGCCGTCGCGGGACAGGCGATCCTGTCGTATCTCGGCATCGGGATCCCGGCGCTGCAGGGCGCCGGCGGGCTGTTGCTGCTGCTCATCGCGCTGCAGTTGCTGACCGGGAAGACCGGTGGCGAGTCCGAGGCGGCGGGTGACGACGTCAACGTCGCGCTCGTGCCGCTCGGGACGCCGCTGCTCGCCGGTCCGGGCGCGATCGCCGCGACCATCGTCTTCGTGCGGCAGGCCGACGGGCATCCAGGCGCGTACGTGGCTCTCGCGCTTTCGATCGTGACGGTGCACTTCGTGCTGTACCTGTGCATGCGGTACTCGGGCGTGGTCATCCGGCTGATCAAGGAAAGCGGGATCACGCTGCTGGCGAAGATCGCCGGTCTGCTGCTGGCCGCCATCGCGGTCGAGCTGGTGGCGAACTCGGTGAAGGGCTTTATCGCGGGCACCTGACCCCTTCAGCTCTCTGGTCGGCGGGCGATAGCAAAGGTCCCTTGCTCTCTTCGGCGGGGATGCCCTCGAAAAGTGTCGGTGGGGGTGCGTAGCGTTGCGGGCGGGGTGATCCGATGGAGCAGATTGGTTTCGACTTCGGCGTCGAAGCGCCGCGCAAGCTGACGAAGGTCTCGCCCGCGCGCCTCGCGACGTTCGAAGATTGCCCGCGCCGCTACCGCATGTCGTATCTCGACCGCCCGTCCCCGACGCGCACCGGGGCGTGGGCGCACAGCACGCTCGGCGCGGTGGTGCACAACGCTTTGCGGGCGTTGTTCGACCTGCCGGTGATCAAGCGCGTGCCGCAGCGGGCGATGGCGCTCGTCGCCGAGCACTGGAAGGACGCCGGGTTCGAAGACTCCGACCAGGCCGCCCGGTATCGCGCCCGCGCCAAGGGATGGGTCGCGGAGTACGTCGAGGACAACGACGTCAGCGTCGACCCGGTCGGGCTGGAGCGCTGGGTTTCGGCGCCCGTCACGCTCGAGCCGGGCAGCGGGCCCAGCCTCATCATCGAGGGCCGCGCCGACCGTATCGACCAGCGCGGCCGGGAGCTGGTGATCATCGACTACAAGACCGGCCGCCGCGCGCCGGACGAGTACGAGGCGCGCTCGTCGCAGGCCTTGGCGCTGTACGCGGTCGCGGCCGCCAGGACGCTGCGGACGCCGTGCTACCAGGTCGAGCTGCATCACGTGCCCACCGGCACCATCGCTGCCGCCGAGCACACCGAGCAGAGCCTGAAACGGCATCTCCAGCGCGCCGACGAGACCGCCGGGGACCTGCGGCTGGCAACGGATACGCTGAAGGCCGGCGGTGACGAGGACGTGTTGTTTCCCGCGCGCCCGAGCCGCCGGTGCTCATGGTGCGACTTCCGGCCCAGTTGCGCGGCCGGTCAAGAGGCCGGGCCCGCGGCCCAGCCGTGGGAGTTGCTGGCGCCCTAGCTTCCCGAGACCCGACGATTGGACAGGCGAGGACGTGTCGTCACCGGACACCGAAGAGCTCGCGACCACGCCGCCCGCGGACCAGGCCGAGACGCCCGAACGCGGCCGGTTCTGGCGCGGGCTGACCGGTTCGCTCGCGGCCGGGATGGTCGTGCTCGCGGTGCTCGTCCTCGCGATCGCCGGGATCTGCCTGTTCTCCGGCGCACCGGGGCCGGGGCCGCTGATGCTGATCGGACATCCTGTCGCGGCGGTGGTCGCTTCGCTGGCCCAACGGGTCGTCGATTCGCGTAATGGCCGCCCCGCGGGCTTCGCGGGTCTCGCCGTCGTGGTGAGCGTGACGGCCGCGCTGAGCCTGTTCTGGTGGAGCTGACGGCAGGAAACTGCCACCGGACCGGAAAAGCGGCCTGGCACGGCGAAACTTTGAACTCACTGGGCGCGTCGTAGACGAACACGCCGCCGCACAGCGAGGACGAAGGGCACCGTTATGACCTACCCACCCCAGCCAGGACAGCCCCAGTACGGCCATGACGGGCAGCACTACCCAGAACAGCAGCAGTACCCGGGGCAACAGCAGTACCCAGGACAGCAGTACCAGCAGGGCGGCTACGACCAGAGCGGCGCGTACCCGCAGCAGCAGTATCCCCAGCAGCAGTACCCCGGTCAGAACCAGCAGTACGGACAGGGCTTCGGCGGGCCGCCCGCGCCCCCGAAGAACGGCAAGACCGGTCTGATCGTGGGCATCGCCGCCGCTGCCGTGGTGGTGATCACGCTGGGTATCACCGGCTTCGTCGCTCCCGGGTTCTTCCTCGGCGACGACAAGGCCGACAAGGCGGCAGGACCGGAGGCGACCGCGCAGGCGGTCGTCGACGGCATCAACGCCCACGACAGGCCCGCGTTGACCGCGCTCAAGTGCGTGAATGCGGAAAAGGACGTCGATCAGTCCATCGAACGAGTCGACGACGTCTCGAGCGCCACGCTCGGCGGGATCACGAAGGTCTCCGAGACCGAGTACACCGTGGACGTCACGGTGAGCGTCGAAGGCCGAAACCGCACCGGTACCGGCACGCTCGCCCGAGAGGGCGAGAAATGGTGCTGGAAGGAAATCGGCCGGTTTCGGAGCAAGACCTCGACGACCACGACGACGCGATGACGGCAGGCGGGAGCAAGGGACCTTTGCTATCGCCCGCCGGTCACTTGAGGGCGACCAGCGTGGGGCCGCGCTGCTCCAGCAGCACCGGCCCGACCGAAGAGAGCTGCACCGGGCCGTTGTAGCCGCGGCGGTCGACGCCGACGGTGCGGACCGTGGTCCCGGTCAGCTCGTCGAGTACGGCGAGCCCGCCCTGGATCGGCACGACCAGCTGGTCCCCGAAGGTCACGCCGGGACCGACGGCGCTGTTCAGCGTCCAGCGCGGCGTGAGGTCGTCCCGTGAGAACGCCATGGTCTTCGAGCCGGTGAACCAGTAGACGCCCTGCGCGGTCCACGCGGTCGTCATGATGCCGCCCACCGGATCCTGCGCGAGGTCCGAGGCGGGCACGTCGAGCGGGTACGCCGACTTCTGCTGGCCGTCGCCACCGTAGATGACCAGCAGTTTCTGTTCGGGGAGCACGATCAGCGCGAGGTCGCCGGACATCGCGACGACTTTCGCGTTCTTCCCGGCGAGCACGGTGCTGTAGTCGACCTTGGGGTCGTCGGCTTCGTCGTTGGTCGCGCGGTAGACGGTGAGGCGGTCGGCAGGGTCGCCGGGGCAGCGTTCGATCACGCCGATCTTGCCCGCCGCGGCGGCCACCGTGCCGTAGGTGCAGCCCGTCCTCGGCTGCTTGTTCGCGTTCACCATGGCGGGGACCTGGCCGTACTCCATGCTCTTGACCAGGTCGTCGCGCCAGGTGTTGAGCAGTTTCTTACCGGTCGTGGTGATGTGCGAGCCGTCGACGACGAGCCGGGTGCCGAGTTCGGCGTCGCCGTTGCGCTGTGCGGTGCGGCGCCCTGTCCCCGCGTCGAGCTGGGTGACCTCGCTGCAGCCGGTGTCCTTGCGGTACACCGCGTCCACCTTGATCCCGGCGAGCGCGACGGTGCACAGTTCGAGATCCCGGGAGTAGCGCCAGCGGACGTCGCCGGTGTACGGGTCCCGGCCGAGTACCTCGCCCTTGTCGGCGGTGACGACGCTGTTGGCCTCGCCGATCGGGACGGGCGTCGACGCACTCGGCGCCTGCCACAGCTCGCTCAGTGAGCCGGGGACTTCCGACGGTGCGGGCGGGAGCCCGGGCGGCAGGGTGGTGGCGACCTGCGCGACCGTCGCCGCGTTGTCGCTGGTCACGCCGATGACGACGCCGGTGACCGCGACGGCCACCACGATCGCCGCGGCGAACACGCGATCCCGCTTGCGGTTCCACGGCGAGCGCCGGGCGCGTTTCCCGGCCAGTGGCGGCTCGGTGGCCTCCACCGGCGCGGGGTCGGCGTCCAGTACGTCTTCAGTGCCGATCGCGGCCGTGGCGTCCGGCTCTTCGCCTGTCGACGTCTGTTCGGGATCGGAGGGCACGGGCCGCGCCGGATCATCGTCCGGCGCGGCGTCCCAGCGTTCGCTCACGTGCCCTAGCCCCCCACGTCCGCGGTCTGAAAGCTCAGTCTGCCGACGAAGGTGTATCAGAAGTCGCCGACGGACGGCGACGGCGGCGTCGACGAGCCGGACGCTCGGCGCTGTCGCCGGCCTCCTTCTCGACGGCCGGACCGCTGACCTCAGGGCTCGGCTTCGCGCCACCGCGGCTGCGACGACGGGACCTCGTCCGGCCCTCCGAGGAGGACCCAGCGGTATCAGAGGACTCGCTCGCGGCGCCATCCGCCGAAGCGGCGGCGTCGGCGGCCTCGATCTTGGCCGCCGAGTCGGCACCGCCGCGGGTCCGCTTGCGCGGCGCGCGGTTGCGCTTGCGGGGAGCCTCTTCGTCCTTCGGGCCCTGGCTCTGACCCTGGCCGCGGCCACGGCGCTTGCCGCCCAGGTCCTCTTCGACCTCGGCCGAGAGGCCGGCGCGGGTCCGCTTCGACAGCGGGAGACGGCCGGTGGTGCCCTCGGGGATGCCCAGGTCGCTGAACAGGTGCTTGGACGACGAGTACGTCTCGGCGGGCTCGGGCATGTCGAGCCCGAGGGTGTCGGAGATCATCTTCCAGCGCGGTTCCTCGTCCCAGTCGACGAGGGTGATCGCGACACCGGTGCGCCCGGCGCGGCCGGTGCGGCCGATCCGGTGAACGTAGGTCTTCTCGTCCTCCGGCGTCTGGTAGTTGATCACGTGCGTGACGTCGTCGATGTCGATGCCGCGGGCGGCGACATCGGTGGCGACCAGCACGTCGACCTTGCCGGAGCGGAACGCGCGCAGCGCCTGCTCGCGGGCGCCCTGGCCCAGGTCACCGTGCACGGCGGCGGCCGCGAAGCCGCGCTCGACGAGCTCGTCGGCGACCTTCTGCGCGGTGCGCTTGGTGCGGGTGAAGATCATCGTCAGGCCGCGACCCTCGGCCTGCAGCGCGCGGGCGATCAGCTCGGGCTTGTCCATCGAGTGCGCCCGGTAGACGAACTGGGTGGTGCGCTCGTGGATCGCGCCGGCGTCGTTCTCCTCGGCGCGGATGTGCGTCGGCTGGGTCAGGAACGTGCGGGCCAGGGTGATGATCGGGCCCGGCATGGTCGCCGAGAACAGCATCGTCTGGCGCTTGTCCGGGACCATCCGCAGGATGCGCTCGATGTCCGGCAGGAAGCCGAGGTCGAGCATCTCGTCGGCCTCGTCCAGCACCAGACCGCGGACCTTGCCCAGCACGAGGTGCTTCTGCTCGGCCAGGTCCAGCAGGCGGCCGGGGGTGCCGATCACGACGTCGACGCCGCTGCGCAGCGCCGCGATCTGCGGCTCGTACGGACGGCCGCCGTAGATGGCCAGCGTGCGGATGCCGAGGTGCTTGCCCGCGCCCTTCAGGTCGTTCGCGACCTGGATGCACAGCTCACGGGTCGGCACGACGACCAGCACCTGCGGGGTGCCGTCGCCGGGGACCTCGACGCGGTGCAGCAGCGGGACGCCGAAGCCCAGCGTCTTGCCCATGCCCGTGCGGGCCTGGCCGATCAGGTCGTCGCCGGCCATGGCCAGCGGCAGCGTCAGCGCCTGGATGGCGAAGGTGCGCTCGATCCCGGCCTCGCCGAGTGCCTTCACGATCTCCGGCTTGACGCCGAAGGAAGCGAAGGTGGGGGATTCGGGTTCCACCGGTGCGCCCGCCTGCAGCGGGTGCGACGTGTCGAGTGCGGCCGGGCCGGTCTCGCTGTGCTCCAGCGCGACGGCCTCCGGGAGGCTCGTGGTGGTGTTCTCTTCGGTGGTGATTTCGTTCGTGGTCAGGGTGCTCGCCTCTCTCGTGACCAGCGCGCACTGCCCTGGTCACCGATCGACACTCGACCACGAAAATTCGCTCGGCTCCGCGCTACTGGCGCTGAAGCGGCCCTTCGTGGGAATGCCGCAGGATGGCGTGCACGCACATCATTCTTGTGCTGACCGGGGCCACACCGGCTGTCCTTCAGCCGCAGCGGCGTCCCGATCCGGGACGGAAGATCCGTCGTATCCGGCCGTCAGTGTACCTGGTCTGCGGTTTTAGGAAAGTCCCCGCCGCGCCGGTGAGGGTGGGATCGGTCTCTTCCCCTCCGGGTGAGTGTGTTCGGCGATACTCTTTCCGCCGTGACGGAGGCAAAGCAGATCAGTGAAGGCGTAGTCGATTTGCTCGGCGTACTCGCCTATGGGGAATTGTCCGCATTCGATCGCATGGCCGAGGACGCGCGCACCGCGCCGACGCTGTCCGGCCGGGCCGCGCTGGCGTCCATGGCGGCCGCCGAGATCGGGCACTACGACCTGCTCACCAAGCATCTGGCGGGGCACGGCGTCGCGATCGAAGACGCGATGCGGCCCTTCGTCGGGCACATCGACGCCTGGCACGCCTCCACGGCGCCGCGCTCCTGGCTCGAGTCCCTGGTGAAGGCCTACGTCGGCGACGGGCTCGCCGCGGACCTCTACCGCGAGATGGCCAGCTGGCTCGACCCCGAGACCAAGGATCTGGTGCTCACCGTGCTCGCCGACACGGGGCATTCGGCCTTCGCCGAGCGCGAGGTCGCGGCCGGGATCCTGGCCGACCCGAAGGCGCGCGACAAGCTCGCGCTGTGGGGCCGCCGCCTGCTGGGCGAGGCGCTGACGCAGGCCCAGTACGTCGTCGCCGAGCGGGACGGGCTCGCCGAACTGATCGTCGAAGGCTCGGGCGACCTTTCGGGAATCGCCGCGCTGTTCCGCCGGTTGCAGCAGGGGCACACCAAGCGCATGCAGGTGCTGGGGCTCGGCTGAGCCCTTCGGCTAGCCTTGGCGAACCAGTGAATTTCGAACTTTCAAGCGGAGGTCCCACGTGGAGGTCAAGATCGGCATCAAGGACACGCCGCGAGAGCTCGTGGTGTCCAGCAGCCAGTCGCCCGACGAAGTCGAGGAACTGGTCGCGAACGCCTTGAGGGCCGGCGACGGGATCTTCCGCCTCGACGACGAAAAGGGCCGCAAGTACATCGTGCCCACCGACCGGATCGCCTACGTGGAGATCGCGCCGTCGGACGTCCGCAAGGTCGGTTTCGCCGTCGGAGGCTGACCCGTTCGGGTCATAGTCACATGTCACAGTGGCGTCACCGCTGCGTCTCAGCTCGCTCTCAGATTTGATCGTCACGCTAAGGCGGGGACGGCAGGGGGCTAGCCGAGAAATGAGGTGGACGGCGTCACTGTGATGGACCGCGCGCTGGTCGACAGCGCGCGAACTGTTCCCGGACAAGGCAAACGGGTCGCGGGGCGGCTGACCGGTATCGACGTCGCCCGCGGCCTGGCCGTACTCGGCATGTACGCGGTGCATGTCGGCCCCGAACCCGCCAAGGGCGGCATCGGGGTGCTGTTCAAACCTTTCGAAGGCCACTCCGCGGCGTTGTTCGCGGTGCTGGCCGGGGTCTCGGTCGCGCTGATGTCCGGCGGTCGCCGCCCGAAGCTGGGCCGCGACCGGACGCGCGTCGCGCTCAAGCTGGCGACCCGCGCACCGCTCTTGGTGGCGCTGGGGCTGTGGCTGACCAGCCTCGAGACCGGCTACATGGTGATCCTGGCCTACTACGGGGCCTGTTTCCTCTTCGCGATCCCGTGGCTTCGCGCGGGCGCCAAGACGCTGGCGATCACGGCGGTCGCCGTCGCCGTGGCGGGCCCGGTGCTCTCGCATCTGATCAGGGTGCAGCTGCTGCCCCGCGATCTCCTCTTCTTCGCGCCGGACCTGACCGCGGACGACGTCACGTCGACGGGTCTGCTGAAGGCCGCGACAGTCCTCGTCCTGACCGGGACTTTCCCCGCGCTGACGCTGATGGCGTACGTGTTCGCCGGGATGTCGCTCGGGCGGATGGACCTGACCTCGCGCAGTGTGTGCCGTCGGCTGTTCTTCGGCGGGTCGGCGCTCGCGGTGGGCGGGTACCTCGTGTCCTGGATCGCGACCGGGCCGCTCGGCGGCATGCAGGCCGTCTACCGCTCGCTGGAACCCGCGGCCGCGCAGATGGGGATGACGCCGCAGGAGTTCTTCCGGCTGCACCAGACCTGGATCCACGGCACGCCGCCGACCACCAGCTGGGCCTGGGAACTGCTGCCGACGGGTACTTCGTACACGCCGTTCGACCTGCTGATCTCGATCGGGATCGCGGCGGCGGTGATCGGCGGCTGCCAGCTGCTGATGCCGAGGTTCGAGCGCGTGCTGCGGCCGCTTTCGGACCTGGGCGGGCGGGTGCTGAGCGCGTACGTGCTGCATTTCGTGGCGATCGCGCTGCTGTGGGACGAGAGCGACGGCGACTCGATCTTCAGCGTGGTGCACTTCGTCGAGTTCTCGGTGGTCGCGCTGACCGCCGCGGTGCTGTGGCGGAAGTTGGTCGGGCGCGGGCCGCTGGAATGGGCGATGAACAAGCTGTCGAGCTGGCCGAAGCACCTGTTCACCGATGCCCGGGTACCCGCTCAACGGCGTGGCTGAGATCTCTTTGCGCGTGAAGGGTCAAGTGACCGGGCCGACTCGGTACTTCACGTGACTGGGCGGGCGGTGCGTGTGATCAGACGGGCCACACACGTGACTGGACGGGCGACACGCGCGCGGTCGGGGTCTCACCGCGTGTGGCCCGTCCAGTCACGTGTGTGGCCCGCCCAATCACGCGAAAGCGCCCGACCGTAGGTACCTGAGACACGCTTGGCCTTAACCCGCTTGAAGTACGTGAAGGACCCCTTCACTGCGCTAGGCGCAGCGAAGGGGTCCTTCACGTACTGGGGAAGGTGCGAAGGTCGAGTTTCTTCGGCTCAGCCGAGGGGAGGGGGACTTCACGCGGCGCCGTTGGGCTGGTGAAGTTACTGGCCGTTCCACGCCGGGTGAGGGGAACTTTGAGGGACCCTGGAGGCTGTTGCGTTTTCGGATTGGGGTTCGTTGGTGTTGGTGGGGCGGGGCCGGAGGCCCTGCCCCATCACACTGTCTGGGGCTGGGTGGTGGTGAAGAGGC
>NZ_JBHRWK010000029.1:0-148508 GCF_042647925.1 Amycolatopsis speibonae
GGTTACAAGACCCCACACGAGGTCCACGCCGAGTATCTGAACCGACAGCTCGCAGCGTAAAATTAGCAACTAAGCAGCTGTCCGGAAAACACTGGGCCCCCCACAGACAGTGTGATGGGGCAGGGCCTCCGGCCCCGCCCCACCAACACCAACGAACCCCAATCCGAAAACGCAACAGCCTCGTCAGGGTAGGTAAGGGGCCCTTCACGGACTGGGATCAAGCGCAGCCAGAACCCAGCAGGTACCTAGGACACCCTTGGCCCTAAGCCGAATCGCCACTCACGACCCGGGAGCCGCGGGCGAGCACCAGGCGCGGGTTCCGGAGGGCGGAAAGGTCGGCGAGCGGATCGCCGTCGACCACCAGGACGTCGGCGCTCAAGCCGGGGGCAAGCCGCCCGGTGACGTCGCCGAGGCCGAGTCCGGCGGCGCTGTCCTCGGTCGCGATCTCGAGGATCCGGCGCCTGCCGAAGCCGAGCCATTCGTAGAGTTCGAGGGCGCCGACGGGATCGTCGAAGACCGAACCGGGCAGCCCGGCATCGGTTCCGGCCAGGAGCGGGACGCCCAGTTCCTCCAGCCAGGAAAGCCTGCCGTAGACGGTTTTCGCGAGCTCCTCGCCCATGCGCTCGGCCAGCGTCCGCCAGTTGCGGCTGCTCGTCGAGCACGCCGCGATGCCCTCGGCCGCCATTCGTTTGGCGACGTTTTCGCGCCTGTCCTGCCGCTGCGGGCCGGTCATCCAGGTGCAGTGCTCGATCGTGGCCACGCCCGCCTCGACCGACGCCTCGATCGCGTCGGCGCCGTGGGCGTGCGCCGCGACCGGAAGCCCGTGGGCCGCCGCGTGCTCGACGATCAGGCGCAGGGCCCGGACGTCGAACTGGGACTCCCACATGTCCGCGCCGCCCTCGGTGATCTGGCCGCCGCTGGCCATCACCTTGATCACGTCCGCGCCGGAAGCCGCGTTGGCGTCGATCAGGGCCCGGACGGCGTCGTCGCCGGCGACCTCGCCGCCGAAGAAATGGCAGTGTCCATTGAGGACTGTCAGAGGCGATCCCGCGGTCAGCAGGCGCGGAGCGGCGACCCCTTCGGCTTCGAGCTCCGTCCGGACCCGCGCGCCCAAGGCGTCGCGATCGCCGAGGTCCCGCACCGTCGTGACGCCGCTGCGCAGCAGCTGTCCCAAGCGGTCTTTGGCGCCCGCGCGGAGAACGTCGTCCTGGCTCGTCAGGAAGTTCGGCAGCATCTCGCGGGTGGCGTCGAAAGCCAGGTGCACGTGGGCGTTGAACAGGCCGGGCAGCACCGTCGCGCCGGGGAAGTCGAGCCTTTCGGCGTCCGGTGACGCCTGCGCCACGACGTCGGCGCGCCGGCCGACCGAGAGGATCCTGTCGCCCTCGATGAGGATGGCGCCGTCCTGGACGGGGGTGCCAGGACGGGGCAGGATCCGGTCCGCCGTCAGCAACAGCTGCAAGGTCAAGCCTCATTCCGGGAGACGGCGGCCGACAGCGCGAGCAGCGGCCGCACGTCGGATTCGATGTCGGAAGCGCCGCCGGGGAGCACGAGTTTCGCCCGCCCGTCGGTCTCCTCGCCCGCGGTCTGCCGGGCGATCGCGGTCTTCAGTGCCTCCGCCGCCGCCCGCGGATCGTCGGTGGCGAGCGCGGCGAGATCCGTCTCCAGGTAGGGGCTCAGCTGCACGAGCCCGTCCCGGATCTCGATCACGCGGCGGTAGTACCGGCGGTGGACCGTGCGCGGGCGCCACCGCTCCCACGGTCCCTGCGGCGTGGTCCGCAGCACGATGTTCGGGTAGATCCCGGCCAGCGCCGTCCACAGGGGGGTGAGCCGTTCGTGGTGCAGCCGGTGCTGGCGGCGGCGGCGCAGCGCGGCGAACCGGGCGCGGGCGCCGGGATAGGTGATCCCGGCGAGGAAGAGCACGATCCCGAGGAGTACCAACGGAACGGCGACGGTGAGCAGCAGCGGGATCGACGGCCCGAACGCCCAGGCGATCACGATGTAGAGCGCGCGGAAGACGCTGCCCACCGAAAGGCAGAGCAGTCCGGCCGCGCTGAGTTTCAGCCCGGTCCGCAGATGGCGGTCCGCGGTGCGGATGTACCGGAAGATCCACCAGGCGCAGGCGGACAGGCCGTAGATCAGGTACAGCCCGGCGCCCAGGTAGAACAGCGCCACACCGGGCTCGTGCACGAGCTTCGGGCTCAGCGCGAGTCCGCGTGCCTCCGGCGGGGTGAGGGCCATCGCGACCAGCATCAGCGCGATCGCGCCGGACAGCGGGATCAGCTCGAAGAGGACCCGCCTCGGCCTGCGCGGGCCCAGCGCGGAACCGAGGAAGACGATCAGCAGCGCGCAGACCCCGATGGCGAGCAGGACGTTGTTGACCAGACGCCCGGTGCCTCTGCCCGTCAGCCCGTCGAGCCAGCCGGAGATGACCTTCTGCTGGGCGAGGAAGGAGCCCGCGACGCAGACGATCGTGATGGTGATCGCCCAGTTCGGCAGCACTCGCGGCGCCCGGTAGGTCTGGTAGATCCGCCAGGCGAGCGCGGTCGCGAACAGCGCCATCGCCACGACGTTGAGAGGGGAGAACAGCGAGTTCACAGCCACCCTTGATGGTCGCCGAGCGCGCCTTGGACGCGGCGGACGTCATCGTCGTCGGCGCGACGGGGAATCGTGTAGTTCAAGACCGACGCCCATTCGAGGATGATGGTCGCCACGGTCTCGGCTTCCCATTCGTGCGCCTCATCGTAGGAGGTGCGGCGTAAAGCGCGGTGTACGGCGTCGCCGTCGAGTCCGGGGGCGGGCCCGCGCAGGAAATCGGCGGGTTGGGCGTCGCCGCCGGGATGGTGATCGGCCAGCATGTGCCCGAGTTCGTGCAGGATGATGTGGTCCTGATGGGACTTCGTGGTCTCCTGCTGGAAGAAGATGTAGTCCGCCGAACCGGTGGCGATCCAGCAGCCGAACGGGCCGGGGACCTCCAGCGGATACGGCATCAGTCGGATCGGCCTGCCGCGCTGCTCGCCGAGCCGCTCGCAGAGCACGCCGACGTCGAGCGGCGGTTCGATGTCGAGCTTGTTCAGCATCTTGCGGCAGCGCTTGCGGAGTTCCCGTTCCTTCATCGGCTTTCGCCCGGCTGGTCGCGCTCCGCGCGTTCGTAGCGCTCGACCAGTTCCAGCAGGTCCATGACCTGGCGCCGTCCTTGCGGGGAGAGCTCCTGCGCGCGCATGGCCATGAGCGTCGCCTCCCCGGCGGGTTGCGCTTCCTGGTCTTCGAAGAAGTAGGTGATCGGGACGCCGAACAGCCTCGCCAGCGCCTCGACGTAGTGGATCTTCGGGTTGATCCGCTTGCCCGTGGCGAGCTGCTGGAGGTACGCGGGTGACATGGCGGGCCCGCCGGCGCGGTCGATCGCCGCGGACAACTCGCGATAACTGTGCGGGGCGCCTTCGTCCGCGCGCGCCGAGTCGATCAGCGCGGTCAGTTTCTGGGCGAAGGTCTGGTACGGCGTCATGACCCCCCATCCGTTCCATAGTTCCGTTCTGTAGTGGGAGTGTAACGCGATTCAGCCTGTCCGCAGCTGTTGACAGCCTATGTATGCAGTGGTTTACAGTTGTCAAGCGGTTTCGGACCGTGTTCCGGCCTCTCGCTCCGGAATCCGTGCCCTGGGGGTGTACGGACAACGGAGTGAGGGGCGTTTTTCCAGGTGGGTGCACAAGATCGTGCCGGATGTAGTACGCTTGGGCAGCCAAGGTTGATCGCCATCACGGCGAACCCTTGGCCTAGGCCTGTTGCCGGAGGTCGACCCCCAGGGCTTCCGGTGACAGGCCCCTTTACTTTCACTCAGGGCATGAGGGTCGCGGCCAGAGTGCCGCCCAGTTCGAAACAGGCTTCCAAATCTTTTTTGCCCGGTTCTCCGGTGACGAGCACCGGGGAAGCCGCGCGTTCCCAGCCGAGGCCGGTGGTGATGCTCTCGACGCCGCGCACGGTGCCGGCGGTGTCGTTGTCGCCGTGCACGAAGAACCCGAACGGCCGCCCCCGCGTGGAATCCAGGCACGGGTAATAGACGGTGTCGAAGAAATGCTTCAGCGCGCCGGACATGTAGCCGAGATTCGCCGGGGTGCCGAGCAGGTAGCCGTCCGCGTCGAGGACGTCGGGCACTGTCGTGCCCAGTGCCGGACGCCGCACGACGTCGACGCCCTCGATGTCCGGATGGTTCGCGCCGGAGAGCACGGCCTCGAACATCGCCTGCGTCGAGGGCGACGGCGTGTGGTGGACGATCAGCAGCTTGGGCACGTCAGGCCAGCCGGGACTCGATGTCGGCCCGGAGCGCGGCCAGCCGGGCATCCGCGGCGGCGCGCGCCTCGGCGAGATCGCCCGAAACCGGCTCCTTCACCTGCAGGTACGCCTTCAGCTTCGGCTCGGTCCCGGAAGGCCTGATGACGACGCGCAGGCCTTCACCGGTCAGGCGCAGGACGTCGGCGCCGGGCAGGAGATCCTCCATCGTGACGTCGGTGCCGCCCAGCGACGCCGGGGGAGCGGCGCGCAGACCGGCCATCAGCTTCTCCCGCACCGACAGGTCGGTGACCCGCAGCGAAACCTGATCCGTCACGTGCACACCGTGCTTCACGGCCAGCTCGTCCAGGACTTCCAGCGGGCCGCGGTCCGCCGCGCGCAGGGAAGCTGTGAGCCCCGCGGCGAGCACGGCGGCGGAGATGCCGTCCTTGTCGCGCACGAAACCGGGGTTCACGCAGAGGCCGAGCGCCTCCTCGTAGGCGAACACGAGCCTGTCGCCCGCGCGGACCAGCCATTTGAACCCGGTCAACGTCTCCGCGTAGCGCGCGCCGAACTCCTTCGCGACTTCGCCGAGCATCGACGACGACACGATCGTGGTCGCCACCAGCGGATCCGCCGAGTTCGCTCTGTCCACAGTGGACAGCACATGCCAGCCGAGCAGGACGCCGGTCTCGTCGCCCCGCAGCATCCGCCACGAACCGTCCCGTTCGCGCACGCCCAGCGCGCACCGGTCGGCGTCGGGATCGAGCGCGACGGCCAGATCGGCGTCCACTTCGGACGCCAGCGCCAGCAAGAGATCCGTCGCGCCCGGCTCCTCCGGGTTCGGGAAGGCGACCGTCGGGAAGTCGGGATCCGGCGTGGACTGCTCGGCGACCAGGCTCAGCCCGGTGAAACCGGCCCGTTCGAACGCGGCGCGCAGGGTCTCGGCGCCGACACCGTGCAACGCCGTCGCGGCCACCTTGATCCCGCGTTCCGGGCCGCGCGGCAGAAGCGCGACCTTGGCGAGGTAGGCGTCCCGGAGTTCGTCGCCCAGTACCTCGGCGCCCGGCGCGCGCGGCACGCTGATCGCCGGGGGAGCGGCCTCGATGGCGGCCTCGATCAGGCCGTCCGACGGTGGGACGATCTGGCCGCCTGTCGCGTCGTAGAGCTTGTAGCCGTTGTCGGCGGGGGGATTGTGCGACGCGGTGATCTGGATACCCGCGACCGCGCCGAGGTCCAGCACGGCGAACGCGAGTATCGGCGTGGGCAGCGGCCCCGGCAGCACCTTCACCGCGAAACCGGCGGCCGTCAGCACCTCCGCGGCGGCCTTGGCGAAGGCTTCCGAACCGTGCCGCGCGTCGCGGCCGACCACCACGACACCGCCCGAATGTCCTTGCGTGGCCAGCCAGTCCGCGACACCGGCCGTGGTGCGGGTCACGACCGCGACGTTCATCCCGTTGGGGCCCGCGCGCACCGGGCCGCGCAGTCCGGCGGTGCCGAATTCGAGCGGGCCGGACATCCGGTCCGCGAGCTCGCCCGCCGCGCCGTCTTCCCCGCCCATCGCGCGGGCGAGGATGTTCTGCAGCTCGACACGGGAATCGTCGTCCGGGTCGTCGGCGATCCAGCGGAACGCCCGATCCCGGAGTCCCGGGGTCAAGGAAGTCGTCACCGAGTCAGCCTACGGGTACGTTGGAGAGGGTGCGATTGATCTTCACTTCTCTGGTGAGTCATGGTCATCTCTATCCCCTACTACCGCTCGCCGTCGCCGCTCGCGACGCCGGGCACGATGTGCTGTTCGCCACCGGTGACGACATGCGGCCGGTCGTCGAGAAGGCCGGTTTGGCCACGGAAAGCGCCGGATTCGGGATGCGCGAGGCGTTCGCTTCGTTCTTCGGTCCCGACGCCGCCCCGCCCCGGGCCTCGAACGGCCCGCCCGAGGAGTTTTATCCCGTTATCGGGCAGGTATTCGGAAATGTGCTGCCGCGGCGGTTCTTGGCCGATCTCACGCCGTTGATCGAGCGGCACCGGCCGGATCTCGTCGTCTACGAAAGCGGCAACGCCGGTGGCGCCATCGCCGCCCGGCGCGCCGGCGTTCCCGCGATCGGACACGGTTTCGGCCGGTTCTCGCCGGGCGAGGTCGTCGACGTCATCAACGGCCGTCTCGCGGAATTCGCCGCGGAGGTCGGTTTCGAAGGCGCGGACCTGCCCTCCTACGGCGACCCGGTCGTCGACATCTGTCCGGAATCGGTGCAATCACCGGATTTCCTGGCCGGTGCGAACAGGATTCCGCTGCGTCCCGTCGGCTGGGCCGAGCCAGGGGACCTCCCGGCCGGCGTGCTGGGTCGGGACAAGAGCCGTCCGCTGATCTACCTCACCCTCGGCACCGCGTTCGGGGACGAGGGCGTGCTCAAGCGGGCCATCAGCGGTCTGGCGCGGATCGACGCGGACGTCATCGTCGCGGCGGGCCCGACGGTGGATCCCGCGCGACTGGGCGACGTCCCGGGCAATGTCCGGGTCGAGGCGTGGGTGCCGCAGGCCGAGCTCCTGCCGCATGTCGACCTCGTGGTCCACCACGGTGGCAGCGGGACGACGCTGGGTGCCTTCGGCGCCGGGCTGCCGCAGCTCGTGCTTCCGCAGGGGGCGGATCAGTTCACGAACGCCGAGGCCGTCACCGCGGCCGGGGTGGGCGCGCAGCTGATCGGGGACGGCATCGTCGAGGACGCCATTCACGAGCAGGCGCGCAGGCTGCTCACCGACGAGACTGTCCTTGGCGCGGCACGGAAACTCGCCGACGAGGTCGCCGCGATGCCGTCACCGGCGGAGGTCGCCCAGCGGCTTCCCGAGTTCGCGGGCTGAGTCTCCCCGGATGTCATGAAAGGGTCGTTCAGGACAAAAAACGTCCTGAACGACCCTTTCATGACACTTCTCAGGCGCGGGTGACGAGTTCCTTCAGCAGGGTGCCCATACGGGTGGCCGACTGGCGGCCCGCTTCGAGGACCTCTTCGTGGTTCAGCGGTTCCCCGGTCATCCCGGCCGCCAGGTTGGTCACCAGCGACAGCCCGAACACCTCGACCCCGGCGGCGCGGGCGGCGATGGCCTCCAGCACCGTCGACATGCCGACGAGGTCGGCGCCGAGCGTCCGCAGCATGTGGATCTCGGCCGGGGTCTCGAAATGCGGCCCGGTCAGTCCCGCGTAGACGCCCTCTTCCAGCGAAGGGTCGATTTCGCGCGCGACGTCGCGCAGCCGCTTCGAGTAGAGATCCGTCAGGTCGACGAAGTTCGCGCCGACGATCGGCGAGCGCGCGGTCAGGTTCAGGTGGTCGGAGATCAGCACCGGCTGCCCGACGCGGAAACCCTCGCGCAGGCCACCGGCCGCGTTGGTCAGCAGCACCGTCTTGGCGCCCGCCGCCGCGGCGGTGCGCACGTTGTGCACGACCGGGTCGATGCCCTTGCCCTCGTAGAAATGCGTACGGCCCAGCATGATCAGCGCGCGCTTCTCGCCGACGCGGACCGACCGGGCGGTTCCCCCGTGCCCGACCGCGCCCGGGGCGACGAATCCGGGCAGTTCGCCCAGCGGGATCTCCGCCTCGGGCTCCCCGATGACGTCCGCCGCCGGGCGCCAGCCCGAACCGAGCACGACGGCGATGTCGTGCTTCTCGACGCCGGTGCGTTCGGCGATGGCGGCGGCCGCCGCGACCTCGTTCTCACTCATGCGACGAGCGTATCCGGACAGTTCGCACGAGCAGGAACGCCACCAGCCCGAACGGGGACAGGAAGATCGTGAGCGCCAGGATCGGGCCCGTCACCAGCGGGTGGATCCGGTGTTCGCGCGATTCGAGGTACATCCACCGCGCGATGAACAGGTCGAAGGCGATCAGGTGCGCCCAGATCGTGGCCGCCCCGTACGGCGTGCCGGTGAACGCGCTGAGCACGTCCAGGTCCGGACGGCTGACCACGGCCCACAGTTCGCCGAGGTGCGCGATCGTGAGCACGAAGTACGGGATCAGCGGCAGCAGCGGCGTCCAGGGCGAGGACATGATCCGGCGCGTCCACGACCAGCCCGGCAGGAAGATCATCAGCAGCCAGAAGGGCGTCGACAGCGGGAAGGTCCAGGTGAACAGGGTCTCGACGGTCATCGGACGGAGGCCTCCAGCTCCCGGTCCTTCGCGGGCCGCCCGATCGCGATCAGCCCGCTAACCGCGACGCCGGCGATGAGCAGGGCGAAGGCGGTCAGCGTCTGGCCGTCGGGGGCGACGATCGACTGGCCGCGAAGAGCCTGCCAGGTGAGCACCGCGAGAAGGCCCGCGTAACCGATGCCGGCGATGATGACCAGGCGCACCCGGACGACGTCGTCGCGCAGCCGCGGGTAGCGGGTGGCCAGGACGCCGAGGGCGAGCGCGAGCAGCGGAAGCGCCTGGAGTCCGTGCAGGCCGAGGAAATGCGGGATCCGCAGGTCGCCGCCGACCGTGCTCCAGCCGAGGATCGGCAGGCCGGGGCCGCCGTCGGGGAGGCCGACGGTATGCGCGCCGATCATCGCGGACTGGCCGGTCGCGTCGAGTACGGCCTGCTGGTCCGGGGTGGGGCTGCTCATCAGGGTCGCCAGCGAGATCCCGATCATGCCGAGGAGGGCGCCGATCCGGGCCGCCCAGCTCGTCGCACGGTCGGGGAGCCTGGTGAACATGACGGCGATCGTCAGGAGCAGGTTGATCATCCACAGCGCCGCGATCATCCCGCCCATGGTCTGGAAGATCGTGTTGTCCAGCGGGGTCGCGTTGTTGAAGTGGCTCGCGCGGACGCGGGCGGCCTGGAACACCACCAGCGCGTACTCGGCCGAGAAGATCACGACGAGCACGGTCGTCAGCACGCTCGCCGTCCGCCGGAACTTCGGCAGCAGCGAGACGAGCCAGCTCCAGCTGAAGAAGTACAGCGAGCCGGAGGCGGCGAACTTGAACGGTTTCGCCCAGAGCGGCGCGCCGTTCAGCGTCCGCTGGTCGATCAGCATGGCCAGGACGCACAGCACGGTGATCACGGCGAAGGCCTGGGCGCAGAGATACGCGCCGCGATGCCAGGTGCGGGTTCTCTCACGGAGATCGGTCAAGATGGTCATGGGTCCCTCCCGGAATGGATAGTCAAGCTCTCCGTTATGGGAAGTTAGACTATCTATCCTGAGAAGTCTTCAGGGAAGACCCTGGAACCGTCCCCGAGATCGGAGTCACCACGCGTGCGGATGGCGGAGCTGAGCGAAAAAGCCGGGATCCCGGTCGCCACGATCAAGTACTACCTGCGGGAAGGGCTGCTCCCGCCGGGCGAGCGAACCAGCCCCAACCAGGCGAAATACGGTGAGGGGCACGTCCAGCGGATCAAGCTGATCAGGGCGCTGATGGACGTCGGCGGCCTCTCGCTCGCCACCGTCGGCGAGGTGCTCGCCGCGGTCGACGAGGGGAAGGCCAGTCCCCACCGCATCCTCGGCATCGCCCAGGAGGGCATCACGAGCTCTCGTCAGGTCGTCGACGAAGAAAGCCGGGAATGGGCCCTCGACACGGTCCGCGACCTGGCCGAGCGCCGCGACTGGCCCTGCAAGGATCCCGAAGACCCGATCATCCAGGCCCTGGTCGGTGTCCTGTGCGCGATCCGGGACGTCGGGCACGGCTGGTACCTCGACAAGCTCGACGCCTACGCCGAGATCGCCGACCGGACCGCCGACCTGGACCTCGAAGGCATCGCCGGGGTCGAATCGCTGGAGCGGATCATCGAGATCGCCGTCGTCGAGACCGTTCTCGGCGACAGGCTGCTTTCGGTGCTACGCAGGCTGGCGCAGCAACGTGCCTCGAAGGCGTACTTCGCGCGGCTAGCCGTCGACGATGAGTGACAGGGCGACGGGCTCGAAGACCGCGGTCTTCGTGGACGTCTCCTGCTCGATCGGTGAGGTCACCGAGAAGATCCACAGATCCGTGCCGCCGCTGAACAGGTCCATGAACGTCGTGCGCGTGACGCTCTGGTTCGTGGTGTCCTTCGTCGCGGCGGAGCGCTCGGCCATCCGGTAGGTGTAGCGCAGGCTGGTGTCGCCCCGGCCGGGCACGGTGTCCGGCTCCTTGACTGGGGCGATCTCCGGATGCTGGGACTTCAGCCAGCTGAAGTAGGCGGGCGGCGGGCTGTCGGCCAGGAAACCGCTCAGCCGCTCGATCCGGATGACCTGGCGGCCGTCGGGCGAGACGTACTGGACCACGGTGCTCGGCACGCCCTTGGTGACGTGCGGCGCGACGAACTTCTGCCAGCCTTCCGGGACGCCGATGGTGAACCGGCCGCCCTTGAGGCCGTTCACCGTGCTGGCGTCACCCTGCTGCGTGATCAGCTTCGGCGGCGGCTGTGTGACGATCGTGTCGCCCTGCTGCTGCTCCTCCGGAGGCCGCAGATCCTGCCCGCCGACGGTCCTGGCCAGCACGAACCCGCCCCCGGCCGCCACCAGGAAGACGACGACCGACGCGAGCGTCAGCAAGACGTTGGCCACCGTGGACCGGCCCGGCGGGCGTGGCGGCAGCGGGAGGACGGTCGGCATCGGCGGGAGTTCGGCCGGCGGTGCGGGCGCCGCGGCGGGCTGGTTCAGGAACGGCAGCGGGCCGGGATCGGCGGCGAGTTCGGAGCTCGTGCCCTCACTGGGCTTCACCAGGGCGACCGGCTTGATCACCTGGGTGTCGGTCGCGTCCAGATGCGCGGTGGTCTTCTTGCCGTCGGGGGTGTGGAACAGCTCGGCGGGGAACAGGTCGATCAGCGTCTTGGCATGCAACGGATACAGGCGGCGCCGCACCTCGCGCAGCGTGATCCGCCTCGAAGGCTCCTTCTTCATGAGCGCGCCGATGACGTCGGACAGCGGACCGGGACCGGGTTTCGGCACCTTCCCGTTGACGACCTTGCCGACCGTTTCGAGCGGGTCGCCGTCGGCGTCGTAGGGCGGCGAGCCCTCGATGGCGGCGAACAGCGTCGCGCCGAGCCCCCACAGGTCGGCGGCGGGGACGACAGCGCCACCCGAGGCGACCTCGGGCGCGATGTAGGCGGGGGAGCCCAGCATCATCCCGGTGCGGGTCATGGTGGCTTCGGAGACGTTGCGCGCGATGCCGAAGTCGGTGAGCTTGATCCGGCCGTCGCCCGCGACCAGGACGTTCCCCGGTTTGACGTCACGGTGGGTGATCCCGGCGGCGTGCGCGGCTTCGAGCGCGGACGCCACCGCGATGCCGACCGCCGCCGCCTGCTCGACCGTCAGCGGCCCGTGGTCGCGCAGGATGTGCGCGAGACTGCGCGACGGCAGCAGCTCCATCACCACGAACGGTTCGTCGTTCTCGCGCGCGACGTCGTGCAGGATGATCACGTTCGGGTGACTCAGAACGGCGATCGCGCGAGCTTCGCGCAGGGTCCGTTCGCGCAGTTCGTCGGCCTGCGAGGTCGGGACGCCCGGCGGGAGGCGGACCTCTTTGACCGCGACCGGGCGGTGCAGGAACTCGTCGTAGGCCGACCAGACCGTGCCCATCGAGCCGGAGCCGATCACCGAGCGCAACCGATATCGCCCGGCGACGACACGCTTCTCTTCGCCGGGGCTCTCGGGGGACTCGGTGGTGTCGGGCGGCACGACCCAATTGTGGCGTATGCCCCCGTGGCAGGCCTATTCGCCGTGCCCTGGCCGACCGAACGGACCTGAGCGGACACGTCTTGTGAGGCGTCGGCCGCGGGGCCGTGAAGGACCCGCCCGATCTCAAGACCACCCTTCGGGCGCGACTAGCGTCACAGGTAGGGGCTGTTAGGGGCCGTTAGCATCGTGAGCTATGACGGAAGTGGCCGAGACGGAGTCAGTGCCGACCCCCGACGAGCCGGACGCGCTGGAGCTCGCGGCGGAGTTCCCGGAAGCGAGCCGGGAACAGTGGCGGGAGCTCGTCGCCGGAGTGCTGCGCAAGGGCGGCGCGATCGACGAGACCTTCGAAGGCCTGCCCGAAAGCAAGCTGGTCACGCGCACGTACGACGGTCTGGAGATCCAGCCGCTCTACACCGCCGATGACGTGGCCGACGGAGCCGGTTTCCCCGGGCTTCCGCCGTTCGTGAGGAACGCCCGGCCCGAGGGTTCGGTGACGACGGGCTGGGACATCCGCGCCCGGTACGCGCGCCGCGATGCCAAGGTCACCAACACCGCGATCCTCGCCGACCTCGAAGGCGGCGTCAGCTCGATCTGGCTGCGCGCCGGCGCGACAGGGGTCCCCGTCGCGGAGCTGGGCGACGCGCTGAACGAGGTCTACGTCGACCTAGCGCCCGTCACGCTCGACGCGGGTGAAGAGTACGAAGCGGCCGCGAACGAGTTGTTCGAGCTCTTCGCCGAACGCGAGATCCCGGCGAGCGCGGTCACCGCGACCCTCGGCGCCGACCCGATCGGGCTGACCGCGCGCACCGGAACGGCGCATCCCCTCGCGCCCGCCGCGCGGCTCGCGGCCCGGGTCGCGAAGAGTCACCCGAAGGTGCGGACGATCGTCGCCGACGGCCTGCCGTTCCACGAGGCGGGCGGCTCGGACGCGCAGGAGCTCGGCGCGACCATCGCCGCGGGCGTCGCGTACCTGCGGGCGCTCACCGAGGCGGGGCTGGACGTCGACACCGCGGCCGGGCAGCTCGAGTTCCGGCTCGCCGCCACGGCCGACCAGTTCCTCACGATCGCCAAGTTCCGCGCCGCGCGGCGCCTGTGGGCCCGGGTCACCGAGGTTTCGGGAGGCAAGGGTGCGGGGATGCGGCAGCACGCGGTCACCTCGCCCGCGATGCTGACCCAGCGCGACCCGTGGGTGAACATGCTCCGCACGACGCTGGCCTGTTTCGGTGCCGGGGTCGGCGGCGCGGACGCGATCACCGTGCTCCCGTTCGACGCCGCGATCGGCCAGCCGGACGCGTTCTCCGCGCGGATCGCGCGCAACACGCACGCCGTCCTGCTGGAGGAGTCCAAACTGGCCGGTGTCATCGACCCGGCGGGCGGCTCCTGGTACGTCGAGAACCTCACCGACGAACTGGCCAAGGCCGCGTGGCGTGAGTTCACCGCGATCGAGGCGGCGGGCGGGATCGAGGCCGAACTGGCCTCCGGCGCGCTCGCCGGACGGCTCGCCGAAACCTGGGAGAAGCGGTCGAAGCGGATCGGGACCCGTCGCGACCCGATCACCGGCGTCAGCGAATTCCCCAACCTGACCGAAAAGGCGGTCGTCCGCGATCCCGTCGTGGACCTGCCGGACGGCGGCTTGCCCCGGTACCGGTACGCCGGGGCCTTCGAGGCGCTGCGGGACCGGGCGGACGCGCATCCCAGCCGACCTCGCGTCTTCCTCGCCACGCTCGGCCCGGTCGCGGCGCACACCGGACGGGCGAGTTTCGCGGCGAACCTGTTCCAGGCGGGCGGGATCGAGGCCGTGAACCCCGGCGCCCCCGAGGACATCGACGGCATTGTCGCGGAATTCCGGGCCAGCGGAACGAAGGTCGCCTGCCTCTGCGGAAGCAACACTTCCTACGCGGAGGAAGCCGACAGCGTCGCGAAGGCCTTGAAGGAAGCCGGCGCCACGTCGGTGCTTCTCGCCGGAAAACCCGGCGACCACCCGGACGTCACGGGCTATCTCTTCACGGGCTGTGACGCCCTCGGAGTCCTGACCGGCACGTTGAACGAGCTCGGAGTGCAGTGATGACCATCCCGAACTTCGCCGGCGTCGAGCTGGGCACCCCCGAACCGGCCGGCCGTCCTCAGTGGACCGAAGCCCTGCACGCCACCACCGGTAAGGGCCCCGACGCACTCGCCTGGGAGACGCCGGAGGGCATCGGCGTCAAGCCGGTCTACACCGCCGACGATCTGTCCGGAGTGGACTTCCTCGGGACCTATCCCGGTATCGCGCCCTATCTGCGCGGCCCGTATCCGACGATGTACGTCAACCAGCCGTGGACCATCCGCCAGTACGCGGGGTTCTCCACCGCCGAGGAATCGAACGCCTTCTACCGCCGCAACCTCGCGGCCGGGCAGAAGGGCCTCTCGGTCGCCTTCGACCTCGCGACGCACCGCGGCTACGACTCCGACCATCCGCGCGTCGCCGGTGACGTCGGCATGGCGGGCGTCGCGATCGACTCCATCTACGACATGCGCCAGCTCTTCGACGGCATCCCGCTCGACAAGATGAGCGTTTCGATGACCATGAACGGCGCCGTCCTGCCGGTGCTCGCGCTGTACGTCGTCGCGGCCGAGGAACAGGGTGTCTCGCCGGACAAGCTCGCCGGGACCATCCAGAACGACATCCTCAAGGAGTTCATGGTCCGCAACACCTACATCTACCCGCCGCAGCCGTCGATGCGGATCATTTCGGACATCTTCTCGTTCACCTCGCGGAACATGCCGAAGTACAACTCGATCTCCATCTCCGGCTACCACATGCAGGAAGCCGGGGCGACCGCCGATCTGGAGCTGGCGTACACGCTCGCCGACGGGGTCGAGTACATCCGCTCCGGTGTCGACGCGGGGCTGGACGTCGACAAGTTCGCGCCGCGCCTGTCCTTCTTCTGGGCGATCGGGATGAACTTCTTCATGGAGGTCGCGAAACTCCGCGCCGCGCGACTCCTGTGGGCGAAGCTGGTGAAGGGCTTCGAACCCCAGAGCGCCAAGTCGCTTTCGCTGCGGACCCACTCGCAGACGTCGGGCTGGTCGCTGACCGCGCAGGACGTCTACAACAACGTCGTCCGCACCTGTGTCGAGGCGATGGCCGCGACCCAGGGCCACACGCAGTCGCTGCACACCAACGCCCTCGACGAGGCACTCGCGCTGCCGACCGATTTCTCCGCCCGCATCGCGCGGAACACGCAGCTGCTGCTGCAGCAGGAATCCGGCACCACGCGCGTCATCGACCCGTGGGGCGGCAGCGCGTTCGTCGAGAAGCTGACCTACGACCTCGCGCGCAAGGCGTGGGGCCACATCCGCGAGGTCGAGCAGGCGGGCGGGATGGCGAAGGCGATCGACGCCGGCATCCCGAAGCTGCGTATCGAAGAGGCCGCGGCGCGGACGCAGGCGCGGATCGACTCCGGCCGTCAGCCCGTGATCGGCGTGAACAAGTACCAGGTCACCGACGACGAGCAGATCGACGTGCTCAAGGTCGACAACGCGGGAGTGCGCGCGCAGCAGCTGGAGAAGCTGCGGCGGCTGCGCGAAGAGCGGGACGAGGACGCCACGCAGGACGCGCTGCGGCGGCTCACCGCGGGCGCCCGGTCGGACGGCAACCTGCTCGCGCTCGCCATCGACGCCGCCAGGGCGAAGGCCACGGTCGGCGAGATCTCCGACTCGCTGGAGAAGATCTGGGGGCGGCACTCCGGGCAGATTCGTACCATCTCCGGTGTGTACCGCGAGGAGGTCGGCAAGGCCGAGAACGTCGAGCAGGCGCGCGAACTGGTCGAGAAGTTCGCCGAGGAGGAAGGCCGCCGTCCCCGGATCCTGGTCGCGAAGATGGGCCAGGACGGTCACGACCGCGGCCAGAAGGTGATCGCGACAGGCTTCGCCGACATCGGTTTCGACGTCGACGTCGGCCCGCTGTTCTCGACGCCGGGCGAGGTCGCGCGGCAGGCGATCGAGGCGGACGTGCACGTCATCGGCGTCTCGTCGCTGGCCGCCGGGCACCTCTCGCTGGTCCCCGCACTGCGTTCGGAACTCGCCGAACAGGGCCGCGAGGACATCATCGTGGTGGTCGGCGGCGTCATCCCGCCGCAGGACTACGAGGAACTGCGCGCGGCGGGCGCGGCGGCGATCTTCGGCCCCGGCACGGTCATCGCCGACGCGGCGATCGACCTGATCGGGCAGCTGACCGCACAGGAGTCTTGAGCGTTGCCGCGCAAGATCGACGTCGAAGCGCTGGCCAAGGGCGTCCTCGCGGGCGACCGCGGCCTGTTGTCGCGGGCGATCACGCTCGTCGAGTCCAGCCGCGAAGACCACCGGGCGCAGGCGCAGGAGCTGCTGGTCGAGCTGCTCCCGCACGCGGGCGGCGCGCGGCGGGTCGGCATCACCGGCGTCCCCGGTGTCGGCAAATCGACCTTCATCGACCAGCTCGGCACGGATCTGACCGAGGCCGGGCACAAGGTCGCCGTGCTGGCCGTCGACCCGTCGTCGACGCGGACCGGCGGCTCGATCCTGGGCGACAAGACCCGGATGGCGCGGCTCGCGGTGGACCCGAAGGCGTTCATCCGCCCTTCGCCGACTTCGGGCACTCTCGGCGGTGTCGCGCGCGCGACGCGCGAAACGATCGTGCTGATGGAAGCCGCCGGGTACGACATCGTGCTGGTCGAGACCGTCGGGGTCGGGCAGTCCGAGGTGACCGTGGCGAACATGGTCGACTGCTTCCTGTTCCTGACCCTGGCCCGCACCGGCGACCAGTTGCAGGGCATCAAGAAGGGTGTCCTCGAACTCGCCGACGTCATCGCGGTCAACAAGGCCGACGGCGACCACGAGCGCGACGCGAAGCGCGCCGCCCGCGAGCTGGCAGGCGCGTTGCGGATGATCTACGGGCGCGACGCCGAGTGGACCCCACCGGTGCTGACCTGCAGCGCGCTCACCGACGTCGGACTCGACGAGGTGTGGGCCGAAATCGGGCGGCACCGCGACGTGCTGACCGCGTCCGGCGAACTCGACGGACGGCGACGGCGGCAGCAGGTCGAGTGGACCTGGTCGATGGTCCGCGAACAGTTGCTCGGGCGGCTCGCCGCGCATCCGGACGTGCGAGCGGTCGTTCCGGACGTCGAACGGGCGGTCCGGGACGGTGAACTGACTCCGACGCTGGCCGCGCAACGGATTCTGGAGGCGTTCTCCGGTCCTCCGCGTGGCGGCTGACGCGGGAACCCGGCAGAGTGCAGAATCGAAGGCGCGCTCTGTCGACGAAAGGGAGTCATGCCTACAAGGTCTCGTCTCGGGCGGCTGGCCGGACTGGTCGCCGCCGGGCTGATCGTCTGCGCGCCCGCCGCGCAGGCCGGTGAGATCCAGGCGCCCGCGCCGGCGATCGCGCAGGCAGCGGCGGTGCACGAGGTGCTCCAGCAGGCGCCGCCCGGACCGGTGCTCGACCCCGCCGAGACCGACAAGGCCAACAGCCAGGAGACCAAGAACAAGGTCATCGCGGGCATCATCGCGGCCATCCTGCTGGGCTTGGTGATCCTCGGCCGTCGCTCCCGCTCCAAGAAGAAGAAGTCCTGAACCGCTACCGGTAAGTAGAAGGACTCTCCGCTTAGCCCGGGCTGAACTCCTCGTAGCCGTTCAACGCAGATCCACTACCGGCCGTCTAGGGCTCGATCACTCGACGAGCGGCTTGTCATCTGCATGGTGCACGATCTATCGCAAATGCGTATCACAGATCGAACGGCACCCAGCGTGCCTTCAGCGACCACTCGTATGGTGGTAGACGAAGGTGACTGTGTTGCGGGAGGAGGTGCGGCGTGACTGTGCTCGATTCACGGCCGGACATTCCAGGCGACCCCGAGGGTCGCGTCATTGCCCCTATAGAGGCGTCCACCGCGCTGATCTCCGAAGCCGGCGTCAGCATGGCACCTGTGCATGATCTGGGCGCCGGGCGCGGCCCTTTCTGGCTTGACGACTGGCTCCGCGCGAACGCCACCGACGTCCTCGCGTGGCGCCGGCACATCCACGCGCATCCGGAGCTCTCCCGCCACGAGTTCGCCACGACCGAAATGGTCATGTCCCTGCTCCGCTCGGTCGGCCTCAAGCCATGGGTGCTCCCGACGGGCACCGGTGTCGTCTGCGACATCGGCAGCGGTGAACGCTGTGTCGCGTTGCGCGCCGACATGGACGCCCTGCCGCTGACCGAGGCCACCGGGCTCCCGTACGCCTCCAAGAACGACGGCGCCGCGCACATGTGCGGGCACGACGCGCACACCGCGATCCTGCTGGGCGCGGCGCGGGCGCTGGCCGGCGCTCCGGAGCTGCCGGGGCGGGTGCGGCTGATCTTCCAGCCCGCCGAGGAGGTCATGCCCGGCGGCGCGCTGGACATGATCGCCGCCGGTGCGATGGAAGGCGTCGAGCGGATCTACGGGCTGCACTGCGACCCGCGGCTCGAGGTCGGCAAGGTCGGCCTGCGCGAAGGCCCGCTGACGTCCGCCGCCGACCTCATCGAGCTGCGGCTCACCTCGCCGGGCGGGCACACCTCGCGGCCGCACCTGACCGCGGACCTGGTGCACGCGCTCGGCACGGTGATCACGTCGCTGCCCGCGGTCCTCTCGCGGCGCGTCGACCCGCGATCCGGGACCGTGCTGGTCTGGGGCGCGGTGCACGCCGGGCAGGCCGCGAACGCCGTCCCGCAGGACGGGGTGCTGCGCGGCACGCTCCGGACCGCGGACCACGAGGTGTGGACGATGCTGGAGCCGCTCGTCGCGTCTTCGGTGGAGTCGCTGCTCGCGCCGACCGGCGTCGGGTTCTCGCTCGACTACCGCCGCGGGGTGCCGCCGGTCGTCTCCGACCCGGAGTCGCACGCGTTGATGCGGGCCGGTGTCGAAGCCGCGCTGGGGGAGGCCGCGGTGGCAGGGACAGAGCAGTCGTCCGGCGGCGAGGACTTCGGGTGGTACCTGGAGCACGTCCAGGGCGCCTTCGCGCGCCTCGGCGTGTGGCCCGGTGAAGGCCCGATGGCCGACATCCACCGCCCGACCTTCACGCTCGACGAGCGTTCGCTCCTGTGCGGTGTCCGCACGCTGGTCCACACCGCCCTGGCCACCCTGGCCTGACCCTTCCAATCACGCGTGTGACCCCTCCAATCACGCGTGTTCGCTCTTTCGGTACCGAACATCTGTACACAGGGTTATCCACAGCCAGGTGAGTTGTCCACAGATGTCGCGAAGCGCCTTCCCCGGTCGATCGTGATCTCCGATTCTCGTAGACATGATCGACTGGGGAGGACGACATGGGGCGGTCTCGCGTAGTGAGGCCGACAAGGTTTTGGGCCGTCGCGCGGTCCTCGAAGGGTTGCGGAGCGGAGTGCTCGCTCAACCTTGGCGAGGGGTGATCGTGCACGCGGCTGACCTGCTCGAGCTGCCGACAAGAGCCCAAGCGGCACTGATGGCCGTGGGGCAGCCCGCCGCGCTTTCCGGGGCCACTTCCCTTGCCTTGCATGGGATTTCAGCTGTCGACGACTTGACCGTCCACATCACGGTGCCCTATCCGAGGCGGGCGAGATCCAAGCCGGGGTTGGTCGTGCACCGAGCCGCGTTCCAGCCATATGACACCACCGAGCTCAACGGTCTGACCCTGTTCTCGCTGGAGCTCGCGTTGGCGGACTTCCTCTGCGACGGTGACAGGCGGACAGCTTTCGCCGCGGTCGACGAGGCGCTGCACGGCCTGGCGCCGGATCATCACCGAGTACTCCGGGACAACGTCCGGGATCGTATTTTGGACCGCGTGGACAAACGAGGTATCCACAGGGCGCAGATGCTGTTGGCGCTCGCGACGGGGAAGGCCGAGTCGCCACCCGAGAGCATCTTTCGGCTCATCGTGGTGGAGGCGGGATTCCCGGTCCCGGAGGCGCAGTACGAGGTCTGCACGATCGACGGCCGAAGGCTGTACGTGCTCGACATCGCGTGGCCTGCCGTGCGGATCGCACTGGAGTACGACGGGTTCGCCACGCATGAGGAACGGCAGGGCCACGATCGTGAACGGGATGCGCGGATGGCCGGACGCGGGTGGATCACGATCCGGGCGGGTGCGGCCGATCTTCGCGATCCGCGTCGCGTGTTGGCTGAGCTTCGCGACGCGTTCGAGCGTCGTTCCGTGCAAGTCGCGTGATCAGGAGGGCGACACGCGTGACGTGAAGGGTCACACGCGTGATCAGCCGCTGATGCCCTGGCAGGGGCGGGTGCGGAGCGCGTCGACGTAGTCCGCGGGGGCGCCCGCGGCTTCGGCGGCGTCGGCGAGAACGCCGAGATAACGCGCCGAAGGGAGCCCGCCTTCGTAGGCGTCCACGACGTACAGCCAGGGCAGGACGGAACCTTCCATGGTCTGCACGCGCAACTTGAGCTTGGTGTGCATCCCGAGCTCGCCGCCTTCCCAGCGGTCGAGGCCGTCCTCGTCCAGCGGCGTGACGTCGTACAGCACCACGAAGACCCGGGAGCCCGGGTCTTCGACGATGGTCGCCAGCGCGCCTTCCCAGCCGAGGTCTTCGCCGCCGAAGGTCAGCCTCCAGCCCTCCAGCCAGCCGGTGCCGGCCATGGGCGAGTGAGGAGCGCGCTCCAACATCTGGGCGGGCTCCATATTGGATCCATACGCGGCATACAACGGCACGGTGACAGCCTAGCGACCCACCGGTCACCCGGCTGGACGCACATGCCGTGTCCGGCCACTCAATCCGCCCAGCGGTCGCCCGCGTACGGTAAACGCAGTCACAGACACCGCTGCGAGGAGGAGACCAGTGACCAAGATCGTGATCATGGGCGGAGGCCCCGCCGGTTACGAAGCGGCACTGGTCGCGGCCCAGCACGGGGCCGACGTCACCATCGTCGAACGCGACGGTCTCGGCGGCGCCTGCGTGCTCTACGACTGCGTTCCGTCCAAGACGTTCATCGCCTCCTCCGGCGCGCTCGCGAACATGCACGACCTCCGCGAACTCGGCATCAACACCGACATGGCCGACACCAGTGTCGACCTGCCGACCGTCCACGGCCGCGTGAAGGGCCTCGCCCTCGCGCAGTCCGCCGACATCCGCGCCCGTGTCCAGCGCGAGGGCGTCCGCGTCGTCATCGGCCAGGCCCGCTTCGACGACGACGAAGCCGGACTCGCCGCGCACAAGGTCGCCGTCACCGCCCACGACGGCTCGACCGAGGTGCTCGACGCCGACGTCGTCCTCATCTCGACCGGCGCCACCCCGCGGGTGCTGCCCGGCGCGGTGCCGGACGGCGAGCGCATCCTCGACTGGCGTCAGCTCTACGACCTGCGCGAGCTGCCCGAGCACCTGGCCGTCATCGGTTCGGGTGTCACCGGCGCCGAATTCGCCTCGGCCTACACCGAGATGGGCGTCAAGGTCACCGTCGTCTCCAGCCGCGACCGCGTGCTCCCGCACGAGGACGCCGACGCCGCAGCCGTGCTCGAAGAGGTCTTCTCCCAGCGCGGCACCACGGTCGCCAAGCAGGCGCGCGCCGACAAGGTCGTGCGCACCGACAAGGGCGTCGAGATCTACCTCGCCGACGGCCGCGTGATCGAAGCCAGCCACGCGCTGATGACCGTCGGTTCGGTGCCCAACACCACCGACATCGGCCTGGAGAAGGTCGGCATCGAGCCCGGCCCCGGCGGCTTCATCGGTGTCGACCGCGTTTCCCGCACCAGCGCGCCCGGCATCTACGCCGCCGGTGACTGCACCGGCGTGCTCATGCTCGCCTCGGTGGCCAGCATGCAGGGCCGCATCGCGATGTGGCACGCGCTCGGTGAGGGTGTCGCGCCGATCAAGCTCAAGACCGTCGCCGCCAACGTGTTCACCCACCCCGAGATCGCGACCGTCGGCATCAGCCAGCAGGCGATCGACTCGGGTGAGGTGCCCGCCCGCACCATCATGCTCCCGCTCGCGACGAACGCCCGCGCGAAGATGGAAGGCCTGCGACGCGGTTTCGTGAAGCTGTTCTGCCGTCCCGCCACCGGCGTGGTCGTCGGTGGGGTGGTCGTGGCGCCGAACGCGAGCGAGCTCATCCTTCCCATCGCGCTCGCCGTCCAGAACCAGCTCACAGTGGAACACCTGGCACTGACATTTTCGGTGTACCCGTCGCTGTCGGGGTCGATCACCGAGGCCGGTCGTCAGCTGATGCGCCACGACGACTTGGACTGATCTCCTTCCGGGAAGCAACCCTCGCGGGGGTGCCCGCGTCTAGCGCGTGTCGGTGTTTCGGTGACAGCTAGGGGTTTTTCGTGGTTCGCAGGGTTCGCAGGGGTGTCGTCGGAGTGCTGGCGATCGGTGCGGCGTCGCTGGCGGGGCCGGCGACCGGTTTCGCCCAGCAACCCCAGCCCGATCCCGGCGGTGTCACGGTGCAGCTCAACGACGACACGGCCTACGAACTCGGGCTCGTCAACAAGTACGTCCGCGGCGACTCGAACGTGGCGCTGGCGCAGTGCCCCGGCGACGGGCTGAAGGCGCCGGCGTCGACGACGTTCTCCTCGCCGGTGCTGAGCGTCGGGAAGTACGACTACGGCCCGCTCATCGGCGTCCCGGCGAACGTCAGCGCCGAGGTCGAACTCAAGGAGGGGACGGCGCCGGGCAGCTACCCGCTGACCGTCAACTGCAACGGAAAGTCTTATACGGCAACGTTTTCCGTGCCCGCCCGGCAGGTGGGCGCGGTGCCGTCCGGTTCGGCGCACGCGGGTGACGGCAGTATGGCTTCCTGATTGCGCGTTCCGGAACCGCCCTCGGACTTCGGTCCGGGGGCGGTTTTGTGTTTAGTGGATGGCGGGCTCACGAGAAGGCGAAGGTGACATGTGGGTCGGAGTGGTCGTGAGTGGCAAGTGTCGTTAGAACGACCCGAAACACTCACGACCCCCTGTGCCTGCTTCGCTTTCGCGACATTCCTCCCACCGCCCCGATTTCGCGACCTTTTCGTGATGAATCCAGGCAACCCGACCCTGGGCAGGGACGTCATGAGGGTGTCGGAAAAACAGAGAACCGCCACTGGGGGAACAGGGGCGCGGAATTCTTCTTTTCCGATTTCCATCCACATTCGTCTTTCAGGGGTATTCCAATGAAGCGCACCATCATGCTCTCCGCCGGTACCGTCGCCGGATTCCTTCTTCTCGCGCCGGGCGCGGCTCTCGCGACTTCTCCGACGCCGACTGTTCCGGCTCCCTCTTCTCCGTCGGCTTCCCCGACCGAAGACCCCGACGGCCCCGGCCCGCACGCGTCACCGGTCGGGATCCTCAAGGCCCTGACCCTCTCGCCCGCCCAGGGCAAGCCGGGGGACAAGGTGAAGCTGGACTTCCAGTGCGCCACCCGCAACAACGAGTCCGGCCCGAAGGTCACTTCGGCTGCCCTCACCGTCAACTCCGCGAACTCCATCGACTCCGCGAAGTGGTCGGCGACGGTCAAGGACATCAAGCCGGGCAAGTACCCGGTGACGCTGACCTGCTGGGGCCAGAAGTCGACGGTCACCTTCGAGGTGATCGGCAAGAAGAACCAGGTCGCGAAGGTGCCGGCCGGTGCCCCGCAGACCGGTGGCACCGAGGGGCCCGCCGACTACACCGGCGTCCTCGCCGCCGTCGGGGGCGGGCTCGCGCTGGTCGCGGGCGGTGCCGGGTTCGCGGCGTACCGTCGGCGTGCGGTGCGGGCGTAGGGATCGCGATCATTTCGTGACCTGGGCGGGCAACCGTCCGGTCTCGTCCGACGTTTGGCAGGCGTGGGGGTGAACGACGAGCCGGTCCCGGTCTGGGGGCCGGGACCGGCCTCGTCCCGCTTCCTTGAGGGGTGGACATGAAATCGACGTGGATACGAGGGCGACAGGCGCTGCTGGCGCTCGCTGTCGTCCTGCTGGCCGTTTTGGCGACGCTGGCGTTCGTCCTCTCCGGTCCCGGGGAGACCGGCCAGGCGGCGCCGCAGGGGAGCGTGAGCCAGGCGGAGACGCCGCCGGCCGAGCCGAGTGAGCCGGGGGCTCCCGTCGACGGAGGGGGCGCCGTCGAGGGGATGCCGAAGGCTGAACCGGTCTCGATCGACGTACCGAAGATCGAGGCGAAGTCCAGCCTGGTCCCGCTCGGGCTCAACGCGGACAACACCGTCGAGGTCCCGCCGGTGACCCAGCCGCTGCAGGCGGGCTGGTACGAGAACGGGCCGACCCCGGGGGAGGTCGGGCCCTCGGTGATCCTCGGGCACGTGGACGGCAACAAGCAGAAGGGCATCTTCTTCCGGCTGAGGGAACTGGTGCCCGGCGACAAGGTCTCGATCGCCCGCAAGGACGGCACGACGGCCGAGTTCGCGGTCACGAAGGTCGAGCGGGTGGCGAAGGACAAGTTCCCCACCGACGCCGTCTACGGCGACACCACCGCGCCGGAACTTCGGCTCATCACCTGCGGCGGGGTCTTCGACAAGACGTCGCGCAACTATCTCGACAACATCATCGTTTTCGCTCGGCTGATCGCGAGGTGAGGTCCATGCTCGGATACCGGTCCGTCCTGGCGGTGACAGGGGTGCTGGCGTGCGGTGCGGCGCTGGCCACGCCCGCAGCCGCGCAAGAGGTCTCGACCACGCCGACCACGACGTTCACCCCGCCGCCGATGCAGTACCCGTTCATCGCGGTTTCGCCGGCGAAGTCGAAGGCGGGGGAGGACGTCCTGGTCTCCGTCGGCTGCCCGGTCGCCGACCTCGGCGAGGTGAAGTCGATGGTGCTGGACCGCGTCGGGAAGTTCGAGATCACCTCGGAGAATCCGGTGATCCTCGGCGCCGTCGCGCATATCGACGACAAGGCGCGCCCCGGTTTCTACGCGGTCACGGCACTCTGCAAGACGAAGACGGTGACGATCAACCTCGAAGTGGCGGCGGTGCCGACTTCGTCGAACAAACCGCCGAAACCGACTACTTCCACCGGGAAAACGATGCCGCCGGGGTCTTCGGCGGCGCCGGTCAGGCCGGGGTCGGATCGTCAGGTTTCGAAGATTCCGGTGGGGGCGCCGCAGACCGGTGGGGGCCCTTTCTCGTGAGTGGTGAGGACGGTTATTGAGGGGTCGAGTGCCCCCGATGTGGCATTGGGGACACTCAGCCCGCCACGTTTGCCTTACCCCTCAATAGAACCTCACGAGTTTTTGCTTTCGAAGGCAACCGATTCCCTTTCCCGAGGGTGTTCTTGACGCGAGGGCTCGCACTGAGGGAGAAAGATCATGGGAATCAAGGGAATCGTCGCGGGAGCCGGTTTGCTCGCGATGACGGCGGGGGTGCTCCTCGCCCCGCAGGCGTCGGCGACAGCACCGCCGCCGAAGCTCTGGGTCAGCCCGGCGAAGGTCGCGCCCGGCCAGGTGCTGGACTTCACCGCCAGTTGCCACGGCACGCGCACCGCGGTGACGTCGGCGGGACTGACCGGGCCGGTCACGCTCGAAGTCCAGCCCGGCTCGGGTAACCAGGCGCCGTACGGTGGGCACGGGAAGGCCGCCGGGAAGACGGGCAAGTTCAAGGCGAGTTTCCATTGCGACGGCGGACCGAACCTGCCGGCCGCCGGCGGGACGGCGACCGTCGAGTTCGAGATCGTCTGCCTGCCGCCGACGACACCGCCTTCGAGCACGCCGCCGTCGAGCAGCAAACCCCCGTCCAGCAGCAAGCCGCCTTCGAGCAGTCAGCCGCCGTCCAGCGGCCGGCCGTCCAACAGCGGTGCGCCGTCGTCGAGCGCGGGTGACGTCGTCGCGGCGGCGCTGACCAAGCCGTGCGGCACGCCGCCGTCACCGGGCAAGACGGCGCCGCAGGTGAAGGTCACGCCGAAGGGCGCTCCGCAGACCGGCGGCGGCGCTTTCGGCTAGCCCACGGCGCATTAAGTCCGCTGAATGCGGAAGTCCGTGAAGGACTCCTTTCCTACTCTCAAGGTAGGGAAGGAGGCCTTCACGGACTTCGGGTCAGCGGGTGAGGGTCAGTCTTCGCCCTCGACCCAGTCGAAGGTCTTCGTGACGGCCTTCTTCCAGTTGCGGTACTCGGACTCGCGGCGCGCCTCGTCCATCGACGGGTCCCACTGCTTGTCCTGCGCCCAGTTGTTGCGGATGTCGTCTTCGCTCTTCCAGAAGCCCACCGCGAGACCGGCCGCGTAGGCCGCGCCGAGCGCCGTGGTCTCGTTGACCACCGGGCGGATCACCGGGACGCCCAGGATGTCGGCCTGGAACTGCATGAGCAGTTCGTTGACGACCATGCCGCCGTCGACCTTCAGCGACTTCAGCGGGACACCGGAGTCGGCGTTCATCGCGTCGATCACCTCGCGCGACTGGAACGCCGTCGCCTCCAGGACCGCCCGCGAGATGTGTCCCTTGTTGACGAATCGGGTGAGGCCGACGATCGCGCCGCGGGCATCGGAGCGCCAGTACGGCGCGAAGAGGCCCGAGAACGCCGGCACGAAGTACGCGCCACCGTTGTCCTCGACGCTGCGGGCGTGCTGCTCGACCTCGGCCGCGGAGCCGATCAGGCCGAGGTTGTCCCGCAGCCACTGCACGAGCGAACCGGTGACCGCGATCGAACCTTCGAGCGCGTACACCGTGTCGTTCGAGCCGATCTTGTAGCAGACCGTGGTGAGCAGCCCGTTGTCCGACATGACCTTCTCGGTGCCCGTGTTGAGCAGCATGAAGTTGCCGGTGCCGTAGGTGTTCTTCGCTTCACCTGGCGAGAGGCAGGCCTGCCCGAAGGTCGCCGCCTGCTGGTCGCCCAGGATTCCCGAGATCGGAACCCCGGCCAGCGCGCCCTTCTCGCGGACCTTGCCGTAGGTCTCCGAGGACGACCGGATCTCCGGCAGCATCCCCAGCGGGATGGTCATCTCTTCGGCGATCCCGGCGTCCCAGGCCAGCGTGTCGAGGTCCATCAGCATGGTCCGCGACGCGTTGGTCGGGTCGGTGACGTGCACGCCGCCGTCGACCCCGCCGGTCATGTTCCACAGCACCCAGGTGTCCATGTTGCCGAAGAGCAGGTCGCCTGCTTCGGCCCGCGCGCGGGCGCCGTCAACGTTGTCGAGGATCCACTTGATCTTCGGCCCGGAGAAGTAGGTCGCCAGCGGCAGGCCCACCTTCGCGCGGTACCGCTCCTGTCCGCCGCCGAGCGCGCCCAGGTCGCTGACGATCTTGTCGGTGCGGGTGTCTTGCCAGACGATCGCGTTGTATACCGGCTTGCCGGTGGTGCGGTCCCAGACCAGCGTGGTCTCGCGCTGGTTGGTGATGCCGACCGCGATGACGTCGCTGGCGACCAGGTCGCCCTTGGCGAGCGCGCCCGCCGCGACGGCCCGCGTGTTCTCCCAGATCTCCTCGGCGTTGTGCTCGACCCAGCCCGCCTTCGGGAAGATCTGCTCGTGTTCCCGCTGGTCGACGGCGACAACCCGGCCGGAGTGGTCGAAGATCATGCAGCGGGTCGACGTGGTGCCCTGGTCGATCGCGGCTACGTACGAAGTCATCGAAAACTCCAGTCTCAGGTGAGGTTGTGGACGGCGAGGAACACGAACGCGGCCAGGGCGCCACCGATGAGCGGACCGACGACGGGGACCCAGGAGTAGCCCCAGTTCGGGTTGGCCTTGTTCTTGATGGGCAGCAGGAACGCGTACGCGAGGCGGGGGCCGAGGTCTCGGGCCGGGTTGATGGCGTAACCGGTCGGGCCACCGAGGGACTGGCCGATGACCAGCACGACGAACGCTACACCCGCGTAACCGAGCGCGGAGTTGCCGAAGTTCGGCGTGCCGCCGGATTCGGCGTAGACCGGGCTGAGCAGGATCCAGACGACCAGCACGAAGGTGCCGATGATCTCGGTGACCAGGTTCCACGCCTTGTTCGGGATCTGCGGCGCGGTCGAGAAGATGCCGAGCGTCTCGTCCCGGTTGGGATGGTCGTCGAACTGGAGCTTGTAGGCGGCCCAGCAGAGCACCGCGCCGAGGATCGCGCCGACCAGCTGCCCGGCGATGTAGATCGGGACGTCGCCCCACTTGGTCTTGTCCGCGATGGCGAGCCCCAGTGTCACCGCGGGGTTGAGGTGCGCCTGGCTCGGCGCGGCGATGCTGGCGCCGGCGAAGACCGCGAACCCCCAGCCGAGGGTGATCATCACGACGCCACCGCCGTGGCCGTTGTTCTTCCGCAACACGTGGTTGGCGACCACGCCGTTACCCAACAGGATCAGGACCGCCGTTCCCAGCAATTCCCAGACGAATATGGCTCCTGCGCTCACCGCTGACCTCCACTGTGGACTTACCGCATGGGACATTCCGCGCAGGGCCGAACACAGTGTGCTACGGCGCCCTTGCCGACCCACGTTCGTGGCACGTTACCGTCGCGTATTTGTTCCTTCCAGGCGTCGCGCGCATCAATCTTTTCAAGATCGACGAGGGTTACGCCACACGTGTCACCCGCATAACGGACCCGTCGTGGCCGATCGTGCGATGCTGGAGCCACAGCGGCACCAAGGAGGAATGTCACGTGGCAAGCTCTCAGCGCGAAGCCGAAAACAGCCCCGCCAGGCTGGGACCGCTCAAGCGGGAAGAGTCGTGGCAGCGGCTGGGTGAGGACAAGTTCGACCTCGTCGTCATCGGCGGCGGAGTGGTCGGAGCGGGTACCGCGCTCGACGCCGCCACGCGCGGCCTGCGGGTCGCCCTCGTCGAAGCGCGCGACCTCGCCTCGGGGACGTCGAGCCGGTCCAGCAAGCTCTTCCACGGCGGGCTCCGTTACCTCGAACAGCTGGAATTCGGTCTGGTACGGGAAGCTCTGCGTGAACGCGAGCTGATGCTGACGACGATCGCACCCCATCTGGTGAAGCCGGTCAGCTTCCTGTACCCGCTGACCCACCGGATCTGGGAGCGGCCGTACACCGCGGCCGGCCTGCTGATGTACGACACGATGGGCGGCGCGCGGTCGGTCCCCGGGCAGAAACACCTGAGCCGCGCGGGCGCGCTGCGGATGGTCCCGGCGCTGAAGCGGTCCGCCTTGATCGGCGGGATCCGTTACTACGACGCGCAATCCGACGACGCACGGCATACGATGACCGTCGCCCGCACCGCCGCGCACTACGGCGCCGTGGTGCGCACCTCCACCCAGGTGGTCGGTTTCCTCCGCGAGGCGGACCGCATTTCCGGCGTCAAGGTGCGCGACGTCGAGGACGGCCGCGAGACCGAGATCCACGCTTCCGCGGTGGTCAACTGCACCGGCGTCTGGACCGACGAGCTGCAGCGGCTTTCCGGTGGCCGCGGCCGGTTCCGCGTCCGCGCGAGCAAGGGCGTGCACATCGTCGTCCCGCGCGATCGGATCGTCTCGGAGGCGGGCATGATCCTGCGCACCGAGAAGTCCGTGCTGTTCGTCATCCCGTGGCGCAATCACTGGATCGTCGGGACCACCGACACCGACTGGAACCTCGACCTCGCGCATCCCGCCGCGACGAAGCACGACATCGACTACCTCCTCGAACACGTCAACACCGTGCTCGCGACACCGCTGACGCACGACGACATCGAAGGCGTCTACGCGGGACTCCGGCCTTTGCTCGCCGGGGAAAGCGAAGAGACGTCGAAGCTTTCGCGTGAGCACGCGGTCGCCCGGGTCGCACCGGGACTGGTCGCGATCGCGGGCGGCAAGTACACGACCTACCGGGTGATGGCGGCCGACGCCGTCGACGCCGCGGCCGTCGACCTGCCCGGCAGGCCGCAGTCGTCCATCACGGACAAGGTGCCGCTGCTGGGCGCGGACGGCTATCACGCGCTGGTGAACCAGGCCGACCACCTGGCTTCCGAGCACGGGCTGCACCCGTACCGCGTCCGTCACCTGCTCGACCGGTACGGCTCGATGGTGCACGAAGTCCTCGCGCTCGGCGAAGGACGGCCGGAGCTGCTGAAGCCGCTGGAGCACGCTCCGGACTACCTCGGCGTCGAGGTCGTCTACGCGGCCAGTCACGAGGGCGCGCTTCACCTGGAAGACGTCTTGGCGCGCCGGACGCGGATCTCGATCGAGTACGCGCACCGCGGCGTCGACTGCGCCGCCCAGGTCGCCACGCTGGTGGGCGAGGTGCTCGGCTGGTCGAAGGAGCAGGAGAAACGCGAGGTCGAGGTGTACACGGCGCGGGTCGACGCGGAACGGGAGTCCCAGTCGCAGCCGAGCGACGAGGCCGCCGACGCGTTGCGTTCGGCCGCGCCGGAAGCCCGCACGGGGATCATCGAACCGGTGAGTTGATCGTTCCTGCCGGGTGGTGTGCCACGCGCGCAGGGATCGTTGCCTGATCGAGTGAAACTGGCATAGCGTCGGCCTTCCCCGACCTGGAAGGTGGCGCAGTGGTTTTTCTCGACTCGTCGACGTGGACGGACCGGATCTTCGCCGGAGGCTCGTGGGTCCCCGGTACCGGCGGCACCCGGAAGGTCACGGAGCCCGCGACGGGCGACGTCTTGGGAAGCATCGGGATCGCCTCGGCCGAAGACGCCGCGAAAGCGGCGGAGACAGCGGCCGAGGCGCAGCGGGCTTGGGCGGCGACACCGCACGTCCAGCGGGCCGCCGTGCTGCGCAAGGCCGCCCGGCTTTGGTCGGAGTACGCCGACGAGATCAGCTGGTGGAACGTCCGCGAGGTCGGCGCCGTGCCGGGCGTCGCGGGCTTTTCGCTGCACGTCGCGGAGCAGGAGTGCTACGAGGCGGCGGCGCTGCCCGGCCGCCCGTACGGCGAACTCCTGCCGAGTGAAGAACCGCGCCTTTCGATGGCCCGCCGCGTCCCGGCCGGTGTCGTGGCGGTGATCTCGCCGTTCAACATGCCGATCATCCTGGGCATCCGTTCGGTCGCCCCGGCGCTCGCGCTGGGCAACGCGGTCATCCTGAAGCCGGACCCGCGCACCGCCGTCACCGGTGGCGTGGTCCTGGCGCGGATCTTCGAGGAAGCGGGCCTGCCGCCGGGAGTGCTGCAGATGCTGCCGGGTGGCGCGGACGTCGGCGAGACGCTGGTGACGCATCCGGCGGTCCGGGTCATCTCGTTCACCGGATCGACCGGCGCCGGGCGCAAGGTCGGCGAACTCGCCGGAAAGCATCTGAAGCGGGCACACCTGGAGCTGGGCGGGAACTCCGCGCTCATCGTGCTCGACGACGCGGATGTCGACGAAGCCGCCGGGGTCGCCGCGTTCGGCTCCTTCTTCCACCAGGGCCAGATCTGCATGACCACCGGGCGGCACCTGGTGCACGAGCGGCTCTACGACGACTTCGTCGAGCGGCTGGCGGCGAAGGCGGCCGCCCTGCGCGTGGGTGACCCGGCGCGGGACGAGGTCGCGCTCGGGCCGATCATCGACGCCGGGCAGCGGGACAAGATCCACGAGCTGGTCACCGCCAGTGTCGCGGCGGGGGCCCGGGTCGCCGCCGGCGGCGAGTACGACCGGCTGTTCTACTCCGCGACGGTGCTCGCCGACGTGCCGCCGGACGCGCCCGCCGTCGCCGAGGAGATCTTCGGCCCGGTCGCGCCGGTCGTGCGGTTCTCCGACGCGGAGGAGGCCGTCCGCCTCGCCACGGCGAGCGAGTACGGGCTCTCGCTGGGGATCGTCACGCGCGATGTCCTCAAAGGACTGGAGCTGGCCGACCGCGTCCCGACCGGGATCGTGCACATCAACGACCAGACCGTCAGCGACGAGGCGAACAGCCCCTTCGGCGGCGTCGCCGCTTCGGGCACCGGAAGCCGTTTCGGTGGTGCGGCGGCGAACATCGAGGCCTTCACCGAGACGCGCTGGGTCACCGTCCGGAACCCCCCGCCCATCTACCCCTTCTGACCCCCGACCCCCGCAATTAGTCACCTACTTGCCTGGGCGCTTACCGGCGCCGGACCTCGATCAGGGCAAGTAGGTGACTAATTGCGGGGGATCAGGCGGTGCGGCGCCAGCGGATGAGGCGTTCCCCGGTCGGGGCCGGGTCCAGCTCGGGCCCGACCAGGGTGAACCCGCATTTGCGGGCGACCGAGGCCGAGATCTCGTTCGTCTCCTCGTAGCGGTAGCTGACCTCGCGCAGGCCCAGCCCGCCGAAACCGAAGCGCAGGGCCGCGCTGAGCCCGGTGCTCGCGACGCCCTTCCCCCGGGACGCGGCGCGCACCCAGACCGACGCCTCCGCGTACCCGGTGTCGAGGTCGAGGTCCCGCAGGCCGACCTCGCCCAGCAGCTCCCCGGTCGTCGGCTCGGCCACCGCCCAGGAGCAGCGTTCGTCACCGGCCCACTGCGCCGCGCGCAACGCGACGTACTCGGTCGCCTCGGCGAGGTCCCGCAAGCGGTAGTTCAGGACGTACTTGCGGTGCGTCGGGTCGGCGAAGGCCGCGACCAGCGCCGGACGGTCGTCGAGAGCCTTGTCCGCCCGCAGCTGCCGCAGGTAGTACTCGCCCGCGTTGATCTCCACCGGTTCCACCCTTCGAGGGTAACCGGACCGATCAGCGACGGCGGCTCATGATCAGCGCGACCGCCAGCGGGAGCAGGAAGACCAGGAACGTCCCGCGGGTGAAGAAGAACAGCGCGATCGCGACCACCGCGGCGATCGGCACGGCGCTGGCCGCCAGCCACTTCGACGGCGGCTGGGCCTCGTTCTTCGCGGATGCCTGCGCGACGCCGGGCATCGGCGGCAGGGGGAGCAGGGCGCTGGGGCGAGGTGAGGGCAGGTCCGTGAACAGCGGTTCGAGGTCGCTCGCGAGCCTCGCGGCGCTGACCCTCGCCGACCGCGAGCCGAACTCGTCGAGGTCGAGTCTGCCGGTGCGGACGTGCTCTTCCAGCGCATCGAGCGCGTCTTGGCGTTCGGCGTCGCTCAGCCGCATGTCCGGTCTCTCGGCACTCACGTCCCGAGTCTACGGGCGGATCAGCCGTCCAGTTCCCCTCGACGCTGCTTCCCGAGCTTCTTGTGGGCGTTCTCCCAGCCTTTGCCCCAGAGCCCTTCACCGGCGACGCTGATCCCGATCGGGATGGCGATCAACCACCAGCTGGCGCCGGTGCCGATGATGAACACGATGGTGGCGATGAACAGGAGCGGCAGCAGCGCGCCCATGACCCGCTGCGCCGACGAAATGCCCGCCCATGTCGACGCCGGCTTCTCCGGTTCGCTCACGACCGTCTTGGGCGCGTCGAAGCCCGGATGCGGTTCGGGCAGGTCGAGGAAGACCTCGGACAGCTCACCGCGCGTCTTGGCCGCGGTGATCCTCGCCGACCGCTCACCGAATTCGTCGATGTCGATCCGGCCCACGCTCATGTGCTCGCCCAGCGCTGTCAGCGCGGACTCGCGATCCTGATCACTGATCCGCAGCTGCGGAGACGGAACCTCGCTCACCCTTTCGATGGTAGGCGGAGCGAGGGCCCGTCATCCACGACATTCGTCAGTCTTTCAGCTCGAACAGCTGGGTTCCCTGCGTCACGGCGGCGCCGACCTCGACCGAAAGACCGGTCACGGTACCCGCCTTGTGCGCGGTGACCGGGTTCTCCATCTTCATCGCCTCGAGCACGACGACGAGTTCGCCCGCTTCGACCCGCTGGCCTTCTTCGACGGCGACCTTGACGATGGTGCCCTGCATCGGCGCGGTGACCGCGTCGCCGCTCACGGCCGCCTTGGTGCCGCCCGCGCGCTTGCGCGGCTTGGCCTTGACGGCCGTCCCGCCGCCACCGCCGTCGAGCGAGAACCCACCGGGAAGCGACACTTCCAGACGCCGTCCGCCGACCTCGACGACGACGTTCTGGCGGGGCTGCTCGTCTTCGGCCTCGGCGGCTTCCGGCGCGACGAACGGCTCGATCTTGTTGTCGAACTCGGTCTCGATCCAGCGGGTGTGCACGCTGAAACCGTTCTCGTCGCCGATGAAGGCCGGGTCGTCCACGATCACGCGGTGGAACGGCAGGACCGTCGCCATCCCGTCGGCGACCATCTCGGCCAGCGCCCGGCGGCTGCGCTCGAGCGCGTTCTGCCGGTCCGAACCGGTGACGATCAGCTTCGCGAGCATCGAGTCGAACTGGCCGCCGATGACGCTGCCGGACTCGACACCCGAATCGACCCGGACCCCCGGGCCGCTCGGCGCGACGAACTTCGTCACGGTGCCGGGCGCGGGCAGGAAGCCGCGTCCGGCGTCTTCACCGTTGATGCGGAATTCGATCGAGTGGCCCCGCGGTTCCGGGTCCTCGGTGATGCGCAGCTTCTCGCCGCGCGCGATGCGGAACATCTCGCGCACGAGGTCGAGGCCCGTGGTCTCCTCGGACACCGGGTGCTCGACCTGCAGTCGCGTGTTGACCTCGAGGAACGAGATCGTGCCGTCGACGGCGACGAGGTACTCGACGGTCCCGGCGCCGTAGTAGCCGGCTTCCTTGCAGATCGCCTTCGCGGACTCGTGGATGCGCTTGCGCTGCTCGTCGGTCAGGTACGGCGCGGGCGCCTCCTCGACCAGCTTCTGGTGGCGGCGCTGCAACGAGCAGTCGCGAGTGCCGACGACGATGGCGTTGCCGTGCTGGTCGGCGAGGACCTGGGCCTCGACGTGCCGCGGCTTGTCGAGGTAGCGCTCGACGAAGCATTCGCCGCGGCCGAAGGCGGAGATCGCCTCGCGCGTCGCGGATTCGAAGAGCTCCGGGATCTCTTCGCGGGTGCGGGCGACTTTGAGGCCGCGGCCGCCACCTCCGAACGCCGCCTTGATCGCGACCGGCAGGCCGTGCTCGTCGGCGAAGGCGACGATCTCGTCGGCGTTCGCGGCGGGGTCCTTCGTGCCGGGCACGAGGGGGGCCCCGGCGCGCAGCGCGATGTGGCGCGCGGTGACCTTGTCGCCGAGGTCGCGGATGGCCTGCGGGCTCGGCCCGATCCAGGTCAGCCCGGCGTCGATCACGGCCTGCGCGAAGTCCGCGTTCTCGGAGAGGAACCCGTAGCCGGGGTGGACCGAGTCCGCGCCCGACCGCTTGGCGGCGTCGAGCAGCTTGTCGAAGACGAGGTAGCTCTCGGCCGCGGTGGTGCCGCCGAGCGCGAAGGCCTCGTCGGCGAGACGGACATGGGGTGCGTCACGATCCGGATCGGCGTAGACGGCGACGCTGGTCAGCCCGGCATCCTTCGCCGCCCTGATCACCCGGACCGCGATTTCCCCGCGGTTCGCGATCAGGATCTTGGTCACCGGACCACCTGTGCCGGCCTGCTCGGTCACGCCGTACCTCCTGCGTTCGCACGTCGGGCCGCCCCGATGCGGCTCCGCAGCAGTTTACGGAAGTTCCCGCCTCGAATAGTGAGAGCAAGGCCACCCGGTGACCTCTGTTTTATACCAGCGCTCCGTGGTGCCGCAGTTCTTCTATCAGGCGTTACACCAGGGCTTCTCGGTGCCGCAGTTCCTCCGGAAGGTCGGAATCCAGCACGATCAGGTCATACGGCTGGGTCTGGTAGATCCGGCCCAGGTGCTCGGCTTTGACCAGCGCCCACGGCTGGTGCGGGCCGCAACACTCGACCAGGCGCTGCACCGTGCTGAAAGCGACCAGCGCCATCCGGCCGTCCTTGGTCGCGCGGAGTTCGACCTCCGCACGGGTGAAGTCCTTCGGCTTTTTCGCCGTGGGGAGGAACAGGGCGTTGGGCAGTCCGGGGTTCGTCACAGGAACAACATAGACGTGCACTCTGCGCTAGATCACTTACGCTCTCGGATATGCGGACTCAGGAAGCGCGGGCGCCGCGATCGGTGCTGTTCACCGCGCTGCTGGCGGTGGTGGTGACGGCGGGCGTGATCGTGGCCGTGATCCTGCTCCGCCCGAAGGCGCCGACGCCCGCCGGAGCGCCTGATGGGTACGCGGTGCCCGAAACCGTGCCCGCCACACCCGGAGTCAACTGCGGTCACTCGGCCTGCCGGGAGATCGGCGCGATGACCGTCGGCGGGTTGCCCGTCGTGCTGCTCGCCGACGAAGCGGGGAAGCAGGGCGTCGTCAAGATCGGGGCGGACACGGTGATCCCGCTGATCATCAATGACATGGGGGTCACCCTCAAGGGCGATTCTTTGCGCTGTGTCGACGGCGCGACGCCGGTCTGCCTGGTGCGCGGCGAAGCAGGCGGCGGTTCGGCGGGCGAACTGTTCGTCGCGCGCGGCGGGATCTGGCGGGACACCGGGAAGCCGTACTTCTCCGACGCCGGCACGGTCGCGCTGAGCGACGTGACCGCCGACGGGGTCGCGGACGTCATCGTCGTCCGGCACGAATGCCCCGGCGCGCAATCCGGATCGGCCCGGTGCCAGGCGGCGCCGGTGCTCGCGGAGGTCTACGACGTCGGCCGCGGCTCGGTGGGCTGCACGCGGCGGTACACCGCGCCTTCGGAGTTGAAGGGGTGGCCGGACGTGCGGCTGACGAAGGCGGACCTGCGCCCCTGTCCCTGAAGCGGGCCCGGCGGGCTCGGTGGGAGCAAGGGACCTTTGCTCACGTTAGTTAGCGTGCTAAACAACGTGAGCAAAGGTCCCTTGCTATCGCTTCTCTCAACGTTAAGAGAAGCGATAGCAAAGGTCCCTTGCTCTCCTGCTGCCTGTGCTCGCTCCGGGTGTATGCAATGAAAGGCTCTTTCCTTGCAAAATTTGCAAGGAAAGAGCCTTTCATTGCACGGGGTGCCGGTCGGAGGGTCGTGAAGGCCTCCTTGCCTACCCTGAAGGTAGTGAAAGGGCCCTTCACGGAGCGCCGCATCGCCCCAGGCGCCCCAGAAACCACACGCGCCACAGCAGGTGCCGCGTGAAGGCCCCCTTCACGCGGCTCAGCCGAGGGAACGCCCAACTACGTGAAGGCCCCCTTCACTGCGCTAGGCGCAATGAAGGGGGCCTTCACGTACTCAACGAGAGGTCAGGCGCCAGCCGTGGCCGGTTCCTTCTCCGAGGTGGTGGCCGCTTCGCCGTTGTCGGTGGGCGAAGGGTCCGTAGGCGCGTCGAGCACGTCGTCGTCCAGCAGGCCTTCGCTGCGAGCGACGATGACCGGCACGACGATCTGGCCGGCGACGTTGGTCGCGGTCCGGATCATGTCCATGATCGGGTTCACCGAGTAGATCAGCGCGATCCCGAGCGCGACCTGCGCCGGGTCGAGCCCGATGACCGACGCGGTCAGGGTCAGCGCGGCCAGCCAGCCGGTGACGCCCGCGGTCGCCAGCGCGCCGAACACGGCGGCCGCGACGATCCCGACGTACTGCCAGAAGTTCAGCGACACACCGGAAAGGTTCGCGATGAAGATCGCGCCGATCGCCGGGAACACCGCCGCGCAGCCGTCCATCTTCGTGGCGCTCGCCAGCGGAGTCGCGAAGCCCGCGTAGCCGGGCTGGACGCCCAGGTTCACCGCGGCCTGGCGGGTCAGCGGCAGGGTCGCGCCCGAGGACGACGACGCGAACGCGAACTGGATCGCCGTGCCCGCCTTGGAGAAGAACTTCAGCGGGCTGACCTTCGCCACGAACTGCAGCAGGATCGGGTAGACCACCAGAAGCACCAGGAAGCAGCCCACGTACACGGCGAGAGTGGCGGTGAACAGCGGCTTGAACAGTGAGTCGCCGTAGGTCGACACGGCCTTGCCGATGAGGCCGATGATGCCGATCGGGGCCAGGCGCACGATCCAGCCGAGGTAGCGCTGGATGATCTCGAAGACGCTGCTCGTGAAGTCGACGAAGGGCTTCGCCTTGTCGCCGAGGCTGTAGGCGGCCGCGCCGATCAGGACGGCCAGGAACAGCACCTGAAGCGTCTCGCCCTCGGTGAAGGCGGTGAGGAAGTTCTTCGGCAGCAACCCGTTGATGAAGTCGCTCCACGATCCCCAGGTCGCCTTGGCGGCCTTGTCCGTGTTCTTCGCGGTCGCGGCGATGCCTTCGCCGAGGCCGCCGCTGCCCGGGTTGAACAGCTTCGCGACGGCGATGCCGATCAGCGACGCGATGAACGAGGTGATCGCGAACCACAATACGGTCTTGCCGCCCAGCCGGGCGGCTTTCTTGCCGCCGCCGAGGTTGCGCAGACTGCTGATGCCGACCACGATCGCTGTGAAGACCAGCGGGATCACCGCGATCTGCAGCAGCGTCGTGAAGATCGAGCCGATCTGGGCGAGCAGTTCGGTCAGCCAGCTCGCTTCGGTGCTCCTGGCGAGGACGCCGAGAAGGGCACCCACGACGAGCGAGCCGAGGACTGCCACCGCGAACACTTTTGGCCTGGTGTAGGTCCGAATGAAAGACACGGGGCGACTCCGGTGCGTGAAAGTTTCCTGATTGGCCGAACGTGAAGAACGTTCGACGAAGCAGGACTCTTCCGGATCACCCGATCGTGTGGGAGCTGTCTCAGGATGCGGGACGGGGCCAGAGGTCGATGACGCTCACGCCGACCTCGGTCAGCAAACGCCGGGTCAGCGGCAGGCTGATCCCGATGACACTCGAGAAATCGCCGTCGATCCCCTCGATGAACCAGCCGCCCAGACCGTCCAGCGTGAAGCCGCCGGCCACCTGGAGCGGTTCGCCGGACGCGATGTAGGCCTCGATCTCTTCTTGCGACGGTGTGCCGAAGCGAACAGTGGTGCCTTCGGTCCCGGAGGCTTCCTTCGTCTTCTCGCCGTTCTCGACGCGGATGATCGAGTGGCCGGTGAGAAGTTCACCGGTTTTGCCCGCCATCGACGCCCAGCGCTCGCGGGCCACCTCCGGCGTGAGTGGCTTCCCGACCATCTCGCCGTTGATCGACAGCATCGAATCGCAGCCCACGATGACCATGTCGGCGTGGGTTCCGGCGAGCGTCTCGTAGACGGCTTCGGCCTTCGCGACGGCGAGCGCGCGGACCAGCTCCACCGGGGCCGGATCGGGCAGGGACGCGGCGACCGCGTCCTCGTCGACGCCGGAGACGACGACGCTCGGATCGAAGCCGGCGGAACGCAGGACGCCGAGGCGGGCGGGGGACTGGGACGCGAGGACGAAACGCACCATCGGAAGGTACTCGACGGCCCTCCGTTGCCTGATTGTGACCTGGAACACCCGACCGTGGAGCTAGTTTGTTGTGGCGCGCAACATATGGAATGTTCGAGCTACGGAGGAACCAATGTCGTCCCGCCTCCGCGTCAGAAGATCACTTCGCACGACGCAAACCACAGTGCTCGCAGGCCTGCTCGTGGCCGGTACGGCCTTCGCGCCGATGGCGTCGGCCAGCCCCGGGCCGCTGTACAAGAACCCTCACGCTTCGACGTCCGCGCGGGTGAACGACCTGCTCAAACGGATGAGTCTCGACGACAAGATCGGCCAGATGACGCAGGCCGAACGCGGCGCTGTCACCCCCGACCAGGCCGCCGCGCTCAAACTGGGGTCCCTGTTGTCCGGCGGTGGCTCGGTGCCCGCCAGCAACACGCCGACCGGCTGGGCCGACATGGTCGACTCGTACCAGAAGGCGGCGGTTTCGACGCCGCTCGGCATCCCCACGCTCTACGGCGTCGACGCCGTGCACGGCCACAACAACGTCTACGGCGCGACGATCTTCCCGCACAACATCGGCCTCGGTGCCGCCGACAACCCGCGCCTGGTCGAGAAGATCGGCCGCGCGACGGCGCTGGAAGTCGCCGGAACCGGTCCGCGGTGGGACTTTTCGCCGTGCCTGTGCGTCGCCCGTGACGACCGTTGGGGTCGCACTTACGAATCCTTCGGCGAATCCCCGCGCGACGCCATCGCCAACGCGTCGGCCATCACCGGTCTCCAAGGGCGCAAGCTGGGGGAGAAGCCGGGTTCGGTGCTCGCGACCGCGAAGCACTACGTCGGCGACGGCGGTACGACGAACGGTGTCGACCAGGGCAACACCGAGATCAGCGAACGCGAACTGCGCCAGATCCACCTGCCGCCGTTCCGCGAGGCGATCGACCGCGGGGTCGGCTCGGTGATGATCTCGTTCTCCAGCTTCCAAGGGGTGCGCATGCACGCCCAGAAGTACCTGATCACCGACGTCCTCAAGAAGGAACTGCGATTCTCCGGCCTGGTGATCTCGGACTACAACGCGATCAACCAGATCGACGGCAAGGACGGCTTCACCCCCGAGGAGGTGCGGCTTTCGGTCAACGCGGGCATCGACATGTTCATGGTCCCGTGGGACGCTCCGCAGTTCCTCTCCTACCTCAAGGCGGAGGTCGAAGCGGGCCGCGTCTCGCGCGACCGGATCGACGACGCGAACCGCCGCATCCTCGCGGAGAAGTTCAAGCTCGGCCTGTTCGAGCATCCGTACACCGACCGATCGCTCCAGAAGACGTTCGGCAGCAAGGAACATCGAGAATTGGCTCGGCAGGCCGTCCGTGAATCCCAGGTGCTGCTGAAGAACGACGGTGTGCTGCCGCTGGCGAAGAAGAACAACAAGATCTTCGTCGCGGGCAAGAACGCGAACGACATCGGCAACCAAGCGGGCGGCTGGACGCTCACCTGGCAGGGCCAGAGCGGCCCGGTCATCCCGGGCACGACCATCCTCGACGGCCTGAAATCGGGCGCCGGGAAGGGAACCACGGTGACCTATGACCGTGCGGGTGACGGAATCGACAAGAGTTACCGAGTCGCGGTCGCCGTGGTGGGCGAAACGCCGTACGCCGAAGGGCAGGGAGACCGTCCGAACGGCTTCGGGCTCGACGCGGAGGACCTCGCCACGATCGCCAAGCTGAAGAGCTCCGGGGTCCCGGTCGTCGTGGTGACCGTGTCCGGCCGCCCGCTTGACCTCGCTTCGCAACTGCCGCAGTTCGACGGACTCGTCGCCGCCTGGCTCCCGGGTAGCGAAGGCGCCGGTGTCGCCGATGTCCTCTACGGCGACTACAACCCGACAGGGAAACTGACGTTCAGCTGGCCGGCCAGTGCGGCGCAGGAGCCGGTGAACGTCGGTGACGGCAAGAAGGCGCTGTACCCGTACGGCTACGGCCTGCGGTACCGCCGGTAAGGAAGCTTCCGCCCTCCCGCGGATGAGATGAAAGGTCCTTTCCTTGCGAATTTCGCAAGGAAAGGACCTTTCATTGCGTCGGTGGTGGTGGTGGCGGTGATCGTGGTGGGGCCGCCCGATGTCATGAAAGGGGCGTTCAGGACGAAAAACGTCAGGAACGCCCCTTTCATGACACTTGCGGGAGGAGGGTCAGGCGGCGCTGGCGGCAGGTTCGGGCGCAGGGGTGTGGTGAGCACGCGGAACCGGCCGACGCATGGTGAGCGCGGCCAGCACGCCCAGCAGCAACACCGCCGCCGGAAGCAGCAACGTCACCCGAGCCGCATCAGTCAGTCCATTGTGGACGGCTTCGAGCGCGAGCCGCTGGGCCTGCTCGGCGACACCGGACGGCAGGCCGGGGAACGCCGCGGGGCCGGACGAACTGAACTCCCCGGCCGATTCCGCGGCCTTCGCGATACCTTCCGCGAACGGCGCCCGGTACTGCTCCGGCAACGCGCTCGCGGCGGTCGCGGCCTCGTCGGCGATCGAAGTGCTGATCCGCGCCTGCAGCAGCACGCCGACGGCGGCACTGCCGAGCACGCCACCGACCTGGCGGGCGGTGTTGAAGATGCCCGACGCGGTCCCGATGAACCGCGGTTCGACCGAACTCATCGCCAGGTTGCCCATCGGCGCGAAGATGAACCCGATCCCGGCGCCCGCCACCAGCAGCGCCGGGGTGAGCGTCCACGCGTTCGCGCCCGCCCGCGCGATCAGTGCCACCAGCGCCATCCCCGCCGCCAGCGCGGTCAGCCCGATGACCAGCAGGATCTTGCCGTTGACCTTGTCCGAGGCGCGGCCGACGAACGGGCCGATCATGCCCGCCAGCAACGACATCGGCGCGAACAGCAGGCCGGACATCGTGGGGGTCTCGCCGAGTACGGCCTGGATGTAGATCACCAGCGGCAGGAACATGCCTGTCATCGCGAACCCGACGGTGACCGAGGTCAGCGTCCCGGCCGAGAAGTTGCGGTTCGCGAAGACGCCCAGCGGCAGAAGGGGTTCCTTGCGGTTGAACCGTTGCCACGCCACGAAGGCGATCAGCAGGGCGACGCCGAAGCCGATGATCTCGAACACGGTGATCGGCCCGAACGCCCGGCCCCAGTCGTAGTGCTGTCCATTTTGGACGCCGTAGACGATGCAGAACAATCCGGCGCCGGACAGCAGGATTCCCGGCACGTCGAAGGAATGCGAGTGCTTCGGCTGCCAGTCCGGGACCTTGAGCAGCGCCAGCGCGATCGCGACCACGCCGACCGGCAGGTTGACGAAGAAGATCCATTCCCAGCCGAGGTGGTCGACGAGCACGCCGCCGAGCAGCGGTCCGACGATGGCCGCGATCCCGGCGACACCGCTCCAGAGTCCCATCGCGGGGCCACGCTTCGACGGCGGGAACAGGTGGCTGATGAACGCCAGGGTCTGCGGAGTCATCAGAGCGGCGCCGAGGCCCTGCACCGCGCGGGCCGCGATGAGCATCTCGACCGAGCCGGACAGGCCGCACCACAGCGAGGCCAGCGTGAACACCACGAGCCCGGCCAGGTAGACGCGCTTCGGGCCGAAGCGGTCGCCGAGGCGGCTGGCGAACAGCATCGGCACCGCGTAGGTGAGCAGGTAGACGCTGATCACCCAGACGATGGCGTTCAGCCCGGCGCCGAGTTCGCGCAGCATCGCGGGAATCGCGGTCGAAACGATCGTGGTGTCCAGCAGGATCATGAAGAAACCCAGGCACAGCGCGGAAAGCGCGGCCCAGGGGCTAGCTTGTCTTGCGTTCATCGGTTTCGTCCTCGGTGACCAGGTTCAGGTGTGGCGTGCAGTGGTCCTGGAAGCGGATGCGGCCGGATTCCAGGTCTTCGATCAGTTTTTGGGTCCACTCCAGCTCGAAGGTGCGCCGAGCGGAGGCGTAGGACCAGTCGAGCCAGTAGATCTCGGGCAGATGTTGCTCGTTGACCATGCTTTCGAGCACGACCTTGTCGGCGGCGGCGGAAGCCTGCAGCCGCAGCACCCGGTGCTTGAGCTGGGTCACCGCCATCTCCAGGCCCAGTTCGTCGATGACGGCGAGCGCGCTGAGGTACTCGGGGTACTCCTCCGCGGGCGTGCTGAGCATGTGCTGCCCGCGGACGACGAACTCGTCGCGGCCGGCCTCCGTCATCGCGTACACGGTGCGCTCGGGGCGCCTCCCGTCCCGTTGGGTCTCGACGACCTCGACGAAACCGTTCTGCACCAAGCGATCCACCGTGTGGTAGAGCGAGCCGGCCTTCACTTTGACCCGGGTGCTGACGTAGCGCTCCTTCATCACCTGGGCCATTTCGTAGGGGTGCATGGGCCGCTCATGGAGAAGTTCCAGTACCGCCATCGCGAGCGGGGTGAGCTTCGTGGCCATGCATGATCCTTCCGGAAGATTCCGTGTCGATTATTCCGCGTGGACTATATGACACGACCTCGGCCCGCTTCAAGGGAGCCCGCTTCTTGCGCACGCTGATCGCTTGTGCGTACAGTGTGCGCAAGACGAGAACGATGTACTCGCGAACGAAGGGGAGAGATCATGACGAACGCCGTGAACTGGGACGCCGGCCGCTGGCAGGCCAGGCTGGACGAGCTTCGCGCCGCCCATCACGTCCCTGGCGCCGCGCTCGCCGTGCTGACCGGCGGCGAGATCCACGAGCTCGCGAGCGGTGTCCTGCACCGCGGCACCGGCGTCGAGACGACCACCGATTCGGTGTTCCAGCTCGGTTCGATCGCCAAGATCCACACCGCCACCCTCATCATGCGGCTGGCCGAAACTGGCGTACTGGACCTCGACGCGCCGGTCGTCGAGGTGCTGCCGGACTTCGAGACGATCGATCCCGAGGCGACCGCGGCGATCACCGTCCGGCAGCTGCTGAGCCACACCAGCGGCCTGACCTGCGACTTCACCCTCGACACCGGCCGGGGTGACGACTGCATCGCCCGCTTCGTCGAGGCGAGCAAGGGGATCGCGATGGACTGCCCGCCGGGAACCGCGGTCTCCTACAGCAGCGTCGGCTACCAGGTGCTCGGCCGGATCGCCGAGGTGCTGACCGGGCTGACCTGGGATCAGGCGCTGAAAGACCTGGTCTTCGCGCCGCTCGGGCTGAAGCAGTCGATGACCCTGCCCGAAGAGGCGCTGAGTTTCCGCGCGGCGATGAGTCACCTCGGCGACCCGGGGCAGGATCCCGAGCCCGCGCCCGCCTGGGACCTGATGCCGCGGTCGGCGGGTCCGGGCGCGCGGGTCATCGCCTCCGCCGGTGACGTCGTCCGGCTCGCCCGGATGCATCTCGACGGAGGGCTGGCGCCGGACGGCACCCGTGTTCTGGCGCCGGAAACGGTCGAGGCGATGCAACGCCGGGAAACCGACGTCCCCGACAAGTGGACGGTCAGCGCGGACGGCTGGGGGCTCGGCTGGACGCTTTACGACTGGGACGGCACGCCCGGATTCGGCCATGACGGCGCGGCCATCGGGCAGTACGCCTACTTGCGGGTGGTCCCGTCGGCGGGCGTCGCCGTCGCACTGGTGACGAACGGCGGCGGCGCCCGGCAGCTCTACGCGGCCTTGGTCCGGGAACTGCTCGGCGAGCTCGCCGATGTCCGGATTCCCGGGGCCTTCGCGCCGCCCACCGAACCGCCGGTCGTGGACCTGGCCCGGTTCGCGGGTGTCTACCGGCGTGAAGGCGTGATCATCACGGTGACCGAAGACCGGAAGCTGGTTTACGAATTCGTCGACGGCATGAAGGACTTTTCGCCGCCGCTGGAAATGGACCTGCAGCCCGTCACGGACACGGTTTTCGCCGCTTCAGGGGCCGGACCGTCGTTCAGCGAGGACTGGATGCCCGTGGTGTTCTCGACGCTTTCGACCGGAACGGACTGCGTCTACATCGGGATGCGCGCCGCTCCCAAAATCGCCTAATTCAGGCGTCTCGGCCCGATTTCGCGGTCGAGGAAGCGGTGGTACTCGATGGCCGCTATCGAATTCTCCAGCTGTTCGAACGTCGGCGCGGGGAGCGCGCCGTTGAAGACGATCGTCAGGCTCTTCCGCGGGATGTTGATGACGTAGGGATCGACGTCGAACTCTTCGCAGTACTCGCGCAGGACGGCGGTCCAGTGGTCCAGGTCCTCGTCCTCGCCGAGGTGCTCCCACCGCGCGACGATCCAGTTGCCGTTGATCAGCTGGCCCGCCATCTCCCGTGGATGGTGGACCATGTACGGCTCGGCGACGTCGTTCATCGACCGAGGTGGTCGAGGAGCGCGGCGAAGGACGCGGCCGGGAGCACCAGGATCGGGCGGGTCTTGTCCGGTAACGCCCACTGCTTGGTGTCCCGGATGCCGACCACGCCGGGTGCGCCGCCGATCTCGACGCAGGCGTTCTCTTCCCAGTGCGTGTAGGTGGACTTGTGCCAGTCGGTCAGGCGTTCGTGCCAGGTGGTCATAGGAGGGCCTTTCCCCAGTGACTGTTTCGGCAAGTAGACGGGTTGCGCCGCGGCAAGGTTGGCGAGATCGGGTGATCTGTCCCCACTGGTCGGTGAGCGGCTCCGGAAATCGCGTTCGGCGCACGAAAAGGGACCTTCACCGACAGCCGCTTTACTCACGATGCACCCTCAGGGTGCATAGCAAAAAGGGTCTTTGGTCACCGAAGTGGTTCGACCGCGAGCTGTCGGTAGTCGGCCGCGATCCGCGTCAGATGTGAACAGGCGATGTCGTCGTAAGTGGCGTAGCGCTCGACTTCGGCGAAGTTCTTTTCGTAGTCGGCGACTTCCCGCTCGTCCGTGACGAGCGCCGTGGCCGTCTGCGTCCCGAGGAGCACGGCGCGCGAGTCGTAGATGTCGAAACCGTGGAGAACGGGGACCGAAACCGGTGTGGTCCACGGGATCACGCCCAGCCGCACCCGGCCGCGGCACGACAGGTCGATGAGATGCCCGAGCTGGGCCTGCATGGTCGCCGCCCCGCCCATGTTCCAGCGCAGGGCGCCTTCGGTCAGCACGAAGTGGAACTCGCGGTCCGAATCGAGGATCCGCTGGCGCTCCAGCCGGGCGTCGACCGTCTGGTCGCGTTCGCCGCCCGGCAGGGAATCGCCGAACAGCGCGGTGACGTACGCGCGGGTCTGGAGCAGGCCGAGCACGATGGTCGGCTGAAAGCTCCGGATGCGGGCGGACGCCGTCTCGATCTTGCCGATGCGTTGCTGCATCCGCCAGGCACCGCGCTGGAAGACGACACGGGCGGACGACGCCTCTTCGCGGAGGTCCCGCGTGATCGAGACCAGTTCGCGCCGGATCTTCGCGGGCGCGCCGTAGGCTCGGCACAGGGCGACGACCTGGTCCTCGGTCGGCATGAACGCGCCGGTCTCGACCCGCGAGACCTTCGATTGACTGAGGCTCGTGAGCCTCGCCGCCTCGGTTCCGGACAACCCGGCGGCCTTGCGCAGACGGCGCAGTTCGGCAGAAAGATGGTCTTGGTTCGTCACGCACGGCTTTCTGGGGCGATCGCGGATACCGAAGACCTGGCAAACCGGGCGAGCCGGACTGCCAGGTCTGTCACGATAGCCCGCGGAGGCCCGATCCGCGCTGTTCGCCGGGAGCCGCTTCAGCGAGGAAGCGCCGAAGCCCGCCAGGCGCCTTCGCCGGGAGCGAGCGGGGCCCGCACGAGCGAGGCCTTGTCCGCCCACCACGAATCCCGTTTCGGCGCCGCTTCCGGCGCCTTGGCGCTCGCCGCCGCCGCGACGACGGCCGTCAGCGCGGCGAGTTCGACGTCGCTCGGATCGCCCTTGAGGACCCGCAGGAGCGGGGTTTCGGGCGCGTTCACAGCGGGATGTTCCCGTGCTTCTTGGGCGGAAGCGTCTCTCGTTTGCCCTGGAGCAGCGAGAGCGCCTTCGTGATGTGGCCGCGGGTGTGCGCGGGCACGATGACCGAGTCGACGTAACCACGCTCCGCCGCCGCGTACGGGTTCAGGAGCGTGTCCTCGTACTCCTGGATCAGCTCGGCCCGCAGCGCGTCGACGTCCTTGCCGTCGGCGGCGGCCGCGGCGAGCGTCTTGCGGTGCACGATGTTCGCCGCGCCCTGCGCGCCCATGACCGCGACCTGCGCTGTCGGCCACGCCAGGTTGACGTCCGCGCCGAGATGCTTCGACCCCATGACGTCGTACGCGCCGCCGTACGCCTTGCGGGTGATGACGGTGACGAGCGGGACGGTCGCTTCGGCGTAGGCGTAGATCAGCTTCGCGCCGCGCCGGATGATGCCGTTCCACTCCTGGTCGGTGCCGGGCAGGAAGCCAGGGACGTCGACGAAGGTCAGCACGGGGATGTTGAACGCGTCGCAGGTGCGCACGAACCGCGCGGCCTTCTCGGACGCGTCGATGTCGAGGCAGCCGGCGAACTGCGTCGGCTGGTTCGCCACGATGCCGACGCTGCGCCCGTCCACCCGGCCGAAACCGACCAGGATGTTGGGCGCGAACAGTTCGTGCACCTCGAGGAAGTCGCCGTCGTCGACGACGCGGTTGATGACCTCGTGCATGTCGTACGGCTGGTTCGGCGAGTCCGGGATCAGCGTGTCGAGCTCGCGATCGGTCTCGGTCACATCGTCGAAGAACCCGCCCGGCGCCGCGTCGGTCTCGAACAGCGGCGCCTCGGACAGGTTGTTCGCCGGGAGGAACGAGAGCAGTTCCTTGACGTAGGCGATGGCGTCCTCGTCGTCGGAACCGAGGTAGTGCGCGACACCCGAACGGGTGTTGTGCGTGCGCCCGCCGCCGAGTTCCTCGAAGGAGACCTCTTCGCCGGTCACGGTCTTCACGACGTCGGGGCCGGTGATGAACATGTGGGAGGTCTTGTCGACCATCACCACGAAGTCGGTCAGCGCGGGGGAGTAGACGTGCCCGCCCGCGTTGGCGCCCATGATCAGCGAGATCTGCGGGATGACGCCGGACGCCTTGACGTTGCGGTTGAAGATCTCGCCGTACAGGCCGAGCGAGACGACGCCTTCCTGGATCCGCGCGCCGCCGCCCTCGTTGATGCCGATGATCGGGCGGCCGGTCTTGATCGCCAGGTCCATCACCTTGACGATCTTCTCGCCGTACACCTCGCCGAGCGAGCCGCCGAAGACGGTGACGTCCTGGCTGAACACGCACACCGGGCGGCCGTCGACGGTGCCGTAGCCGGTGACGACGCCGTCGCCGTAAGGCCGGTTCTTCTCCTGGCCGAAGTTGACCGAGCGGTGCTTCGCCAGCTCGTCGAGTTCGACGAACGAGCCTTCGTCCAGGAGCAGGTCGATCCGCTCACGAGCGGTCTTCTTGCCCTTGGCGTGCTGTTTCTCCACCGCCCTCGCGGAACCCGCGTGCACCGCCTCGTCGTACCGGCGGTACAGGTCGGCCAGCTTGCCGGCCGTGGTGTGGATGTCCGGTTCGTTCTCGGGCGGCGTCCCGAGCGGCTCCGTCGCACTGCTCATGAATCCGCAGCCTAGCTACTCGACGGTCACTTCGCGTGTGGCGTAGGCAACGTCCTGCGCCAGGGGGAAGCGTGTACCAGCCTGGATGGCGGGGTGCGGTTGCTCGCAGGGTCGGTCCGTGAAGGCCTCCTTGCCTACTCTGAGGGTAGTGAAGGGCTCCTTCACTACCCTCGCGTTCGCCACGTTCGTTTCATGCGCAGCGGCGACCAGGGTGCCGCGCCCTGGACCCACCGGTCGGACATAGGGCTAGACGGAGGCGCGGACCAGGCCGGATTCGTACGCCGCGATCACGAGCTGCGCCCGGTCCCGTGCCGCGAGTTTGTGCAGGAGATGGCCGATGTGCGTCTTCACCGTCGCCAGCCCGAGGTGCAGTGTCCCGGCGATCTCGTCGTTCGACAGGCCGCGCGCGATCAGGCCCAGGACCTCCCGCTCGCGTGTGGTGATGTTGTCGAGCGAGGCCGCGACGCGCTGGCCTGGTTCGGGAAGGCGGGCGAACTCGGCGATGAGCCTTCGCGTGATCGAAGGGGCGAGCAGTCCTTCGCCCCCCGCGACGACCCGGATCGCGGTCAGCAGCTCGGCGGGCGGGGTGTCCTTCAGCAGGAATCCGCTCGCCCCCGCGCGCAGCGCCGAGTAGACGTAGGCGTCGAGGTCGAAAGTCGTCAGCATCAGCACGTGGACGCCTTCGGTGGCGGCCGACGAGCAGATCCGCCGGGTCGCCTCGATCCCGTCCAGTTCCGGCATGCGGACGTCCATCAGCACGACGTCGGGGCGTTCCTTCTCGGCCAGTTCCGCCGCTTCCGCGCCGTCGCCCGCTTCCCCGACGACCTCGAGGTCCGGCGCGCTGTCGACGAGCACGCGGAAGCTGCCGCGCAGCAACGCCTGGTCGTCGGCGATCAGTACGCGGATCATCGTGTCCCCATCTCCTTGGCGGCGTACGGCAGTCGCGCGTACACCCGGAACCCCCCGGCGGGCAGCGGGCCCGCTTCGAAGTCACCACCGTAGACCGCGACGCGTTCGCGCATGCCGATCAAACCGTGGCCGCCGACCGTCGCGGGCGAGCCTTCGCCGCGGCCGTCGTCGACGATCTCGACGCTGACTTCGCCCGGGTCTTCGGTGATCGTGATCCGGCAGGCCGACGGCCCCGCGTGCTTCACGACGTTGGTCACCGCCTCCTGCGTGATGCGGTAGACCGAAAGCGCGACACCTTCCGGCAGGTCGTCGATCAGCTCCCCGGTCAGCTCGACCCGCACCCCGGCCTGTCCGGCGCGTTCGGCCAGGGTCCGCAGGTCGGCGAGTTTCGGCGCGGGGCCGAGCGCGGCCTCGGGCGTGCCGTCGCCGGAGCGCAAGACGCCGAGCATCCGCCGCAGTTCGACGAGGGTTTCGCGGCTGGTGAGTTCGATGACCCGCAGCGCTTCGCGCGCTTCTTCGGGTTGTTCCCGCGCGACGTGGTTGCCGACGGCCGCTTTGACCGCGATCAGGCTCATGCTGTGCGCGACGACGTCGTGCATTTCGCGGGCGATGCGCAGCCGTTCGTCGGAAACGGCCTGGTCGGCCTGGGTTTCGGCGAGTTGGGCGAGGTTCGTGCGCCGCTGCCGCGTCATCCAGCCCAGCGCCCACGAGCCCGCCACCCCGCCACCCGCGAAGGCGGTCGACGCGATCGTGTTCGGCCCGAGCCGCAGGAGTTCGAAGATCATGACGACGACCAGGCCGAGGCCCATCGCGATCAGCGAACGGGCCCGGGGGTGTTCCAGCGCCACGGTGTACAGGGCGCATCCGGTGGCCAGGAGCGCGGCCGGGCCCAGCCCGTTGCCGGCGATCAGGGCCGGGACCAGGCTGCCGAGGCCGAGGCCGTAGGAGATCATGGGCCGGTGACGGCGCAGCGCGATCGCGATACCGCTGGCGGCGACCGTGGCCCAGGCGAGCCACATCGGGATGGCGACGAGGAACGTCCAGGTCCCCGCGCCGAGGTTCCCGCCGACGGCCACGACGAGCACCAGCGCGAGCAGCGCGTCGATCGTGTTCGCGACGCGGCGGGAGAGCCCCGACGGTTGTTTCATACGCGAAACCTAGCCGGATGGACGCGGTCTCCGCGTCCATCCGGTGGACGTCATCCCCTGGGTGGAGATCAGCTTCCGTGAGCCGCCGCGAAGAACTCCTTCAGCTTCTCTCGCCAGCTTCGCAGCGCCTCGGGCACGACGTCGTCCTGTCCGTCCGGGACGGTTCGGGTCAGCTCGACCATGGTGCCGTCGAGTTCGGAGTGGGTGAACTCCCAGCGGACGACGCCGCCCTCCGGCAGCGAGAACTCCAGCAGCCGTGGGGGTTCTTCGCGGATGATCGTGCCCGCGGGCTTTTCGGCGGCGAGCAGGGCCCAGAGCTCATCGAGGGGTTTCCAGATCAGGTCGCGGCGGAAGCGGATCACCTTGCCGTCGCCGGTTTCCAGGACTTCGCCGTCCGCGAGCCCGAACTCCTCGACGTAGGCCTCGATGGGGCCGGCCCAGTCCCGGGGCGGCTCGTGTTCTTCGCCGTCGAGCAGGGCGGTGAGCGCGACGAGGCAGCTGTCCCATCCGGCGGCCGTGCGGCCCGCCGCGATCCTGGCGATGGCGGGTTCGCCGCGGCCGAACGTATGCGTGAACAGCAGGCGGCTGCCGTCACCGTCCGGGGTGATCTCCCAGCGCAGCACGTCGTCGTTCCAGCTGAAGGCGAACACGCGCGGTTCGTCGGCTTCGAGGACCTTGCCCGCTGTCGGGGCCTCTTCGCCTTCGAAGGTGAACTCGATGACCCCACCCGGCCGCAGGTCGACGGTGATCGCCGCGGGGAACCATTTCGCGAGCTCCGAGGGCTCGGTGACCGCCCGCCAGACGCGCTCAGGACTGTGCGCGAGACGACGTTCGATCCGCAGCGCGGGCCGTTCTTCGACGGTTTCCAACCGGGCGCGAGCGATCACGGTTACCTCCTAATGTGCCGTCAGGGGAATATAACCGCATAGGAATACTGGGTCAAACGTCGAGGTGGACGTCGTTTCCGCGCCGGCCGGGCGCGAACGCGTCGCGCAGGATCAGTGCGTCGTCGTAGTCGCCGCCGTTCTGGCTGCGGAACGGGATCGGGTCGCGGGTGGACAGTGTCCGCAGGCGTTCTCGCAGTGCTTCGGCGGCCGCGTCGTACTGGTCGGGGGAAACGCGGTCGGCGCCGCAGACCGTCAGCGGGGGCAGGACGGACATTCCCGCGTACCACAGGGTTCCGTGCTGTAGCGGGAACAACAGGTCGTCGATCTCGCCGTTGACGCCGCGCGGTCCGATCGTGGCCTCCGGCGCACCCGCGGTCAGCACGACCATGGCGCGTTTCCCGGCCAGCGCCCCTTCGCCGTAGCGCGCTGTCCGGCCGTCGGGACGCTGGACGCCGTAGGCGAAACCCTTGACGAAGACGCGGTCGAACCAGCCCTTGAGGATGGCGGGCATTCCGTACCACCACAGCGGGAACTGGAAGACCACGGTGTCCGCCCAGGTCAGTTTGTCGTGCTCGGCGCGGATATCGGCGCTGAGCTCGCCGGACTTGAAAGCGTTCTTCGACGTCGAACCGACGATCAGCCGGTCGCTTTCGGCGGCCGAGCCGAAGTCGTCGGCGTCGACGACGGGGTTCCACTTCATCGCGTACAGGTCGGATTCCCGGACTTCGGCGCCCTGCGCGCGGAGGGTGCGCACTCCCTCATCGCGCAGCGAGCCGCCGAGGGAACGGGGTTCCGGATGGGCGAAGATCCACAGCACGTTCATGTCCTCACCGTCGCTTGGCCGCACGGTTCGGCGCGAGTGGCCCGATGGCCAACATGTGCAAGAATCAAGCCATGGGCTCTTTCGTGCATCCCGGCCGCCATCGGGTCGCCGTGCTGGTCCGCCACGGAATGCTGGTGATGGAGCTGGGCATCGTCACCAGGCTGTTCGGCACGGCCAAGTCGGCCGGCGGCGAGCCGCTCTACGAGGTCGTCACCTGCACGCCGGAACCAGGGCAGATCCGGACCGACGCCGACGTCGTCATCTCGGTCGCGCGAGGGCCGGAGGTGCTGGCCGAGGCCGACACCGTCGTCATCCCGGCGTCGTCCACCGAATACGAGCCGACGGGGCAGGACCTCACCGAACCGCTCGCCAGGGCGCTGGAGCTGATCCGGCCGGACGCCCGGATCGCGTCGATCTGCACGGGTGCTTTCGTGCTCGCCGCCGCCGGCCTGCTCGACGGCCGGAAGGCGACCACGCACTGGCGTTCGGCGCTCGACTTCCAGGCGAAGTTCCCGAAGGTCGCCCTCGATCCCAACGTGCTCTACACCGACGACGGCAACGTCCTGACCGCGGCGGGCGTCGCGTCCGGGATCGACCTCTGCCTGCACATGATCCGCTGCGATCACGGTGCCGCCGTCGCGAACGAGGTCGCGCGCGGAACGGTGGTCTCGCCGCATCGCGAGGGCGGGCAGGCGCAGTTCATCCGGCGTCCGGTGCCGGAACCGCAGTCCTCGTCGACGGCGGCCGCGCGGACCTGGGCGCTGGAGAACCTCGACAGGCCGCTGACCTTGCGTGAACTCGCCGCGAAAGAGGCGATGAGCACGAGGACGTTCACCCGGCGGTTCCGCGACGAAGTCGGGATCTCGGCGCTGCAGTGGCTGACCCAGCAGCGGATCGAACGGGCCCGCCAGCTGCTCGAAGAGACCGATCTGCCGGTGGACAGGGTCGCCGCCGACGCGGGTTTCGGGACCGCCGCGTCGCTGCGCCAGCACCTGCAGGCCGCGCTGGGGGTCTCGCCGAGCGCGTACCGGAACACCTTCCGTGAGGCCGTTTAGAGGACGCCGAGAGTGCTGACCGCCTGGTAACTTACCCAGAAATAAGTTCCGGAGGTGGGTTAGTGAAGGCCCTTAAAATCGCTGAGCGCGTGCTGTTCGGCGCAGCCGCGATCGGCACCGTGTACGCCGCCAGGACGGGCAACCGGAAGGTGCGGCTGGTGGCCAAACCGGCTGCGGTCCCGGCGCTCGCCGCCCGGGTCGCGCGGGCGAGAGGGCTCGCGCCGGGGGAGAAGGGCCTGCTCGTCGCCGCCTTGGTCGCGGCGGGGGCGGGCGACCACTTCATGGGCAGGTCCGACGAGGACGGCGAGCTGATCAAAGGCGCGACGTCGTTCGGCGTGATGCAGGTGCTGTACTCCGCGCTGCTGTGGCGCCGCGGCGCTCGCCCGCGCGCCGCGACAGCGCCGCCCCGGCTCGGGGCGTGGGCGGCGGCCGCCGTCGCGATGGCGCTGCCGAAGCCGTCTCCAGTGTCCTCGGTGCTTTCGGTCTATGGCGGCCTGCTGAGCACGACGTCGACCCTCGCGGCCGACCCGGTCTTGGCGCCGAAGGCCAAGGTCTCGGGCGGCATGGTGGTCCCGTCGGGTGACCGCCGGACCTGGATCGCCGCCGGCGCGCTGCTGTTCTCCGCGTCGGATCTGGCGATCTTGATCCGCCGCAACTTCGTCACCAGCGAGCGGGTGCGGGCCAACCTCGAGACCTTCGTGCTGACGTCCTACCTCGCTTCGCAGTGGCTGCTCGTCGAGGGTATGACCGCGGAAGACTGAAAGTTAAGCATCTACTTGACTATCGCTCGGCGTGGGCGGATAGTTAAGCATGTGCCTAACCAACGGATGGACCAGGTGTTCAAGGCGCTTTCCGACGGGACGCGCCGCGAAATGATCGAGCGCCTCACCCGGGGACCCGCCTCGGTGGGGGAGCTCGCGCAGCCGTTGTCGATGTCGCTGCCCGCCGTGATGCAGCACCTTCAGGTGCTGGAGGCCAGTGGGCTCGTCCGGTCGGAGAAGGCGGGGCGTGTCCGCACCTGCCACCTCGAACCGGACGGCCTGCGGATGGCCGAGGACTGGCTCGGCGGGCAGCGCACCGGCTGGGAACACCGGCTCGACCGCCTTGGTGGCTTTCTGGATTCCGACGAAGGGAAACGGTCATGACCGTCAAACACGCCACTTTCACCCTCGAACGCGTCTACCCCGTGTCGCCGGAGCGCGTCTTCGCGGCTTGGTCCGACCCCGCCGCGAAAGCCGGTTGGTTCACCGTGCCCGGCGGCGGGCACACCCTGGACTTCCGCGTCGGCGGCCGCGAGGTCACCACCGGTCCTCCCGACGACGGGAAGGGAATGGTCTTCGACGCGCACTACGAGGACATCGCCGAAAACGAGCGGATCGTCTACTCGGGGACCCTTTCCGCGAACGAGGTCCTCGCGACCGTGTCGGTCACGACGGTGCTGCTCGAAGCCGAAGGCGACGGAACCCGGCTGACACTGATCGAGCAGGGCACCTTCCTCGACGGACACGAAGAACCGAGCTGGCGGGAGCAGGGCACCGGAACCTGGCTCGACAACCTGGGGAAGGTTTTTTCGGCAGTATGAAGGCATGCTGACCGCCGAGCTGATCGTCGACCACCATGTCCCGTCGGAACCCGCGCTGTCCCCGGATGGACTCCGGATCGCTTACCAGGTCGAGACCGTCACCAAAGGCATCCCCGAGATCTGGCTCGCGGACAGCGGTGGAGAGCCCCGGAAGCTGGCCGAGGGCACCTCGCCGAAATGGTCGTCGGAATCCCTCTACTTCCTGCGGGACGGCCAGGTCCACACGGTGGACGGGTCGCTGTTCGCCTGGGGGAGCGAGATCACCGAGTTCGTCCCGATGCGCGACCGGATCGTGTTCATCGCCGAGGACGAGACGCCGGTCGCGGACATCTGGGTCTGGAGCGAAGGCCTCCGCCCGGCGCGGCTGCGGAGCTTCGACCCGAAGACCGGCGAGATCACCACACTGATCGAAGACCACGTGGTCGGGGTCGCCGGTCGTCAGGACGACAAGGCGGTCGCCGTCATCACCTGGTCGACGCCCGAGATCGATCCCGGCGGCCTCGAACCCCGGCTTTCCGTGCTGGACCTGGAAACCGGGGAACGGCGGGAGCTCGGGAAGACCTCGTTCGAGGCCGAGAGCCCGGTCTGGTGGCGTGATGGCGACAGCTGGCACGTCGCGTATCTCGCGACGCCGGAGAAGGTGGGTGGCCGGGCGGTCTTCGACGTTCCTGTGGAAACGGGGGAGCACCGGAACCTGGCACCGGAATCGGCTTGCCCGCTCAGGCTCGCGCAAGTCGATTCCGGCGCTCCGCTGATGCTCGTCGCCGACGGGCTCGACACCGCCCTTCATCGGCTCGGTTCCGGCGAAGTGTCGTTCTGGCGCGGTCAAGCGGATGCGATCGCTTCGAACGGCGAGATCGTGGCCATCGTGCTGAGCACCGCCCATCAGCCGAAGAATATCCACAGCGGACCTGTGGGCGGAGCTTTGACGCGCGTCGGTGACCTGGTGCCGGAGTTCGCCGGGATCACCTGGGGGTCGCAGGAACGCTTGTCCTACAAGGCTTTCGATGGCCTCGCTCTGGACGGCTTGCTCGTCCTGCCGCCGGGTAAGACGCGGGAGGACGGACCCTTCTCCCTGATCACGATCCCGCACGGCGGACCGTACGACCGGCACGCGGACGGGTTCCGGCTCGCCTGGTTCCCGTCCGCGCAATGGCCGGCGTCGGCGGGACACGCCGTCTTCCTGCCGAATCCCCGTGGGGGACAAGGCCATGGCCATGAGTTCGCCGCTTCGGTCGCCGGACGTGTCGGCCTCGAAGAATGGAGGGACATCGAGACCGGGATCGACCTCCTCGTCGCCGAAGGGGTCGCCGATCCGGACCGGCTGGGGATCATGGGCGGGAGTCACGGCGGTTTCATGACGGCCTGGGCGGTCGGGCAGACCAGCCGGTTCAAGGCGGCCCTGATGGTGGCCGGGATCTGCGACTGGGGGATGCTCGCCGGGACCGGCGAATTCGGTCCTTACGATGCCCTGCTCGGCGGAAGTACCGGCTGGGAAGGGGAAGGCCCGCACCGGCACGACCGGCTGAGCCCGATCTTCTACGCGTCGAAGATCGAGACCCCAGTGCTGATCGCGCACGGCGCGGACGACACGAACGTCCCGTTGTCCCAGGCGGAATACTTCCATCGCGCGCTACGGCACTTCGGCGTCGAACACGACTTCGTCGTCTATCCCGGCGAAGGGCATTCGTTACGCAAGCGGGAAAACCAGCTGGATCTGCTTCGCCGCATGCACGAGTGGTTCGCGCGCCTGCTTTAGCTCCAGTCGGTCTGAGGCACTCCGGGGATGTGCGTGCCGAAGGTCCATTCGTAGCCTTCGAGATCGTCGATGCGGCAGCGGTAGTTGCCCCATTCGGTGTTCTCGGGCTTCCAGACCGTTGTCGCGCCGGCTTCGATGGCGGAAGCGAAAACGGCGTCCACGGCCTCCTGCGTCGGAAGGCTGACGTAGAGGCCGTGGCCGACCGTTTCCCCCTTGCGGGTCGCGCGGTCGTAGTCGTCCTCCGCGCTGAACACGATGATGGAGGCCCCGCCGAGCCGCAGTTCCGAATGCAGGATCAGGCCCTTGTCGTCAGGGAATTCCGTGACGGTCTCGAAACCGAAGGCGCGTTCGAGCCACCGAAGCGCCTTCGCGGCGTTGCGGTAGGCGAGGTAGGAATGGAGGGAGGCGGGGCGTTCCTGGGTTTCGGTCATGGGCACAGCCTGGCAAGGGATGCGGACAACCACTGTCCTCGATGCTCGGCATCACCAGACGAGTTTGATGCCGAGCACGGCGATGAGCACGCTGGACGCCAGCGCTGTCGCCAGCCGTCCGCGACGTCCGGTCAACGCCTTGCCCAGTACGGCCCCGCCGCCCGCGAGGAACAGTTGCCAGCTGGCCGAGGCCGCGACCGCCGCGAGCACGAAGACCACGTGTTCCGCCGAGGTCGCGGCGGCCATGTCCTCGCTGCCGAGCACGAGGGCGGCGAAGTAGACCACCGTCATCGGGTTCAGCAGGGTGATCCCGAGCAGGCTCACATAAGCCTTCACCGGTCCGATCGTGGCGGGCTCGCTCACCTCGGCTTTCGTGGTTTCACGGTAGGTCCGGACCCCGGTGATTCCGATGTGGACGGCCATCCCGAGCAGTACCGCGACCGAAATCCAGCGCAGCGGCCCGGCGATCGGCTGGATGACCGAGACGAGTTTGCTGCCGCCGAGGACCGCGATCAGGGCGTAGAGCCCGTCGGCCGTGGCGATGCCCAGCGCGGCGTACGCGCCGATCTTGAGCCCTGACCGTGCCGTCAGCACGACGAGATAGGTCCCGACCGCGCCCACCGGGATGGCGATGCCATAGCCGGCGAGCAGGCCCGCGACGAGCGCGGCGCTCACGGTCGGACTGGAGTCGGCCTCCGCCAGGACCCGGTCTGCTGCTTCGTCCGCGCCCGTCGGACGACGGAGGGCGACGGCAGGAAGGTTCGGGTCGAAGTCATGTGCAGAAGGATGCGAACGAACGGCCTCGCGCGCAACACAATTAACCTCATGAGTGGCAGGAACGGTTAGAACCGTCCTGCCACTCACGAGGCGTCAGACGCGGGCCGTCTCCAGAACGGCGTCCAGGTCGGCCAGCAGCCGCGCCTTCGGCCGCGCCCCGACGGTCGTCCAAACAGGACTTCCGCCCCGGAACAGGATCAGCGTAGGCAGGGACATCACCTGGTAGTTCCTTGCGGTGAGCGGGTTCTCATCGGAGTTGAGCTTGCGGATGATCAACGCGTCGGCACGTTCTTCGGCGATCTCGGCGAGCACCGGCGTGATCATGTGGCAAGGCGGGCACCATTGCGCCCAGAAGTCCACCAGGACGGGTTTGTCCTGGTCCAGGACGAGTTCTTGGAAGGTTTCGTCGGTGACGACGGAAAGGGACATTCAGGCCTCCTCGTTTCGCGGCACGACGACGCACGGCCCCGGCGGCGTTTTCAACGCGCCCGCCAACTTGGCCAGCAGGCTGTCCCGGGCGTCGTTGAGCCTGGCCAGACAGGCGTCCACCTCGGCGAGTTTGCGTTGGTAGACCTCGATCGAATCGGCGCACGAGTCGCCGGTCTCGTGACCGGCGCGCAGGCATTCGACGAACGGCCGGGTGTCTTCGAGGCTGAGCCCGACCGCTTGCAGGGTCAGGATCTCGTTCACCAGGCGATAGTCGTCCTCGTCGTACTCGCGGTACCCGTTCGACGCGCGCCGTGCGTCGAGAAGCCCTTGTGACTCATAGAAACGCAGCGCGCGCGTGGTGGTCCCGGTACGCGCGGCGAGTTCGCCGATCCGCATGGTCCCGAGCGTAAACCTTGACCTTGGCGTCAAGGCAAAGCTCACTCGTCGAGATCGACCCGGATGGTCAGCAGGTCGGTGCCGATCGCCTGCACGGCGGCGCTGTTGAACCGGGGAAGGGCCCTCAGCCGGGCGCGGGGATCGTCGTCGGGGAGCAGGTGCGCCGTGCCCGTGTGCCACTGGCCCTTGAGCCGGACCCGGACGCGCGGATCCGCCTGGATGTTGCGGACGTACTGCGACTTCTCGCCGAACTCCGAGACGATCCAGAACTGGCGGCCCACCTTGCGGCCGCCGATCGGTGTCAGCCGGGGCTCCCCGGACTTGCGGCCGGTGGTTTCGAGGAGCGGCTGGTTCGGAACCCGGGCGAGGACCGGGTTGCCGACGTGCCGCTGGAAGGTCGTGGCCACCCGGTGCTTGATCTCGTGATAGCGCGACATGGGTACAGGGTGCCTGATGCCGCCGGTTTTCGTCGGTCGGTCTCAGTACGCTCGGTCCATGGTGAACGAGTCCGAAGTGGGCCTGGGCGACGGGACCACGCTGCACACGTACGACACGGGCGGGTCCGGTCCGGTGGTCTTCTGGCACCACGGGACCCCGAACATCGGTGCCCCGCCGTCGCCGCTGTTCCCGGCCGCCGAACGGCTCGGGCTGAGGTGGGTCTCCTACGACAGGCCCGGTTACGGCGGCTCCTCGCCACGTCCTGGCCGAGATGTCGCGTCGGTGGCATCGGACGTCGAGAAGGTCGCCGACGCCCTGGGCGTCGAGCGCTTCGCGGTCTTCGGGCATTCCGGCGGCGTGCCACACGCGTTCGCTTGCGCGGCCTTGCTGCCGGAACGGGTCTCGGCGCTGGTCGGCGTCGCGTGTTTGGCTCCGTACGGCGTCGACGGGCTGGATTGGTTCGCGGGAATGAGCGCTGCGGGAGTCGGCTCGCTGACGGCCGCTCTGGCGGGACGGGAAGCGAAGGAGAATTACGAGGCGACGGCCGAGTTCGACGAGCAGACGTTCACCCCGTCGGATCACGCGGCCCTGGCGGGTGACTGGAAGTGGTTCCTCGACGTCGTCGGCCCCGCGATCGAGGGCGGGCCCGGCGCGCTGATCGACGACGATCTCGCGTACGTCGCACCATGGGGATTCCAGCCGTCCGACGTCACAGCCCCGGTCCTGCTCCTGCACGGCGGCGCGGACCGGATCGCACCCGTCGCGCACGGGGAGTGGCTCGCCCGGCAGTGCGCCACGGCCGAGGCGCGCGTGTTCCCGGAGGACGGGCACATCTCCGTCCTCCGCCATGGGGAAGCCGCACTCGAATGGCTGGCCGAACGCCTTTGACCTGCGAGATCGTCCTCGTGCGGCACGCGGAGCCCGTTCCGCCTCCGCCGGTCGCGGCGCGGCACCCGGCCTCCCTGCAAGTACATGAAGGCCTCCTTCCTTGCGCTAGGCGCAAGGAAGGAGGCCTTCATGTACTTGCAGGGAGGCCTTCACGGGCCGACGCAGGGGACCACTTGTGACCTGAGGTGGTGTCCCCAATGTGGCGTTGGGGGCATCCAGCGTCCCCAACGCCACATTGGGGACATTCCCGTGATCAGGCCGCGGGCCGTCCGGCGCCGGTGTAGTCGTCGCCCTTCGAGTGGTACGTGTGGATCTGGATCGCCTGGCCCTGGGTGGGCGCGTTGATCATCAGGCCGTTCCCGAGGTAGAGCCCGACGTGATGGATCCGCGTCCCCGGGTTCCCGTAGAACACGAGATCGCCGAGCTTCGGCTCGCCGGGTACCTGCGGCAGCGCCCGGAACTGGCTGTCCGCGGTCCGCGGGAGCGCGACTCCGGCCTCGTCGTAGGACGCCTTCGTCAGCCCGGAGCAGTCGAAGCCCGCCGCGCCCGCTTCCGGCCCGTTGCCGCCCCACACGTACGGGAGCCCCAGCTGGCCGAGGGCGAACCGGGCCGCCTTCACCGCGGGGCTGGAGGAGCGCGCCGGGTCGAGGGACAGCGTCGCGTACAGCTGGGAGTTGCCCAGGACGCGCTGCCGGAACAGTTCGGCCTCGTTGCCCTTGCCGCCCTGGTAGCCGGCGATCGCCTTCCACCAGCCGTTGCCGCCGCCGAGGTCGGCTCCGGAAGCGCACAGGGCGCGTCCGGCGGCGACCGAAGCGGAGTCGGGGTCGGCGAGTGCGGGCTTCGCGATCCCGGGGATCGCCGCGCCGTGCTTCTTCCACTGCTGCGCGGACAGGCCGAGGGGGTTTTCGCCGCCGCGACCGTGGTTCGAGCTCGCCGCGCCGACTCCGGCCAGGGTGACCCAGGAAAGGTGGCAGTTCGGCTGCTCGCCGCGCAGCGCCAGTTCGCCGTTCGCGTAGCCGATGAGCGACTTCGCCGGGATGTCGAGCGGCCCGGCGAGCTTCTGGGCCCACTCTTCGAGCGGCCGGACGCCCTGCGGTGTCTCCTGCGCCTTGACCGGGGCGCTGACTTCGAGGACCGACGGACCCGCGCCGCCGCCGACGGTGGCAGGGTCCTGCTTCGCGGCGGGGACAGGCACCGGCTGGTTCCCGTCGGCGGGCGCCGGATCGTTGCCGCCCGCGAGCAGCCAGCCCGCCGTCGCGAGCCCCGCGACCAGCGGGAGGGCGACCAGGCCGCGCATCGCCACGCCGTGCGCCCACGACTTCTTCGGGCTGGTTTCGGGCGCGCTCAAGGCGGAGTCGGGCTCGGTCACGCCGTCCAGGTTATTGGAGACCACCTCTGCGTAACGAGCGAACGCCTTGCACGTTAGGGGGACTCTCATATTCTGGGCAGATGAGTGAGACGGGAGCGCTCGACGCCGAGCGTCTGAGTGCCGCGCTGTCCGGCCGGTACGCCGCGATCCAGGTCGTGGCGAGTACCGGGTCCACCAACGCCGACCTGCGGGAATCCGCCGCGAAGGGGGCCGAGGATCGCACAGTGCTGATCGCCGAAGAGCAGACGGCCGGTGTCGGCCGCCGCGCGCGGCAGTGGTCCTCGCCGAAGGGAACGGGCCTCTACGTCAGTGTCCTGCTGCGTCCGAGCGGGGTCCCGTTCGCCAATTTGGGTTCACTTTCCGTGGTCGCGGGCCTCGCGGTCCGGGAGGTCGCCGCGGATCTGGGCGTCGACGCCGTCCTCAAGTGGCCGAACGACGTCCTGGCCGGTCCGGAGCGCGCCAAATGCGCGGGCATCCTGGCGGAGGCCGTCGCCGGGGACGAGACCACCGTGATCCTCGGCATCGGCCTGAACGTGCTGCCGCTCGGCGAGAACGTCCCGGCCGGGCCCGGTGGCCTGCCCGCGACCTCGCTGGCCGAGCAGGGGGCGACGGTGACCGATCGCGCCGAGATCGCCGCGCGGCTGCTCACCGGTTTCGACGAACTCGAACGCCGCTGGCGGCTCGCCGGCGGGTCGCTGGCGGAGGCGGGCCTGCTCGGGGACTGCCGGCGGCATTGCGCCACGCTGGGCGTGGATGTCGAGGTCCAGCTGCCCGACGGCTCGGCGCTGACCGGCCGCGCCGCCGACATCGATCCCGCCGGCCAGCTCCAGGTCGATGTTCCCGGTGGTGAGCGGTACACGGTGTTCGCCGGAGACGTCGTCCACGTGCGGCCGGCCGGGTCCTGATCCGTGCGGTGCGATTTACGACGTCCGGTCTTCCGCCGGGACCGTTCGCCGGTACGGTGAGCTCACCAGCGCCGAACACACTTTGGGAGCGTCCGTCGTGGCCTATCCGGACGATTTGCTCAGCGAAAACGAGCACGTCGTGGTGCACAGTCACCCGCATTTCAAGATGCTGATCTTCCCCTTCCTCGCGTTGATCGTCACGCTCGGCGGGGCCATCGCGCTCGGCGTTTTCGCGAAGGACGCGACGGCCCCGTGGGACCTGATCTGGCTGATCGCGATCGCCGCGGTCGGGCTCGGTCTCGTCGTGTGGCTCTTCCTGGCACCGTTCGTCCGCTGGCGCACGACGCACTTCATCGTGACCACGGACAGGCTGATCGCCCGTGAAGGTGTCCTGAAGCGGACCGGGATCGACATCCCGATGTCGCGGATCAACAGCGTCCAGTTCGAGCACGGGCTGCTGGACCGCGTCTTCGGCTGCGGCACGCTGGTGATCGAGTCCGCCTCGGACGAACCGCTGAAGTTCGACGACATCCCCAAGGTCGAGCGCGTGCACACGGTCATCTACCGGGAAGTCAACGACAACCCGTACGACGACTACGCACCGCCCGCCGGGGCGCAGCCGCAGCAGACCGAACCGCTTCCCCCGCAGGGCCACCAGCCCCGCGGAAACCGGCGTCGTTGATGGGCACGCGAGAGCTGGGCCTGCCCGATCGCGTCCCGTCCGCCGCGGCCCTGCCGGAACACGTGACGATCTGGGAGGTCGGCCCCCGGGACGGCCTTCAGAACGAGAAGACGATCGTCCCGGTCGAGGTCAAACTCGAATTCCTGGACAAACTCGCCGATTCGGGCCTCACCACGCTCGAAGCGACCAGTTTCGTGAGCCCGAAATGGGTGCCGCAGCTGGCCGACGCCGAGCAGCTCCTGGCCGGGCTCGACAAGCGCGAAGGCGTCCGTTACCCGGTGCTCGTCCCGAACGAGCGCGGGCTGGACAGGGCACTGGAGGCCGGGGTCTCGCATATCGCGATCTTCGCCAGCGCCACCGAGACCTTCGCCAAGAAGAACCTCAACTCGACGGTGGACGACCAGTTCGCGATGTTCGAGCCGGTCGTCACCCGGGCGCGGAACGAAGGTCTCGACGTCCGCGGGTACGTGTCGATGTGCTTCGGCGACCCGTGGGAGGGCGCCGTCCCGGCCACACAGGTCGCCGGGGTCGGCAAGCGGCTCCTGGACCTCGGCTGCTCGCAGCTCTCGCTCGGGGACACCATCGGTGTCGCCACCGCGGGCCAGGTCGAGGCGCTGATCGGGCAGTTCCCCGACGTCGGCACCCTGGCCGTCCATTTCCACGACACCTACGGCCAGGCACTCGCGAACACGCTGGCCGCCCTTCGCTGCGGAGTGTCCACTGTGGACTCCTCGGCCGGTGGACTGGGCGGCTGCCCGTACGCCGAATCGGCCACCGGCAACCTCGCGACCGAGGACCTGGTGTGGATGCTCGACGGTCTCGGCGTCGAAACCGGGGTCGACCTCGACGCGCTGGTGGCGACGAGCAAGTGGATGGCAGGGAAGCTCGGCAGGCCCAGCCCGTCCCGGGTGGTCAACGCGCTCGCCGGCTGAGGTTCGCGCGCTTCCGGGTATCCGCCGACGAGAACGCCGGTCGGCGCTAAGGTTCTAGCGCGTCCTGTCCGCTGCCTCCCCCTTTCACCGGTGGGGACCGATTCCTTGGGGGAGGTGCGGTGACCGATCCGAGCGAGGCCGGAACGGGCCCGATCCGGCTGCCCGCCGACTATGACGCCCCGACACCGCCTCACGGGGTGCGCGCTCCGTACGCGCCTTCGCCGTGGCCGCCCGCGGTCGCACCATTGCGAGTTCCCTTCCCGCAGCCGTCCGCCCCGCCGCCCATGGGGGCCTTGCGGACCGAGCGGGAGAGCGTGATCGCGCTGTTCCTCGTGCACATGTTCCCCATCGGGCATCTCCCGGTCGCGATGGGGAAACCCGCGCGCCAGTTGCCCCTCCCCGAGGGCGGTTCCGGCCCGCAGGATCACCCCGAGGCGGGTGTGCTGGACGATCTGGACGCGTTGTCGCACGTCAGCAGCGGTTTCCGGCGGTCGCCGACGACCCCGGCCGTCGCTGCCCCGGCGGAGCTGACCAGGGGACACGACCCGTGGGGCGGAGAGTCCCCAGAGGACTGGCGAGAGCGCTTCGTGGGCACAACGAGCTATCTCTGGCCTCCCGGTGAGGGCGGTATCGACCCGGCGACGCCGATGATGCTCGGCACCGGCACCCATCTCGACCGCTTCGGTGACCAGCACGGCCGGGTGTTCGCCGAGGACGCGACCTTGTTTTCCATGCGTTCGCTGCCGCCGGATCAGGCCTCCGGGTACCGGCGCTACCGCGTCGTCCGGCCGCTGCCGGTCTGGCGTTCGGTGACCGCCGAGTGGTTCGGCCAGCCGGGTGGCGGGGTGCGCCTCCGCACGGTGCTGGGCGCGGATGAACTTGTCACGCTGGGCTTCCTGGCGGACGTCACGGGGGAGGTTCGGTGAACACGGGGACGATCCTGCGCTGGCTGGCCGCGCTGGGAGTGCCTGCCGAGGTGGTCTCGGTCGGCACGGAGACGGACAACGCCTGGTGCCTCATGCGCACTGAGGAAGAAGGGGCCGAGCCCGCCTGGGAGGTCTTCTGGCGTGAGCAGGGCAACCGGTACGACTGGGCACGGTTCACCAGCGAACAGGTCGCCTGCCACTACCTCTTCGGACGTCTCGCCTGGTCGCAGGTCGCGCGCGGCGCTGTCGGCCTGCTACCCGGCCACTGACCTCAACGCTTCAGGATCGCCAGGGCCTCGTCGTGGAGCAGGCCGTTCGTCGACAGCGCCGAGCCGTTGTCGTAGCGCGCTTCGCCGGCGAGGTCGCTGAACCGGCCACCGGCTTCGGTGATCAGTACCTGGGCGGCAGCGACGTCCCACGGGTTCACGACGCATTCCGCGGTGATGTCGAGCGCGCCCTCGGCGACCAGGCAGTGGTGCCAGAAATCGCCGAAAGCGCGGCTCTCCCAGCACGCGTTGACGAGGTCGAGGTACTTGTCCCGCGAGTGGTACTCCACCCACGAGTTCAGGTCCGTTGTGGACAGATAGGCGTCTTCGAGCGACGCGACCTTCGACACCGAGATACGGCGTTCCCCGGCGGAGTCGCGCATCCAGGCGCCGTCCCCGGTGGCGGCCCACCAGCGGCGGCCGAGCAGCGGCGCGCTGATCATGCCCACCACGGGCGTGCCGTCTTCGACGAGCGCGATCAGCGTCGCCCAGACCGGGACGCCGCGCAGGAAGTTCTTGGTCCCGTCGATCGGGTCGAGGACCCAGGCGCGGCCGGTCGCGGCCGAACCGCCGCGTTCCTCGCCGAGCACCGCGTCGTCCGGGCGGTCTGTGGCGAGGATCGCACGGATGGCGTCTTCGACGGCGGTGTCCGCGTCGGTGACCGGGGTCCGGTCGGGTTTGCGTTCCACAGCCAGGTCCAGCGCGCGGAACCGGGCGGTGGTGATGGCGTCGGCGGCGTCGGCCAGCCGGGTGGCGAGTTCCAGATCATTCTCGTAGCCAGGCACGGTCACGATGGTTTCACGCCCGGCAGTCGTAGAGTTGGCCAGGTGAGCATGGTGCTACTCGCCGAGGACGACCCGGCCATCGCCGATCCGCTTTCCCGCGCACTCCAGCGGGAGGGGTACGACGTGCGTGTCGTCGGCGACGGGCCCGCCGCCCTCGACGTGACCGCGAGCGATCGGGTGGACCTGCTGGTCCTCGATCTCGGCCTGCCCGGGATGGACGGCCTCGAGGTGTGCCGCCGGCTGCGTGCCAGTGGCACCGAGGTGCCGGTGCTGATGCTGACCGCGCGCACGGACGAGGTCGATTTCGTGGTCGGGCTCGACGCCGGCGCCGACGACTACGTCGCCAAGCCGTTCCGGCTCGCCGAACTGCTGGCCCGGATCCGGGCGCTGCTCCGCCGCCGGGCGCCCGAAGTGCTCGAAGCCGGGGGAGTGCGGATGGACCTCGGTGCGCGGATGGTCACCGTCGACCTGCACGAGGTGCAGCTGGCGAACAAGGAGTTCGAGCTGCTGCGGGTGCTGATGAGCCGCGCGGGCCAGGTCGTCAGCCGCGACGAGATCCTCGCCGAGGTGTGGAACGACCTCGAATCGAAGACCTCGAAGACCCTCGACATGCACATGTCCTGGCTTCGCCGGAAGCTCAGCATCGCGGCCGACGAGGCGGCGGGGCGGGCGGGCAAACCCGGCGGGAACGGCGACGGCGAACGGCGGATCGCCACGGTCCGCGGCGTCGGCTTCCGCTTCAACGCGGAATAGCATGCGCCGTCGCATCCTCCTGGCGATCCTGCTCGCCGTCGCGGTCACCGCGGCGGTGCTGGGCATCCCGCTGGGTATCACCGCCTGGCAGCTGGTCGAGAACCTCAACCGCGAGAACCTGGCGTCCTCGGCCCGCGGGATCGCGGCGACGCTGGACAACGAGATCGCCGTCGGCCAGCCGATCAACCTCGACCTGGTCCGGGTGGCCGTCCCGCAGGGTGGGCTGCTGACCGTCCGCGCGCAGGGGCAGATCGAGAAACGGTACGGCTCCGACCCGGGCTCCGACGTCGTGTCCGAGCGGGCGCCGATCGCCTTGCACGGCGAGGTCGAGCTGGCCATGCCCGCCGGGCCGATGCGGACTCGCCAGACCCAGGTGACGCTGCTCGTGCTGCTGCTGGTCGTGCTGTCGGTGGGCACCGGCACGGTGGTCGCGACAGTGACCGCGCGGCGGCTCGCGAAACCGCTGAGACACGTCGCCGATCGGGCGGTCAAACTCGGCGGCGGTGATTTCCGGCCGGATCCGAAACGCTACGGCGTCGGCGAACTCGACATGGTCGCCGAAGCGCTCGACGCGTCCGGTACGGCGCTCGCGCAGCTCGTCCAGCGCGAACGCCAGCTCGTCGGCGATGTCTCCCACCAGCTGCGGAGCAGGCTGACAGCGTTGCAGCTGCGGCTCGAACCGCTCACCGTCCACCCCGACCAGGACGTCGTCGACGAGGCGAAGGCCGCGCAGGAACAGGCGGACCGGCTGGCCGAGGCGCTCGACGAGCTGCTGGCCGCCGCGCGGGCGGCGCGCGAGGTCGGCGCGGAACCGGTGAATCTGCCGGAAATGCTTCCCGAGATCTCGGAGGAATGGCGACAGCTGCTTCGCGCCGAAGGCAGGCATCTGCGGATCCGCGTCACCGACGGGCTGAGGGCGAGGGCGACGCCGGGCCGTCTGCGCGAGGTCGTGGGTGTCCTGCTCGACAACGCGCTGCGCCACGGCGCGGGCACGGTCACACTCGCCGCCCGGCGCGGTGACACGGAGGGCACCGTCGTCATCGAGGTCGCCGACACCGGATCGGGGGTTCCCGACGAGCTGGCGCCACATATCTTCGAACGCGGATTCTCCGGCGGCGGATCGACCGGCGTCGGGCTCGCCCTCGCCCGCGCGCTCACCGAGGCGGACGGCGGACGGCTGGAGTTGTCCAGCAAACAGCCCGTGGTGTTCAGTCTCTTTCTGAAGGTTCCCCGGCCGGGTGATGTGGCCGAGGTGCGGTGGCCCGCCGAGCGAGTCCCTCGCTAAGACCTCCCGAAGGATCTCCCCATCGGGCAATGCCGCGGAAGCGCGCCGACCTAACGTCGGGGAGTGCGTGCGACGGCGTTCCGGTACCGCCCACCGGTGAGCCCGGTGGGCGCGGCGACCGTGGAGATCGGCAAGGTGGCGATTTCCGTGCGGTTGTCCTTCGACGGCGACCTCTACGCGTGCCGTCGTCCGCCCGGTGTGGTGGAGCGGATGGAGGCCGAAGCCCTCGACCTGCTTTCGAAGGGCCTGTTCGTCAGCGGGATCGACACCCCGGTCGCGACCGTCACCGCGGCGGCGGGACACCGGTTCGTCCAGGAGACCGCCGTGTTCCAGCCCCCGGGCAGCTGGGTCTACCGGGGCACGTGCGGGGTCGGCGCCGACCGGAACGGGCTGACCTTGACCGGAATGCTCGGCTACCGCCTCGAAGTGCGCGCGGGCTGGGCCCGGCGGGCAGGCGACTGCGGCCCGCCCGAGACCGCGGCCGAATGGTGCGAGCTCTTCGGCGCGCAGCTGGCGTCCATCGGCGGGGTGGTCCTGCGGCGTGCCTCGGTGCTCAGTCTCGGTACTCCGCCGTGACCGTGACGACGAACGCCGCGCGGGCGGGCAGGCCGAGGCCGACCCACAGCCCGGTCGGATCGGTCTTCCCGATGGCCAGCCGGAGCGGTTGCTCGTCGACCAGGAGGAACTCGGTCCCGAGCAGCACCCGCAACGAGCGGTCGAGCAGGGTGTGCTCGTCCCGGACCTTGTCCGCCCGCGCGGTGATCAAATAGGACAGTTCGCAGCGCTTCGCCCGCACGGCGCCGGTTCCCGGACCGGCGCCGTGCAGGGCGAAGAGGAACAGATCGACGGTCGACACCGGCGTCTCGGTCTGCCAGGTGGGTTTCGGCGGATCCAGGCGGACCACCGTCCCCTCCGGCAGATGAGGCGCGATGAGCCGGCACAGCGCCTCGTCGACCTGGGTGATCACGGCGTCAGATCAATCCCTCACGCAGTGCGTAAGCCACCGCGTGCGACCGGTTCCGGAGCTGGAACCGGTTGGTGACGTCGTGCAGGATGCTCTTCACCGTGCGCTGCGAATAGCAGAGCTGGTCGGCGATCTCCTGCGTCGAGAACCCCGACGCGACCAGCTTGAGCACCTCGGTTTCCCGGCTGCTCATGCCACCCAGATGCAGGCCGCGCGGCTGCAGGACCTGACGTTGCAGCCGCGAGACCCGGTGCAGGAGCCTGCCGAGCAGGTCGGGCGGGAGCGCGCCTTCCCCGGCGGCGGCCGCCTTGATCAGCCGGACCAGGACGTCGGCGCCCGCCTCCGAGCGGCGGGCGACCGCGCAGACGCCGTGCTCGATGGCGCCGAGGATCTCGTTGTCGTCGACTTCACCCGCGATGAGCACGATGCGGGTGAACCCCTGGTGGTGCAGTGCCGACAGCAGCTGCGTCATGGCTTCGTCGAGACGGTCGGTGACCAGGAGGGCCACCATGGACGGGTCGGCGGTCTCCCCGTCCACCAGCCAGACGTCGTCACGGGAGCGCAGCGTCACGCAGACGCCGTTGTGCAGTATCGGATCGGTGGCGCGAACGACCACAGGTGTCCTGTTCGGTTCGAACATGTGATTCCCATTCCCCTCGAACGGTGCGAGGGTCCCACCCCTCGCACCCCTCACCCTGCCGGGTGAGGTGTCCCGGGCGCATGGGACTCCGGTCCCGAAATTGCCCGAAAAGCCGCCCTTATCGGGGTCGCTTTTTCAACGCGGCGTTTTCAACGGCCAAGCCCGGCTTCGCGGGCGCGCACGATCGCTTCCGCGCGGTCCGTGACGTGGAGTTTGCTGAACACGTTGGAAATGTGGTTCCGGACGGTCTTCGGGCTGAGGCACAGGGTGCTGGCGATGACGGTGTTGCTGTGCCCGCCGGCGATGAGCGACAGGACCTCTCGCTCGCGGACGGTCAGTTCCGGGAACACCGTGTCCGTGTTCGGCTGACCGTGGTTGAAGAAGCCGAGAACCCGCGTCGCGATGTCCGGCCCGAAGATCGCCTCGCGCCTCGCGACGGCGTGAACCGCGCGGATGATTTCGTCGGGCTCGGCGTCCTTCAGCAGATATCCGCGCGCCCCGGCACGCATCGCGGAGAAAACGGATTCGCTCTCGTCCGCCATCGTCAGCATGAGCACACCCACGTCCGGCCGTTCGGCGACGATGTGCCGGGTCGCCTCGGCGCCGCTGATGTCGGGCAGATGCAGGTCCATGACCACGACGTCGGGTCCGAGAGCGCTCGCCGCGCTGATCGCGTGCGCCCCGCTCGCCGCCTCGCCGACCACGTCGACTTGAGGTTCGTTGGCGAGCAGGGTGCAGACCCCGAACCGGAACAGCGGATGGTCGTCGACCACGAGCACGCGAAGGCGTTCGTTCATACGGGCTCCCCCTGTCTCCCCGACGCGGCACGTTAGCGAGAGGGCCGGTCGCGGACAACGCGTGGTCCGGACAGCGGACCGGCGAGAATTAAACGCCTGATGAGTGTCGCGTATCGAGGGGATCCGCCCAAGTCATTAACCCTTTCGGCGCAGGCGGGGATCCAAAGTCCGTGAAGGCCTCCTTCCCTACCCTCAAGGTAGGGAAGGAGGCCTTCACGGAGAAAGGGGCCGAAGGTCAGGCGAAGGCGCCGGCGTGTTCTCGGGCCCAGTCCGCGAACGTCAGCGGTGCCCGGCCGAGAAGTTCGCGGACGGTGCCGAACACGATCTCCTCGTTCCCGGCGGACTGCCGTTTGAGCTCGAAGATCCCGTCGATCGCCGAAGCGGGCCAGCCGAAGCCGAGCATTCGCGCACGCGCGTCGGCTTCGGGCTCTTCGACGTAGGTGAGCGTCCGGCCGAGGGCGTCGCCGAGGATTTCGACCTGCCGCCGCGTAGTGAGGGCTTCGCCACCGGTGATCGGGTACGTCCGGCCCGAGTGCCCGTCGGTGGTCAGCACGGTCGCGGCGACTTCGGCGATGTCGCGGACGTGCACCAATGCGGACGCCGGATCGCCTTCGGGGACGCGGATGATCCCGTCGCCACGCACGGCGGTCAGCCAGGCGAACCGGTTGTCCATGAACGTGCCGGGACGCAGGATCGTCCACTCCGGCCCGGCCTCGCGCACGGCCCGCTCGGCCGCGGTGTGCACCAGGGAGATCGGGTCTGTCTGTCCGAAGTGGACGCCGGTGGTCGAGAGTTTGACGACATGCGCGACACCGGAAGCGGCCTTGAGCACGGCCTGCTCCTGGGCGAGCGGGTCCGAGCCATGCCCGGAGGTCAGGATGAAGACGCGTTCGACGCCGTCGAGCAGCGCGGGGTCGAAGGCGTCGAGATCGCAGGCGGCGACTTCGGCGCGCGGATCGATCCGGGCGCGGGCGGGGTCGCGTGTCAGGGCGCGTACGCGAGCGCCCTTGTCCAGCAGCGCGGGCACGAGTTCGCGGCCGATCTTGCCGGTGGAACCGAGAACGAGGATCATCGTAGAACTCCTTCAGTGGTTGCGCCGCAACGAAACGCGCGGCAGGAAGAGGGAAGCGGCGAGGCCGATCACCAGGGCCGGGACCATCACCCAGAACACGCCGTTGAGCGCGGAGGCGTACCCGGCGGGACTGCCGGTGGCGAAGGCGTTCGTGAACACCGCGCCGAAAACGGTCAGCCCGGCGGTGGTGCCGAGGGACCGCAGGAAGCCGACGGTCGCGGAAACGGCGCCGAGATCGGTCCGGGCGACGTTCTGCTGGGCCGCCATGGAAAGCACCTGCATGTTGAGCCCGGCCGCCCCGCCGAACACGACGAGATAGCCGACGACGAGCGGCAACGGTGTCGTTTCGTCCATTGTGGACATCGCGAGGGCGGCGGCGAGGCCGAGGGTCATGCTGAGGATCGGCGCCCAGCGGTAGGCGCCGGTCTTGGCGATGATCCGGCCCGCGACCATCGACGACGCGGCGACCGCGAGCGTCATGGGCAGCAGCAGGAGCCCGGCTGCCGAAGGCCCGGCGCCGCCCGCGGTCTGCAGGAAGAGCGCCAGATAGTTGACCGAACCGAGGAAGACGAACCCGGCCGCGGCACTGGCCAGCACGCTCAGGCCGAACATCCTGGCGCGGAACAGCCGAAGCGGGATCACCGGTTCCGCCGCCCGGCGTTCGATGACCAGGAAAGCGACGAGCAGCACCGCGCCGATCGACGCCGACAAAGGTGTCGCCAGAGTCAGGCCGACGATCGCGCCGGACAGGACGACGATGCCCGCGAAGTCGAACGGTGCGGCCGTCCGGCGTCGTTCGAGCCGCAGGAAGCGCGCGACGACGACGAGCGCGACCAGTCCGATCGGCACGTTGAGTCCGAAGATCGACCGCCAGCCGGCGAGGTCGGTCAGCAAGCCGCCGACGACAGGGCCCGCCAGCGAGGAACCGGCGAAGCAGAGCGAGAACCAGGCGAAATAACGGGCACCTTCGCGACCGGGGAACAGTTCGCCGATGATCGCGGCGACCGCGACGAACAGGCCGCCGGAGCCGATGCCCTGCAGGACGCGGGCGGCGATCAGCAGCGGCATCGTCGGCGCGAGCGCGCAGGCGAGGGAGCCGAGGACGAACAGCGCGATCGCGACGAGAACGACACGTTTGCGGCCGAAGAGGTCGCCGAGTTTTCCGTAGACGGGCGCGCTGACGCTGCCCGCCAGCAGGTAGGCGGTGGTGACCCAGGCGAACGACGTGGCGCCGCCGAGTTCGCCGACCATTCGCGGCAGGGCGGTCGCGACGACCTGGGCGTCGAGCATCGCCAGGAAAACGGCGGCGAAGAGCCCGACGAGGGCAAGGGTGTTTCGGGCGCGCGGAGGCGCGCCGAGAGCGGTGCTCAAGAAAAGGGTCCATTCACTGGAAGAAACGAGGGAACGCGAAGGACGCAGGGCAGTGCTCGAAAGCAGCTGTGCTCGAAAGCAGCCCGGGTCCCCGCCAAGACGGGAAAAGGCTCAACCGTCATCCGAACCGGATGCGGTCCTCTTCGCGCTTGGCGATCACCTCGGATTCGTCCCGCTCGACCGTACGAACCCGGCCGGCGTCATCAGTGAAGGAACGTTGATATGGATGACCCTAGACAATCACATGTCTTTTGACAAGTATAAGTTCGAGAAGTCAGCCGATCCGCCGGTCAAGCGTCTCGGTGGACAGTTGCGGCCATGACCCCGCCCATCGCTTCAGCGTGCTTGCCGACGGCTGAGCGGCCGTGCGCAGGTCCTCCTGCGGGTGGAAAAGGACGGTCGTCCCGGTCGTGCCGTCCTCGGCGATCGGGATCAGGTCGGTGACCGGGACGCCGTGTTCGTAGCGCTGGGTCCACGAACCCTCATGGCGCCGGTTGGTATGGACGAGCCAATCGCTCAGCGCCGCGACGACGGACATTCCCCGGCGCGGGTGGCCATCGGGAAGCAGCTGGGCGTCGGGGAAGTCGAAGAACCTCAGATCCTTCGTCGACATGATCGGCTTCTTCGCGGTCTGCCCCTGCTCATCGACGCGGGTGGCGGTGCCTCGCCCGTTGTCCGCCACGGACACCGAACCGTCGGGATGCAGGGTGAGGCCGGATCGTCCGCCGCCGGGCGCGTGGTGTTCCGCTCCGGAACCAAGGACGTCCTCAGCGAAGGGGGACGACGTCGTCGTCCGGCTCGTCGCTGTCCCGGCGCCGCTCGCCCAGCTCGTCCGGGAAGACCCACTTCTTGAAACCCCAGAACCGGAAGAACATCGCCAGGAACATGCCGATGATCGACCCGCTTGTGAAGTCCGCGAACTCCTGGACGAACCGGGTCACGTGCGGCACTTCGAGATCGAAGACGTAGCGCGACGCGTAGAGCGGGATCAGGTTGACCACCACGGCGATCCCGCTGATCACGAAGAAGAGCGCCGCCTCGTGATGCCGCTCGCGGCCGCCACGGGTCCGGAAGGACCATTCGCGGTTGAGGATGTAGGACACGATCGTGGCGACGATGATCGCGATCGCCTTCGCCGTGGTCGGCTTCGACTCCAGCACGCTGAGTTTCAGCAGGTACCAGACGCCGTTGTCGACCAGGAACGTCGTACCGCCCACGATCGCGAACTTCAACAGCTCGCGGTGCTTGATCAGCACGGATCGGAGCGGCTCGGGCGTCCGGGAAAGGACGGATTCGACCACGGTCACACGGTCAGTCTAATTCGCACAGGCCGCCGAATGGGTCGGGAGGGGGATAGGCGGCACGTTATATGACGCTTTGGGTGTTTCGGCGAGACGAAAGTCCAGGGCCTCAACTTTCGCCTCAGTTGTACTGAGCAAGACCGCGAAAGCAGGCGCCGATCGCGCCGGGGAAGCAAGGGACCTTTGGTATCGCCGAGCGCTCTGACCTGCGGAAAGTGGTCGGATCAGGCGGCCGAGTCCTCGGAGATGTCGGTAGCAGGTGGCCCGTCGCCCCGCACCAGCCGCGGCCGCGCGCCGGGCTCCGGGAAGACCCACTTCTTGAACGACCACCATCGGAACACCGTGCCGAGCAGGGTCCCGATGACCACGCCGCTGACGAAGTCCGCGATCTCCTGCGTCAGCAGCCCGACATGCGGCTGTTCCAGATCGAGCACGTGCCGCGAGATCAGCTGCGGCAGCGCGTTGAGGCCGAGCGCGATCGCGCTGAGCAGGAAGAAGAGCGTCGCCTCGTGGGCCCGCTCACGGCCGCCGCGGAAACGAAAGGACCATTCACGGTTCGCGACGTACGAGAAAACGGTCGCCACCAGCACGCCGATCATCAGCGCGGTCACCGGTTTGTCGGTCAGCACGGTGAACTTCAGCCCGTAGGTGATCGTCATCGTGATGACGAAACTCGCGCCCCCGACCACGGCGAACCGCAGCAGCTCCCGGTGCCTCCCCAGCATGCGGGCACGCTACTCGAAGGCGCGATCCACCACTCCGTCGGGCGACGTGGTCGGCTTCGACTTGCCCGGTCGCGGCGGCGCGCTCGTGGTCGCGGCCGGCGGGGTGGGCTCTTGCTTCGCCGGTTCCGAAGGCGTCGCCGACGGCGAAGGCTTCTTCGACGGCGAAGGCCACCCAGGTCGTCCCGGCTTCGGAGTCTGCGAAGTGATTGGAGGCTTCGAAGTGACCGAAGGCAGCGAAGGCACGGTGGTCGGCGGAAGCAGCCCGTTGTCGTCACACCAGTGGCGCCAGCAGTCGAAGTAGATCCGCTCAGGCCCTGCCTTCGCGCTGCCGAGGGTGGCGTTCACCGTCAACGGGACGTTTTCCGCCGGGCGGTTCTTCAACACGGCGTACACGCTCGCTTGGCGTCCCGGAGTCAGCGAACCGCGCGAAGTGCATGACGCGCCTCCGCCGGTCGGAGTGCACCGGATACCGGACACGCTCCAGGAGAAGAGCAAGCGCTGGTCGAGGGTGACCGTCACCGGTTTCGTCGATTCGCCCGTGTTCGTCACCGTGATCCGCACCCGCGGATGGCGGTTCCAGGGGTACGCCGACAGCGCATCGGTCTTGACCGCGAGCGTGAGATCGTCCTGCGGCGGTGCCGGCACCTTGACCTTCACCGCGACCGACACCTTGATCCGCGCGCCCGCCGTCACCGAACCGGTCACCATGCTGCCGTTCACGGCCGTGTCGTCGGCGAGCAGCCGGAACGTCAGCACAGCGGACTGTCCCGGTTCGAGGCCGGTTCCGGTCTTGCAGGTCACCGTGCCGGTGCCGCCCGGGCAGCTCACCGCGATCGGAGCGGGTGCCTGCTGCCGGAAACCGTTGACGCCCATCGCGCCACCGCCTCCGGCGGTGGGAACGGCACTCACGCCCTTCGGCAGGTTCAGCGCCACCGCCACGGGCTCGGACTTCGATCCGCCGTCGTTGCGCACGGTGATCGGCAGGTCGGCTTCTTCGCCGGGCTTGAGCTGGACACCGCCGGGCGGGGTCGACGCGGTCATCGCCGGGGGTGCCGGGATCACCGGCGAAGACGCGGGCGGCTCGGCGGGCGGAGGCGGCTGAGCCGGAGGAGGCTGCTCCGCCGGCGGAGCGGGAGGCGCGGGAGGCGCGGGAGGCGCGGGAGGCGCGGGAGGCGCGGGAGGTGCGGGAGGTGCGGGGGGTGCAGGAGGTGCGGGCTGAGCAGGAGGAGGCACAGGCGGCGCGGGCGGCACGACCGGAGGGATCACCGGTTTGGGAGCGGGCGCCACGGCGGGCGGCGGGACGGCCGCGGCCGCCGGGATCTCCTGGGTGCCGCCACCGGCGGCGAGCGCCACCGCGACGGCGGCGACGATGGCCGCGCCCGATCCGGCCACCCCGGCGAACTGGCGCGGTCCGGCCGCGGCGGCGCCGGCCGCCCCGCCCGAACTCGAACCCGCGGCGGCGGCCGTCGCGGCCGCGGTGACCGCGCCCGCCTTGCCCGCCCCGGTCGTCGCGAGGTAGCCGAGAGCCGCGCCACCGAGCACGATCGGCGCGATGATCCCGCGCAAACCGGTGTTGACGTCGGCCAGTTCCGCGGCCAGCGCGCGGCATTTCTCGCATTCGTCCAGGTGGCTCTCCACCTGGGCACGTTCACGTTTGGACAACCCGTCGCGAGTCCACGCGCCGAGCTTGTCCGCGCTCGCGCGGCAGCGTTCGCCGGAGTTCTCGGCCAGGTGGACCTGCAGATAGGCCTGCCGCAGACCCTCACGGGCGCGGTAGGCGAGCGCGGAGACACCGTTCGCGGTCAGTCCCAGCAGCGGTGCGACCTCGGCGGGGCTCTGTCCCTCGATCTCGGTGTGCCACAGCACCGCCTGCCACCGTTCGGGCAGCCGGGCGAACGCCTTCGCGGCGAGCGTGCGCTCGAGCCCGGCGACGGCGGTGTCGGAGAAGGGGACTGTCAGCGCTTCGCCGACGGCACCGCCGACGTCGGACATGTCCTCGTTCAGGTCGAGGCGCTTGTCCTTGCGCGTCTTGTCGTAGGCCGTGTGCCGGAGCGCCGTCAGCAGGTACGCGCGGAAAGCGGCATCGGGGCCCTTGCCACCGCGCAGCGTGTCCAGCACCTTCGCGAAGGCTTCGGAAACGAGGTCGTCGGCTTCGGAACTCGATCGGGCGAGCTGGCGGGCGAGATTGTGCGCCGCGCCGGAGTGACGTTCGTAAAGCGTTCCGTAAGACGCGATCTTCCCGTCACGCACCTCGGCGATCAGCTCGGCGTCACTCTTACCGGAGAGATCGGCGGGAACGGTGGACACGGGACTCCTTCATCTGCGGGTTAGGCGGGTCTACTCTTCCTAACGCCCGAACACGCTCAGTGTGACGGAACGGGCGACGCACGTCACCTCGCGGCCCTGCCGATGACCCGGAGGGCCCAACGCCTTCACCCGGGACGGGTTACCGAAGAGTTCGGAAAGATCCTTGGAAAACGCCGTCACGCACGACGTGGACAGGCGTCCCCACCGTGAAGCGATCGCAAGATCGAAAAGATCCGGAACGGAAGGGGCGGTGGGCAGTGGACGTACCGGCGACTGGTGCGCCCGACGGGCAAGCCGCCTGGAACCGGTTCGAACGAGATCGCTCTCTTCGCGCCCTGCGGGCCCGCTGGCGGACAGCCAGTTTGGCCGCGGGCTGGCGTTTCCCCAGTGACTGGGGCCTCCCCGAGGTCGACGCCGTCTGCGCGGCGGTGATCAAGAACGGCCGGGTCGCTTCCGCCGACGTGGCGGAAACCGCGCTCGCGGGACTGGGCCGGGCACGCGCCGCGGCGGGTGCCGGGCTGGCGGAGACGCTCGCGGATCTCGCGGCGTTGCACGCTGTGCTCGCCGACCCGGACGCGGTGGACGGCTTCATCGCACCCGATGTCGACACGACCCCTTCCCGGTTACTCCGGGTGACGGCGCTGGCGTGGGCGGACGTCGCGACCGATCAGCTCGTGAACACCGAAGTCACCGAACCGCTCACCGGGCTGCCCACCGCCGCCTACCTGAGGACCAGGTTGAGTGAGCTGTACCGCCAGGCCCGCCGTGAGGAGCGGCCGGTGTCGGAGGTGCACACCCTGCTCGTGGTCTCGATGGACTTCAGCGCTGTCGCGGGCTGGCCCCGGCTGACCGGGATGATCCTGGTCGCGGACGCGTTGAAGCAGGTTTTCGACGGTGGGGAGAGCGTCGCGTCGCTCGGGCCGTCCGTCGCGGGCGTGCTGGTGCCGAAGGACGTGAGGCTCGCTTCGTCCGGCGTCGCGCTGCGAAGGGCGCTCAACGAGCGGCTTTCGGTGGACGCCCAGCTCTGTGACACCGGTCGTCCGCAGATTTCGGCCGTCCGGCTCCCGGCGACCTACGACCAGGCGTGCGATCTCCTCAGCGGTCTCGCGCGGTCCTGACGGGGTAGCGCAGGACGTTCTCCTGGTCACGGGCGACCCTGTCGAGGTGCGAAGACCCGGTTCATGATTTCCTGTTTGCGTGACCCGGACTGTTCCCGCCGACACCAACGGCGACGTTTCGGCGAGCCGCCCGCAGCATCGCCTGTCGCTGCGGAGGTCGCTCGCCCGCTTGTCCGTCCGGCCGAGATCGATCCTGATCCTGTCGGTGATCCCGCTGGTCGCGATCGGTTTCGGTATCTGGGGATGGCAGCACGAATGGGTGCTGGGCGTGGACAGCGCGGTGTACCGCGCCGGTGCGGAGACACTGCTCAACGGCGATCCGCTGTACGACGCGAACACGCTTCCGGTGGAGCCGTGGTGGGCGCTTTTGCCGTTCACCTATCCGCCGACGGCGGCGCTGTTCTTCATCCCGCTCGCGCTGGTCCCGACGCAGGTCGCCTGGGGGCTCCTGACCGCGGTCTCGCTGCTCGCGCTGGCGCTGTGCGTCCGGATCGCCATCGGCGCGCTGCCGAAGCCCTCGACCGACGGCCCCCGCTGGTGGGCCTCGCCCGCCCGGTCCACGATCGCGTTCTTCCTGGTCTTCCTCGGTCTTGAGCCGGTGTGGCGCACGACCTTCCTCGGCCAGATCAACATCATCCTGATGGCGCTGGTGATGCTCGACATCCTGGTCATCGGGGCCAGGGGCAGCCGCTGGGGCGGGGTGCTCGTCGGCGTCGCGGCCGCGATCAAGCTCACCCCGATCGTCTTCCTGGGACATCTGTTCATCACCGGCCGCCGGATGGACGCCATCCGCGGGCTCATCACGTTCATCGTGCTGCAGGGCCTGATGTTCCTGATCATCCCGCACGACGCGTTCCGGTACTGGACCTACACGCTGCCCGACACCGGCCGCATCGGCCCGGTGCACTGGGCGGGCAACCAGTCGTTGAACGCGTTGATGAACCGCTTCACCGAACTCGCGCCTTGGGCGTCGAAGGCGGCGATGGGGATCGGCGCGCTGCTCGCGATTCCGGCGATCTGGCTGGTGCTGCGGTTCCATCGCAAGGGCCAGGCGCTCGCGGCGATGCTGGTGACGGCGTTCTGGATCCTGCTGATCTCGCCGATCTCCTGGACCCACCACTGGGTCTGGGTGGCGCCGCTGGTCGTCCTGCTGGTCTCGCGCCTGCCGAAGACCACCCCCGCCACCGCGTGGAAACGCTGGCTCGGCACCTTCGCGGTGTTCTTCGTCTTCATCAGCTGCGTGCTGCTGATCTTGCCGAACGGCCGCAACGTGGAGCTGCACTGGAAGGTGTGGCAGAACATCCTCGGCAGCGCGTACATCTTCATGCCGCTGGTGCTGGCCGTCGCGCTGGCCGGGCGCTGGTGGTACCTGCGCCGGAAGCGGGGCACGGGGGATGACGCTGCGGGGGACGGCGACAAACATGCTGAAGTCGCGTCCGGCGGCTGAGCCCCGGGTCGTCGGGGCCGCGCTGGCCGGTGCGCTCGCGCTGGCCATGCTCGCGCTGGGCGTCGTCGCCTGGCTCGGCGAATGGCACCTCGGCGCGGACAGTGCCGTCTATCGCGCCGGTGCCCTCACCCTGCTGAAAGGTGAGCCGCTCTACACCCGCGAAGCGCTGACGACGTTGCCGCCGTGGGTGCTGCTGCCGTTCACCTACACCCCGGCCGCGGCGCCGCTGTTCCTGCCGCTCGCGATCGTCCCCGCCGGGCTGACCTGGGGCGTCGCCGGCGCGCTCTCGCTGGTCTGCCTGAGCGCCGTGATCTCCGTCGTCGCCCGCGCCTGCGGTGCCCCCATCACCCGATGGTGGGTGCTGCCGCTGGCCACGGCGGGCGCGCTGGCATTGGAGCCGGTCTGGAAGACGATCTTCCTCGGCCAGATCAACCTCATCCTGATGGCGCTGATCGTCCTCGACGTCCTGGTGCTTTCGGCCCGGGGTTCGCGCTGGGCCGGGGTGCTGATCGGGATCTCGGCCGCGATCAAGCTGACGCCGCTGATCTTCGTGCCGCATCTGCTGTTCACCGGTCGCTGGAAGGACGCGCTGCGGGCGCTCGGCACGTTCGGCGTGCTCGAAGCCGTGATGTTCGCGGTGATCCCCGGTGACGCCGTCCGGTTCTGGACCGAATCGGCGACCGACCCCAGCCGGGTCGGCTCCGTGCACTGGATCTTCAACCAGTCGCTCAACGGCCTGGTGAACCGCGCTTCGGAACTCGCGCCGTGGTCGCTGACGGTCGCCGTCGCGATCGGCGCCGTCCTGGCCGTCCCCGCCGTCTGGCTGGTCGTGCGCCTGCACCGTCGTGGCGACCAGGTCGGCGCGCTGCTGGTGACCGCCTTCTACGGGCTGTTGCTCTCGCCGGTGTCCTGGTCACATCACTGGGTGTGGACGGTGCCGCTGCTCGTCCTGCTGGTGCTGCGCCGATCGTGGATCCCGGCCGCCGGTGTCGCGGTGCTGTTCGCGAGCGGGGTGATCATGTTCGTGCCCAACGGCGGGAAGACCGAGTTCGGCTGGGGGCTGGGCTGGTCGCTGCTCGGCAACGTCTACGTCCTCGCCGCTGCGATCGCCATCACAGGCCTGGCCGTGCGGGAGCTGCGACGCGGGTCCGCCCAGGTCGCGGCGGTGGCGGCCAAGTAATCTGCTCCTCGTTATGGACAAACGAACCGGTCTTCCGATCGTGGGCATGGTGGGCGGCGGACAGCTGGCCAGGATGACCCACCAGGCGGCGATCTCCCTCGGCCAGTCCCTGCGCGTGCTGGCCGCCGGGGAGAACGAATCCGCCGGCCTCGTCGCGGGCGAGGTCGTGCACGGGCACCACACCGACCTCGAAGCGCTGCGCTCGTTCGCCGCCGGGGTCGACGTGCTGACCTTCGACCACGAGCACGTCCCCGGCGAGCACCTGCTGACGCTCGCGATGGAAGGCGTCACCATCCGGCCCGATCCGGCCGCGCTGTCGATGGCGCAGAACAAGCTCGTCATGCGCGAGATGATGGCCGGACTCGAGATCCCTGGCCCCGACTTCGCCGAAGTGTCCTCTGTGGACGATGTGCTCTCCTTCGGTGACAAGCACTCCTGGCCGGTGGTGCTCAAGGCGGCGCAGGGCGGCTACGACGGCCGCGGCGTCTGGATGCTCGACACCGCGCAGCAGGCCCGCGAGACCGTCCCCGAACTGCTCGAAGCCGGAACCCCCTTGCTGGTCGAGGAAAAGGTCGTCATGCGGCGCGAACTGTCCGCGCTGGTGGCCCGCTCCCCGTTCGGGCAGGGCGCGGCGTGGCCGGTGGTGGAGACCGTGCAGTCCGGCGGGATCAACACCGAGGTGCTCGCTCCGGCGCCGGGGCTGAGCGTCGCGCGCACGCAGGAGGCGCAGGACCTCGCGCTGCGGATCGCGGCCACCCTGAACGTGACCGGGCTGCTCGCCGTCGAGCTGTTCGAGACCGACGAAGGCCTGCTGGTCAACGAGCTCGCCATGCGCCCGCACAACTCGGGACACTGGACGCAGGACGGCTCGCGGACGTCGCAGTTCGAACAGCACCTGCGCGCCGTACTCGACTACCCGCTCGGGCTGACCGACCTGATCGCCCCCGCCTGTGTGATGGCGAACGTCCTCGGTGCTCCCGAGGCGCCGGAGATGGGGCCGGACGAGCGGTTGCACCATCTGTTCGCGCGGTACCCGGACATCCGCGTCCACCTGTACGGCAAGGGAGAGCGTCCCGGCCGCAAACTCGGCCACGTCAACCTCGTGGGCGAACGCATGGAGGAGCTGCGCGACCGCGCGCTGCTCGCCGCGCACTGGCTTTCCCACGCCGTCTGGCTCGACGGCTACGAGATCCACTAGGAGTAATTGAGTATGTCGCCGCAGGTTGGCCTGATCATGGGCAGCGATTCGGACTGGCCGACGATGGAAGCGGCCGGGCAGGCGCTGGGCGAGTTCGGCGTCGAGTACGAGGTCGGCGTCTACTCGGCGCACCGCACTCCGCAGCGGATGCTCGACTACGCGACGTCGGCCGCTTCGCGCGGCGTGCGCGTGATCATCGCGGGCGCCGGCGGTGCCGCGCACCTGCCGGGCATGGTCGCGTCGGCGACGGTGCTGCCGGTGATCGGCGTGCCGGTCCCGTTGAAGTACCTCGACGGGATGGACTCGCTGCTCTCGATCGTGCAGATGCCCGCCGGTGTCCCGGTCGCGACGGTTTCCGTCGGCGGGGCACGGAACGCCGGTCTGCTCGCGGTGCGCATCCTCGCCGCGTCCGACGAGGGGCTGCAGGCGAAGATGGCGCGGTTCCAGGCGGATCTGGAGCAGCTGGTGCTGGACAAGGACGCCGCGCTGCGCAAACGCGTCGAAGGCTGACACATTTCGTCCTCTGAATGCGCTGGTTCGGTGGCGAACTACCGCATTCAGAGGACGAAATGCGGGGAATCACTCGGCGAGTTGCTTCCGCAGCTCCCGTTTGAGTACCTTCCCGGCGGCCGAGACCGGGATCTGGTCGACGAAGTGGATCGCCCGCAGCCGTTTGTACGGCAGGACACGAGCACCGACGGCTTCCAGGAGCTGTTCGGCGGTGACGTTCTCGTCGCTGCGGACCACGAACGCGACCGGCAGTTCACCGACCTCGGTGTCCGGTTTGCCGACGACGGCCGCCGCGGTGACGCCGGGCAGAGTGATCAGCAGCTCTTCGAGTTCGCGAGGGAAGACGTTGTATCCCTTGTACAGCAGCATGTCCTTCTTGCGATCCACAATGGACAGATAGCCGTCCTCGTCGAGAACGCCGATGTCGCCGGTGTGCAGCCAGCGGTCGACGAGCGCGGCCGCGGTCTCCTCGGGCCGGTGGCGATAGCCGGTCATCACCTGCGGGCCACGCAGGCACACCTCACCGCTTTCCCCGGCGGGCAACGGATCCTCGCCACCTTCGGCCGAGACGATCTTGATCTCGGTGTCGGGGAGCGGCAGGCCGACCGAGCCGACCTTCCGGACGGCGGAGCGATAGGACGGCGCGATGACGGCGCCCATGGTGACCTCGGTGAGCCCGTAGCCCTCGATGACCAGCACGCCGGGGAAACGGTTCTGCAGGGCGCGGATCATCTCGTGGTTCATCGGCGCCGCGCCGGAGCCGATGGTCAGCACCGAGGACAGGTCGGCCGTGTGGAATTCGGGGCAGGCGAGCAGCGCGGCGAACAGCGCGGGCGCCCCGCCGATGGTGGTGACCCGCAGCAGCTCGGCGTCGGCCACGTACGCGGCGGGGTCGAAGCGGTCGTGCAGGACGATGGTGGCGCCGTCGAGCAGCGGGACGTTGAGCGCGGCGATGGTCCCCATCGCGTGGAACCACGGCGTCAGGTTGAGGGCGATCCCGGTGCCGATCCTGGACGGCCATTCGTCGGGGCTTCCGTGCTGCACGACGATCACTTCGCCCGACGCGTCGACAGCGGGGAGCGCGCCCAGCCGCCAGCAGGAGCTCTGCAGGCTGTTGACCACGACGTTCCGGTGCGGCAGGCAGACACCCTTCGAGCGGCCGGTGGTGCCGCCGGTGTACGCCAGGTGGGCGAGATCGCGGTAGATGTCGATCTCGACGTCCGGCCGCTCGTCGGAGTGACCGGAGTGGAACTCCGTGAACTCGACTTCACCCTCGCTCACCGCTTCGGGCGGGTGAACGACGATGCTCAGCCGGACCGAGGTCCGATCACGGACCGAAGCGAGCACCCGGGCGACAGGGCCGACGGTGACGGCGGCGACCGCACCGGCGTCGGCCAGCTGGAAGGCGAGGTCGTCCGGCGGGAGCAGGGGGTTCGCCGGGCTGAAGGTGGCCCCCGCGAGCAGCGTCCCGTAGTACGCGATCGGGTAAGCCAGGCAGTTCGGCAGGTGGAGGGCCACGACGTCGCCCCGGCCGATGCCCTCGGCACGCAGAGCGTTCGCGAACCGGCAGGCCGCGCTGTACGTCTCGGAGAAGGTGAGGCTCCGGTCTCCGTGGGCGAAGGCCGTGCGGGAGCCCCAGCGAGCAGCGGCTCCGGCCAGGACCGAACCGACGGGGACCTCGGGATAGTCGAGCGACCGGGGGAGCGGAGTGAGCTGCATCACCCGAACGTACGGACTTTGCGGTCAAAGACACAAGCGCTCGCGATGTCGCAGAATGTGAACGAGCGCTAACATCGGTCAAACTCCCAAACGCGGTTAGAAGAGGTGACGAAGGTGTCTGACGGCCCGGGTCTGTACCAGCTTGCCGAGGAGCACGAGGAGCTGCGGGCCGCGGTGCGTGCCCTCGCGGAGAAGGAGATCGAGCCGTACGCGGCCGAGGTCGACGAGGACGAGCGCTACCCGATCGAGGCGTACAACGCGCTGGTCAAGTCGGGTTTCAACGCCGTGCACATCGAAGAGGCCTACGACGGTCAGGGCGCGGACGCCATCGCCGCCTGCATCGTGATCGAAGAGGTCGCGCGTGTCGACGCGTCGGCGTCGCTGATCCCGGCGGTGAACAAGCTGGGCACGGTGCCGATCATCCTTTCGGCGTCGGAAGACCTCAAGAAGCTCGTACTGCCGTCGATCGCCTCGGGCGAGGCCTCGGCGTCGTACGCGCTTTCGGAGCGCGAAGCCGGCTCGGACACCGCCTCGATGCGCACCCGCGCGAAGCTCGACGGCGACCACTGGGTGCTGAACGGCACCAAGTGCTGGATCACCAACGCGGGTGAATCGTCCTGGTACACCGTGATGGCGGTGACCGACCCCGAGGCCGAGAAGAAGGCCAACGGCATCTCCGCGTTCGTCGTGCACAAGGACGACCCCGGCTTCACTGTCGGCTCGAAGGAGCGGAAGCTCGGCATCAAGGGCTCGCCGACCCGCGAGATCCACTTCGAGAACTGCACCATCCCGGCCGACCGCATCATCGGCGAGCCCGGCACCGGCCTGAAGACCGCGCTGCGCACCCTCGACCACACCCGCCCGACCATCGGCGCGCAGGCGCTGGGCATCGCGCAGGGCGCGCTCGACGCGTCCATCGCGTACGTCAAGGAGCGCAAGCAGTTCGGCAAGGCGATCTCGGAGTTCCAGGGCGTCCAGTTCATGCTGGCCGACATGGGCATCAAGATCGAGGCCGCCCGGAACCTCGTCTATGCCTCCGCCGCGGCGACCGAGCGTGGCGACAAGCGTGGCGGCTACATGGCCGCGGCCGCGAAGGCGTACGCGTCGGACATCGCGATGTCGGTGACGACGGACGCGGTGCAGCTCTTCGGTGGCGCGGGCTACACGCGCGACTTCCCGGTGGAGCGCATGATGCGCGACGCGAAGATCACCCAGATCTACGAAGGCACCAACCAGATCCAGCGCATGGTCATGGCGCGCGCCCTGCTCAAGGGCTGAATCTGCTAAGTACGTGAAGGCCCCCTTCATTGCGCCAGGCGCAATGAAGGGGGCCTTCACGTACTTAGGGGCCGACGCAAGCAGAGGACGGGTTGCGGTCCTTGCGCGTGCAACTATCGCAACCAGAGGACGAATTGCGGACCAGGGTCGCGTGTTTGAGCGGCGAACTCGCGTGATTGGGTGCGGAACACGCCCGCGGCCGGATGGCCGAGTGTCGTCCGTCCGATCACGTGAGTTCGGTCCCCGATCACGCGAGTTCGCCGTCTGGTCACGCGAAACCGGCGGTGGGCGAGCCGTGCGCAAGTAGGTGACGGATTGCGGTCCGGGGGAGTGCGCCGGTGAGATGCTTCACGGAAGTACGGCGATCATGGACCGCCGGTGTCACTCTCGAAGGATGTTCTGGTTCGCTTCGGTGTCGTGGACACCGCACGACGAGGCCGAGCTGATCGCCGGCTGGCGGTTGTGGCTCGAGCTCGGGGATCGCACGTGGCCGTCGGCCGCGTGGGACGGGACGGCGGCCGACGTCGTCAAGCCGCTGCGTGAGCTGGTCGCGGCCTGCGACGAGATCGAGACGGGGTATCGCGGCGCCGTCGACGAGCCGTCGGAGGAGTTCATCCGGATCATCCAGTTCCTCGTGTGGACGGTCAGCACGGTGATCGAGCTGTGGGCCGACGACGAGGTCCCGCTCGACGCCGAGCGGATCGCGTTGCTGCACGCGGATCTGGCCGGGTTCGCCGAGCAGGCCGAGCGGGTGCTCACGCTGCTGGCCGTCAGTGGGGGCTGGTCGGACCTGGCCGCGGAGCATCGGCGGACGGGTCGCTGAGCGATTCCGGCTTCTCGGCCCACGCGAACCGCGAGCCCGCGAGGTGGTCGTCCAGCGGACGATCCAAGGAGAGCAGGGTCACCGGGTTGCCGAACGGGTCTGCGCCGGGCGTGATCCCGTAGCCGACCTCGATCACGGCTTCTTCCTTCTTGTCGGATTCGACGTCGTGCCTGGTGATGCCGTCCTCGATCGACCACGTGCCGTTGACGGTGCGATGGAATTTCAGGACCAGGGCGCCCGGGGTGAACGCCGCCCACGTGTAGCGCGACACTGTGAACTCGGTGCTCCAGCTCGACCAGTAGAGCCAGCCGGAGCCGTCGCCGCGGAACGCCAGTTCGGCGGACTCGACATCGCTCGGGTACAGCATGCGGTCCGACCAAAGGCCGATCAGACGTTCATCCATCACGCAGGAGATTCTGCCCGTCGGGCGCCCGGGACAACGGCGCCGTACGGGGGAATGACGCCCACGACCTTCCACAGAGGACATGCCGCCGACCGGGTCCGGTTCCTGTCGGGTACCTGTCGATCACGCTCCGGAGGTGCCGCCCGGGGCGCCCGGTGCCTTACCGTGATCTCGGTAAGTTGAATATTCACCGACCAGAAAGCTGAGACCCGATGTTCGCTCGTTTCAAGGATGTCGCCCTCCTGCTGGGCCGGATCGGTGTCGGTGTGGTCTTCCTCGCACACGGCCTGCAGAAGTGGGAAAACGGGATCGACGGCACCGCGAAGTTCTTCGAGCAGACCGGAATCCCGCTGCCCACGCTCGCGGCGATCTTCGCGATCGCGGTGGAGATCGTGGGTTCGATCCTGTTCATCGTCGGTTTCCTGACGCCGCTGGTGGGCATCGGCTTCGTCGTGGTTTCCGTCGGCGCCCTGCTCTCGGTGCACCTCGACAACGGACTGACCGGTCAGGGCGGTTACGAACTCGTCCTCGTCCTGGCGGTGGCCGGGCTCGCGATCGGCTTCAACGCCGGCAAACTGTCGCTCGACCACGTGCTCTTCGGACGCAAGCGTGAGGCGAAGCAGCTTCAGGACGCCTGACCCAGTGCGATGAAGGGGCCTTTCATCGCAAAATTTGCGATGAAAGGCCCCTTCATCGCGCTTCAGGAGGGGAGATCCGCGGTCGTCCGCTCGGCTTCGCGCCGGGAAGCGAGTTTGGCCGGATCCGCGTCGGTGACCTGGACCAGATGCGCACCGGCCGCGAGCGGCGTCAGGAATCCCGCGAGGATCCCGTCCTCGTCGGACCATTCCACAGTGGACAACACGCGGTCCTGGGAGGACAGTCCCGCATCGGAAGCGCGGGAGCGGGCCTCGGCCAGCACTTCATCCACAGTGGACGAACCCAGCGCCGGAGTGTCACCGGGGATGGGGAACAGCGGGCTGAACTGGTCGCCCGAAAGCCTGGCCTCGGTCAGGTAGTCCAGCGCTCCGTCGGGCACGGAACCGGCGGGCAGCCCGAGACCCATCGGATGCAGCGAGACGACGGCCGTCGCGGCTGCCTCGGAGACGCCGCCCGGCGCGACGAAAGCCACCCGCGCGCCCGCGGTCTCCGTCATCACCCTGGCGCCGCACCACCACGCGCCCAGCAGGACACCGGCGGTCTGCCAATGCGACGGCAGCACCACCGCGACCTCGTCCCCTGGCTCGACGTCGAATTCGTCGACCAGCCAGTTCGCCGTCTTGGCGGCCCAGTTCACCGTGGTCGCCACAGACAGCTCGACCCGGCTGCCCTGCTTGTCGTCGTAGTGTGTGATCAGCGGTTTCGCGGGCGACCCGAGCAGGGGCCGCAGCAGCAGTTCGGTGAGGCTCACGCCCCCAACGCTAGTTCACGCAGGGAACGCTCGACGCGGCGAGCACGGGAGCCGCGCCGGCGGCCCCGCCGCCACCGCCCCGGCCGACCAGCCCGGAGACGAAGCTCCGCACGGCGGCGGCGTCGATCTCGACGATGCTCTGACCGTCCGCGCTGCGGCCGTTGATGTTCACCACCGGGATGGTCGTGAACGTCAGGTCGCCCGACGCGATCCCCTTCGCCTGCTGCGCGAACTCCAGCAGGTCCAGACCTTCATCGAGGACGATCGACCGGTGCACGACGTCCATCAGGCCGCTCATCGTCGACGGGCTGGTCAGCGTGCCCGCCGAGAGAACCTGGTTCAGTGCCGAGGACAGGAACGTCTGCTGCCGCACGATGCGGTCGAGGTCGCCGCGCGGCAGGTTCTTCCGCTGCCGTACGAAGGAAAGCGCCTCGCCGCCCGACACGGTCTGTTCGCCGCGCCGGAAGTTCGCGCCGGAATCCTTGTCCTCGGTGGAGTGGTTCAGGCAGACCTTGACGCCGCCCAGCGCCTCGGTCAGCAGATAGAACCCGAGCAGGTTGACCTCGGCGTAGTGGTCGATGCGGATCTTCGTCAGGTCCTGAACGGTCTGGACCAGCGCCTTGCGGCCTTCCTGGTCGGAATCGCGTTCGAGTTTCGCCTGGTCGGACTCGCCGCGGTGCGCGTTCGCGTAGTTGGCCTTCGCGACGCCGTACGCCGAATTGATCTTGTTCGGGGCGCGGCCGGGGATGTCGGTCCAGGTGTCGCGCGGGATCGAGACGCCCGACGGTTTCCCGCCGTTCTTCGGGATGCGCAGGATGATGATGGTGTCGGTGTTGATGCCCGCCTTCTCCTCGGTGCGCAGTTCCTTGAGCACCTTCAGCGGCAGCGGATTGCCCTGCGCGTCGGTCCGCGCGTCGCTGCCGACCAGGAGGATGTCGTTCGCGCCGTCGTCGGCGGGCGGCGCGGCGGGATCGTCGGCCTTGCTCAGGGCGTTCGTCGTGGGGACGTTGTTCTGCAGCTGGTCCTTGGTGACGTACGCGTAACCCGTCGTGCCGAGGGCGAGCAGCGACACGAGGCCGAGCGCGATCCGGCGGGTGTACCGGCCGAAGCGGCGCAGCGGGCGTTCGGGAATGGCCAGCACACCCGAAACCGCTTCGTCTTCGTCCTTGTCCTCGGGCGGGGCGGACGGCTGAGGGAGCGGATTCCGCGGGTACGGCGTCGGGATGAACCGGGGCTTTTCGTCACTCTCGGTGTCCGACGTGGTGGCCTCTTCCGGCTGTGGATCTTCGGCGTCCAACTGTCCGGATTGTTCGTTGGCGGCTTTGTCCTCGCTGTCCATCCCTGTTCACCTCCCCCGTCGCTGCCCGTCAGTCCGATCGTAGGAGAAGGCTAGGCCACCTTGAGGTCGGCCACGCTGAGTACCCGGAGATTAATTGACGCAGGGCACATCGCCCGCGACGATCGGCGCCGAAGTGGGCGCCGCCGGAGTGCTGGAAGGCGGCGGAGCCGGCTTCGAAGCGGGCGGCGACTTCGGCGGGGTCGTGGTCTCGGCGCCGGCGGGAGCGCCCTTGAAGTCCTTGCCGAGCAGGATCCGCACCTTGCCGGGGGCGACGTCGCGATCCGCTTCGGTCTGCACCGCGGTGCCGAAGACCTGCTTGATCAGGGCCAACCCGGCCTCGTCGCCCGGCGCGTGCCGGATGACCGTCGAGTTGCGGGTGCTGAGCTTGGTGTCGGCGGCGAGTTTGAAACCCTTGCCCTGCAGGAGATTCCGTGTCTCGGTGGCGACGGTGGGCGAACCGGAGCCGTCGAAGAGTTCGACGGTCACCGCCTCCGCGCCCGGCAGCTTGGCCGGGGTGTCGGTGGGCGCGGTCTGTCCGTCGGAGGTCAGGCGGCTGATCTCGGCCTGGACCTCTGCCGGGTCCACCCGGAGCACCGACGCGCCGCCGATGGTCGCGACGCCCTGGGTCGGGATCGTGTGGAACTCGATGTTCCCGCTGGTCAGCCCGCGCATCTGGGCGGCGAACTCCGGCAGGTCCCAGCCCGCCGACAGCACGACCGACTTCCTCACCGCGTCGATCAGGTTCGAGATCTTCGCCGGGTTGATCAGGACGTCGGAGGAGAGGACCTTGTTCGCCAGCCCGGACAGAAAGGCCTGCTGGCGCGCGATCCGGTCGAGGTCGCCGTTCTCCAGGTCGTACCTCTGGCGGACGAACGCGAGCGCCTGGACCCCCTCGATGGTCTGCTTCCCGCCAGGCAGGTCCACGCCGGATTTGCGTTCCTTGACCGGGCCGTTCAGGCAGACCTCGACGCCGCCGATCGCCTTCGTGATCTCGTAGAAGCTCGACAGGTTCACCTCGGCGTACCGGTCGATCATCTTCGGCTTGCCGATGAACTTCTCCAGCGTCGCGATCAGGTTCTTGCGGCCGGCGTCCTTGGCCTTGGCGTCGACGTCCTTGAGGTTGGAGTTGCCCTGCTGCTGCAGCGTCTTCGACGTGTCGTTGTAGGCGTACACGTACGCGCTGTTGAGCTTGTGCTTGCCGAAACCACCGGTGATCTCGACCCACGAGTCACGGGGGAAGGAGAACGCGACCGCCTTCTTCCCGTTCTGGGGGATGTGCACCAGGATCATCGTGTCGGTCTGGCGCTCACCGTCGGCGACGCCGGCGTGCAGCATGTCGAGGACCTCGCGCGGCAGCGGGTTGCCCTGCGCGTCGGTGCGGCTGTCCTGGCCGACGAGCAGGATGTCGATCGCGCCGTCCAGCGGTTTCGCCGGTGGGTGGCCATCGTCTTCGAAGATGTTCGTGGTCGCGAAGCCCTGCGACAGGTCGCCGATGGACTGCCAGCCCCACCAGGTCAGCGTCAGGATCGTGATCGAGACCAGGCTGAACACGACCTTCACCCCACGACGGGCGAGCACCGCGACGCCGCCGCGGCGTGCCGGAATGGGTGGCCCGGGCCACTCGGTCACGTGCGGTCCTCCACGAATCTCCCCAGGGCACACGCGTGCCTCGTCCATGACTCTACTGATCCCCCTGTTAGACGTCCGTAGGCTGGTGAAAGGTTGCCCCGGTCGTGACACACTCGGCCGGCCGGGAAGTCGTAAAGGGAGGATCGCGGGATGCGGGTGCTGGTCACCGGGGGTGCCGGGTTCATCGGTTCGCATTACGTCCGGCAGGTGCTGACGGGGGCATACCCGAGCATGGCCGACGCGGAGCTGATCGTGCTCGACAAGCTCACCTACGCGGGCAACGAAGCGAACTTGGAGCCGGTGCGCAAGAACCCGCGCTATCGGTTCGAAAAGGGCGACATCTGTGACGCCGCGCTGGTCAGCGAGCTGATGCGGGGCGTCGACCTGGTCGTCCACTTCGCCGCCGAGTCCCATGTGGACCGTTCGATCGCCGGGGCCGCCGACTTCGTGCTGACCAACGTGCTCGGCACGCAGACCCTGCTGCAGGCCGCGCTCGAGGCCGAGGTCGGGAAGTTCGTCCATGTGTCCACCGACGAGGTCTACGGCTCGATCGACGAGGGATCCTGGAGCGAAGACCACGCTCTGGAGCCGAATTCGCCGTATTCGGCGTCGAAAGCGTCCTCGGATCTGCTGGCCCGTTCCTTCTTCCGTACCCACGGACTGCCCGTCTGTGTCACGAGGTGCTCGAACAACTACGGTCCGTACCAGTTCCCGGAGAAGGTCATCCCGCTCTTCGTGACCAACCTGCTCGACGGCAAGAAGGTCCCGCTGTACGGCGACGGGCTCAACGTGCGTGACTGGCTGCACGTGGACGACCACTGCCGCGGGATCCAGCTCGTCGCCGACGGCGGCAGGCCGGGCGAGGTCTACAACATCGGCGGTGGCACGGAACTGACCAACCGCGAGCTGACCGAGCGGCTGCTGACGGCCGTCGACGCCGACTGGAAGAGTGTCGAGCCGGTCGAGGACCGCAAGGGGCACGACCGCCGGTACTCGGTGGACATCGCCAAGATCTCGCAGGAACTCGGTTACGCGCCGCGGATGTCCTTTGAGGACGGTTTGGCGGACACTGTCGCGTGGTACGGCGAAAACCGTTCGTGGTGGGAGCCGCTGAAGAACCGCGCGGGGGAATGACGGTGCTGAGCGTTCTCGTACCGGGCGGATCCGGCCAGCTGGGGCAGGACATCGCGGCGCTGGCGCCGGATGCGGCGACCCCGTCGTCGTCGGAGCTGAACGTGCGCGACACCGGTCAGGTCGTCGCCGCGGTGACCGAGCTGGCGGACCGGGCGCGGGCGGCGGGGACGTCGCCGGTGGTGATCAACGCGGCGGCCTACACCGCGGTGGACGCGGCGGAGACCGACGAGGAGCGGGCGTTCGCGGTGAACGCCGACGGACCCCGCGTGCTCGCCGCGGCGTGCTCGTCGCGGGGGGTGCCGCTCATCCACGTGTCCACGGACTACGTCTTCGCCGGTGACGCGACTTCGCCGTACGAGGTCACGGATCTGCTGGCGCCGCTCAACGCGTACGGGCGGACGAAGGCGGCCGGCGAGGACGCGGTGCTCGGGTCGGGCGCCCGGTCCTGGATCGTGCGGACGTCGTGGGTCTATGGCAAGACCGGGTCGAACTTCGTGAAGACCATGGCGCGGCTGGAGAAAGAACGCGAAGTACTGTCCGTAGTGGACGATCAGACCGGTGCGCCGACATGGTCCCGCGATCTCGCCGCCGGGCTGCTGGAGCTGGCCGGTCGCATCGTCGCCGGAGAAGGGCCGACGCAGCGGGTGCTGCATTGCACCGGTGGCGGGTCGACGACGTGGTGCGGATTCGCGCGGGCGATCTTCGCCGAACTCGGCGCGGATCCGGCGCGGGTGAAGCCCTGTACGACGGCGGAGTTCCCGCGTCCGGCGGCGCGCCCGGCGTATGGAGTGCTGTCGAACGCTTCGTGGCGCGAGGCGGGTCTCACGCCGCTTCGCGACTGGCCCGACGCCCTCAAGGCCTACTTCGCTTCCTGACCTTCTTCGCGTTTCGTCCTCTGAATGCGGTAAGGGCGATTCGGGTGTCGCGAAAGTGGCTTTCGGGACCTCTTGGGTGGCGGTGAGGGGGCGGTCGGGGTGGTCGTGAGTGGCAAGTGTCGTTCTAACGCGACTTACCACTCACGACCAGCTGTACCGAACAGTCGGCGGAGGCCACTGGACCCGCCCACGAACGCTCCGCGTTTCGTCCTCTGAATGCGGTACTTGCCCGCGCAAGGACCGCATTCAGAGGACGAAACGCGGGAGGTCAGTGCTTCGTGCTGGCCTGGCGGTACGCGGCGACGGTGAGTTCGGCGCACGCGCGCCAGGTGAAGTTCGCGACGTGGGCGCGGCGCGTGGCCGAAGTGGCGACGGCGTGCGGGTCGCTGACGGCCATCCGCAGCGCCTCCACGAGCCCGTCGACGTCCTCGTAAGGCACCAGGCTCGCGCAGTTCCCCGCGACCTCGCGCAGCGCCGGGATGTCCGTGCACACCACGGGCACGTCCGACGCCAGCGCTTCGAGCACCGGCAGCCCGAAGCCCTCGTCGCGGGACGGCAGCACCAGCGCGCTCGCCCCGGCGACGACGGTCCGCAGGTTGACGTCGGACAGGTAGCCGAGGTGCCGCGAACGCGAGCCGACCGAGAACGAACCCGGTCCGGCGAACACCAGATCCGGCAGATCCGGCGCGGCCTCGTGCGCCTGCTGGAGCCAGTGCAAACCCTTGCGGGGCCCCGGGGCACCGGCGAAGAGCAGGTACTTGTCCGGGAGGCCGAGCTCCTTGCGGCGTTCCTTGTCCGGCGGGCGCGCGGTGAACCAGGCCGGGTTCACCCCGAGCGGGGTGACGACGATCTTGCGGCGGTCCACGTCGAGCCGTTCGGCGATCTGATCGGCGACGGCGTTGGTGGGCGTGCAGATCACGTCGGAGAGCCGGGCGCCCCGGCGGACCAGGCCCGGGAGTTCGTGATCGCTCGGCGCGAGCTCCTCGGGAGCGTCCAAAAAGGCCAGATCGTGGATCGTCACCACGCCCGCCGCGCGGAACCGGCCGGGCAGCACGAAGTTGGTGCCGTGCACGACATCCGTCGGCCCGGCGAACAGTTCCACCGGCGGCAGCTGGGAACGCAGCCACGTCTTGCGCAGCAACCGTGCGGACACCGGCATCCCGCGGGCCCGGACGCCGTGCGGGAGCACATGTCGCAGCCGTCGCCAGCCGCGCAACGTGAACGCGACCGCGCGAGTGTCCACTTCGGACATCGACGCCAGCTCTTCGGACAGGGCGACGGTGTATCGGCCGATACCCGTCCTGGCACCGAGAAGCGGGGTCCCGTCGAGCAGGACGCGCAAGGGGCGGTCAGCCACGGCCGAGCCTCTGCTTCGCGACCTTGAGCACCCGGCCGCCGACGCGCCGCACAAGTTCCTTCGGGCCGCCGTCGGCGAGGTACTCGCGGATCAGGTCGACGTCGCGGCGCAGCATTTCCTTACCCCGCACCGGCGCGGTGACCACGAGGTCGTCCGAACCGGGCAGCCGGTCGGCGGCGGGCCGCGGGTTCCGGCAGAACTCCACCAGCGGTTTCAGCGCCTCGGGCCAGGCGTAGCGCTGGGCGACGGCGGCCATCCGTTCGACGCAGCCCGCGGCGAATTCCTCGTCGTACAACGCCTTTTCCAGCGCGGCGGCCAGCGCGTCCACGTCCTCGGCCGGGACGACGACGCCGAGCCGTTCGTCGCGGACCAGGTCGGCGAACGAGTCGCCGTCCGTGGTGACGATCGGCAGCCCGGCCCACAGGTAGTCCAGCACGCGGGTGCGGAACGCGAACGTCGTCTCGACGTGCTCGTAATGCGTGGTGACGCCGCAGTTCGCGTCCAGCAGCCAGTTCTGGCGCTCCTCGTACGGCACCCAGTGCTGGTTGAAGAATACGTGCTTGCCGGTGAGCCCGAGCGTGTCGGAGAGCAGCATCGTGCGCGCCCCGATGTCCATCTCGGTGACCTCGGGGTTGGGATGCTTCATCCCGAGGAACACCAGGCGGACGTCGCCGCGGCGCTGACGCAGCTGCTCGATCGCGCGGACCAGGGTGAGCGGGTCGAACCAGCTGTAGACCCCGCCCGCCCACAGCACGACGTGATCGGTCTCGCCGATGCCGTCCAAAGTGGACCGGAGGCCGGGGCCGGTGCGGACCGGGGCGCTGGGGGACAGTCCGAACGGGACGATCGAGAGCAGCGACTGGGTGGTCGGGTCGGCGTCGTACAGTCGCGGTGAGAGCCTGCCCATCGCGGCGAGGTGACCCAGCCAGAAGTGACGCTGCCGTTCCGACGCGCACAGGAAGAAGTCCCCGCGTTCCAGCTGCGCGTCGAGGACCTTGGTGACGCCGATGAGGTCGAGCGCGCGTTTGTCGTCGGGAACGCCCTTGCCCTGTTCGAGCAGCTCCAGGTGCATCGGGTCGTACAGGTCCGCGACCACGATCTTGTGCGCGTACTGCTTCTTGAGCGAGGGCGCGAGTTCCAGCACGTGACCCTGCAGGACGACGATGTCGGCCCAGGCGATCGGGGTCTCCAGATCGCGCCGGGTCGCCGCGCTGACCCGGAACGGCGCGGGCGGCGGGTCGACGAGCGGATTGACCGTCACCAGGTGGACGTCGTGCTCGGTGGACAGCGTCGCGGACATGTTCCACGCGCGGATCGCCGGGCCCGCCATCCGTTCGGTGATCGCGTCGCCGGTGATCACCAGGACCTTGCGGCGCTGCCCGAAGAGCGCGTCGATGCCGAACGTCTCGACCAGGATGTCGTGCGCGGCGAGATAGCGCGGAAGCGGATACGCGGGCTCCAAAGCCTTGCGCATCAAGGGAAGGAGGTCGGCGTCGGTGCGGACGCGGGCGGCCTGCTCGGCGGCGCGGGACTCGGCGAGCGACGGCATCAGCTCGACGAACTGATCGATCGCGAGCACGCCGGCCAGGGTGGTCCTCGGTACCTCGACCGGACCGGTCTCGGCCGGGCCGACGCCATAGGCGAGGTCGAGCTGGGTGGCGTCGAGGTCGCCGCGCGCCGTCGCCCGGCGGACGGCCAGCGCCAGCGCGGCGGGCAGCGCGCGCGTGAGCGTCTCGTCGGAGAGGTTCTTGTACAGCGCGGCCAACGCGTTGCGCTCCAGCAGGAACGTCTCGCGGCCGGAGTCGGGAGCGTCCACTGTGGACATCGTGGCGTGGTGCTTGTGATAGGTCAGCGACTCGGGCACGTACCGCACGCGCCAGCCGCGCAGGTTGAGCCGCCAGCCGAGGTCGACGTCCTCGTAGAACATGAAGAACCGCTCGTCGAATCCGCCGAGCTCGGCGAACACCCCGGCGCGGACGAACATCGCCGAACCGGTCGCGAACAGGACGTCCTTCGCGATCTCGTGTTCGGCGGCGGGGACGTCGGACAGCGGGCTGCCGGCGTGGCGCTTGTAGCCCATGCCGAACCAGGTCAGGCCCGCGTCGACGAAGTCGGTGCCGGTGCCCTCCCAGTCGAGGACCTTGCTGGCCACGGCGGCGACCGTCGGCTGCGCGCGCAGTTCGGCGACGGCCGCGCCGACCCAGCCGGGAGCCGGGCGGGCGTCGTTGTTGAGGAAGGCGAGGACGGTGCCGGTGGCGTGCTTCGCGCCGAGGTTGCAGCCGCCCGCGAAGCCGGAGTTCACCGGGGACTCGACGAGCTTGACGCCCGGGACGGCGGCCTTGATCTCGGCCACGTCGCCGCCGCCGGAGGCGTTGTCGACGCAGATGACCTCGAGGTTCGGGTAATCGTGTTCAGCGAGTGCGCGCAGGCAGGTGACGGTGTCGGCGGCTCCCCGGTAGTTCACCACGACCACCGAGACGACCGGTTGCGTTTCCCCCTGCGCCAAAGCCGTACTCCCTGCACTCGATTGGACCAATCCTAAAGCCCGGCCCAAGCGTCCCAGACCGCGCCTCGGCCGAGCGCCGCCCGTCGCCCGATGGCCCGCCGCTCGACCAGCGTGCGCGGCAGCCGGGCGGCGACGGCACCCAGGACCCGGCACCGGAGGCTCAGGCGGAAGTTCGGCGCCTGCGGTTTCCCTCGTAAAGGGAGTACCGCGGTGAGCACGGCGAACTTCACCAGCTGGCGGATCGCCACCTGTCCGGGTGCGCACCGGAGCAGGGTCAGCAGGCGGTTGCGTTCGTTCCACAGGTGGAACTGGACCGAACCCGGACGGGTGCTCGCACCATGCTGATGGGTGACGTCGGCCTCCGCGCCGACGACGTCCCAGCCCGCCAGCCGCAACCGCCACGCGGTGTCGGTGTCCTCGTAGTAGCAGAAATAGGCGGCGGGGACGCCGCCGACGGAGCGGAGCGCCTCGACGTTCAGCACCGCCGCGCCCCCGCAGAAGCCGAAGACCTCGTCGGCGGGTTCGGGCAGGTCGGCGCCGTGGCCGTCGGCGGTCAGGCGGACGCCGGTGGACTGGACGGTTCCGTCGGCCAGCGTCAGGCGGGCGCTCACGGCGGCGGCGAGCGGAGCCTTCCCGAGGGTGTCTTCGCAGGTCGCGAGCCACTCCGGGGACGGCGCCGCATCGTCGTTCAGCCACGCCATCAGCGGGGTGTCCACTTTGTCCAGTGCGGCGGCCATGGCGCCCGCGTAGCCGGTGTTGCGCCGCAGCCGCAGGACCTCGGGCTTCGACGGGTGGGCGGCGAGGAGCTCGGCCGTCCCGTCGTCGGAGGCGTTGTCGACGACCAGGGTGCGATGCGGGCGGGACTGCGCGGCGAGGGCGTCGAGACAGGCGGTGACGTGCGCGGCGCCGCGCCAGGTGACCACGACGACGGTGGTGCTGGTCATGCCAGAGAGAATAGAGACATGCCCGAACTGGTCGTGCTCGCCGAGCAGCTGCTGGCGCCCGTCCCCGGCGGGACCGGCCGCTACACCGGCGAACTGCTGCGGGCGCTCGCCGAGACCGCGCCGCCCGGCTGGACGGTGTCGAGCGTGGTCGCGCGGCACGGCGACATCGAGGCCGCGGTCGTCGAAGGTGTCGAAGGGCCGCGAGTCCTGCCGATCCCGCCGCGAGCGCTGATCGCCGCCTGGCAGCTGGGGCTGCCGTGGTGGCCGGGCGGCGACGCGGTCCACGCGCCGACGCCGCTCGCGCCCGCGCGCGTGCCGAAGGGGCGGACGCTGTCGGTCGCGGTGCACGACACCGTGCCGTGGACGCATCCCGAGACGCTGACCCCGCGCGGCGTCGCGTGGCACAAGGCTGTGATCGCGCGGGCCGCGTCGCGGGCGACCGCGCTGACGGTGCCCACGCAAGCGATTGCGGACGAGCTCACCGCGCTGGTGCCGGTCTCCGTACCGGTGCGCGTGATCCCGCACGGCGTCCGGCCGCATGCCGAGTTCGCCGAGGTCACGGTGCCGGAGCGGTATGTGCTCGCGATCGGGACGATCGAGCCGCGCAAGGGCATCGACTTGCTGATCGACGCCGCAGGCCGGATCGGGGTGCCGCTGGTGCTGGCCGGTCAGCCGGGCTGGGGCGGGATCGACCCGGTGGCGCTGGCGCGCGAGCACGGCGCCGACGTCCGGCTGCTGGGGAAGGTGAGCGACGCGGAACTGGCGTTCGTGCTGCGGGGCGCGTCGGTGCTGGCGATGCCGAGCCGGGCGGAGGGGTTCGGGCTGCCGCTGATCGAGGCGATGGCGGCAGGGGTGCCGGTGGTGCACTCGGACGTCCCGGCACTGGTGGAGGTGGCCGGGGGAGCGGCCGTCACCGTCCCGGTGGGTGAGGCGCAAGCGCTTGCCGACGCGCTGCGAGGCGTACTAGACCATCCGGAGCAGGCGGCAGCGTTGCGTGACAGCGGTCTCAGCCGTTCGAGTGAGTTCACCTGGCAGCGTGCCGCTTCCGCCGTTTGGGGCCTTCACCAGCGCGATCAGTTTGTCGGTTCCCGACCACTGAGCTAGTGCGCGGTCGTACCCTCCTAGGGTGACCGATGACCCTCGCGTGCTGATCGACGCGACCGCCGTCCCCGCGGACAGGGGCGGCGTCGGTCGTTACGTGGATTCTCTGGTCGCGGCGCTGGACGAGGACGGCGCGCGGATCACCGTCGTCTGCCAGCCGCGGGACGCGGTGCTGTACGACCGGCTGGCGCCCGGCGCGCGGATCGTGCCCACCTCGCCGTCGACGTCGACCAGGACCGCCAGGCTGACCTGGGAGCAGGCGACCCTGCCCCGGCTGGTCCGCCGCCTCGCCGCCGACGTCGTCCACTCGCCGCACTACACGATGCCGCTGGCCAGCCCGGCCGCTTCGGTGGTGACGCTGCACGACGCGACCTTCTTCACCGACGCGGTGTTGCACTCTTCGGTGAAGGCGCGCTTCTTCCGCGCCTGGACCGCGACGGCGCTTCGCCGGGCGACGCTGTGCGTCGTGCCCAGCATCGCGACGGCGGCCGAACTGGAGCGCGTCGGCCAGGTGCGGACGGCCGAACTGGAGATCATCCACCACGGCGTCGAACCGGACCGGTTCCATCCGCCTTCGCCCGCCGAGGTCGAGGCCGCGCGTCAGGCCGTCGGACTCGGGAAGACGCCGTACGTCGCCTTCCTCGGCGCGCTCGAACCGCGCAAGAACGTACCCGCGCTGATCCGCGGCTTCGCGCGCGCCGTGCTCGGCAGGCCGAACCCGCCGGCGCTGGTGCTGGCCGGACAGCCGGGCTGGGACTCGCAGGTCGAACGCGCGCTGGACGCCGTGCCGCACCGGCTGCGGGTGATCCGGGCCGGATACCTGCCGTTCGACACGCTCGCCGGGTTCCTCGGCGGCTCGGAACTGGTCGCTTACCCCAGCCTCGGCGAGGGTTTCGGGCTGCCGGTGCTGGAGGCGATGGCGTGCGGGGCGAGCGTGCTCACGACCCGGCGGCTTTCGCTGCCGGAGGTCGGCGGGGACGCGGTCGCCTATTGCGGTGTCGGTGCCGGTGATGTCGCGGCGGCGATCTCGGAGCTGCTCGACGCTCCCGCGCGGCGGGCAGAGCTGGCCGAAGCCGCGCAGCTGCGGGCGAAGGAGTTCTCGTGGGCGACGACCGCGGAGCGGCACAGGGAGGCCTACGCGAAGGCTTGGCACCGGCATGCGCAGCGGCGGGCGGGCTGAAGGTTCGGCCTCGTAAGCGGTAGCCGTTGTCGGCGGGTGGGGTATGCTTGGTGCGCGAGGTCCCGGTGGGGCCGAGTATGAAAGCCCGTGACGCGTCCGGACGGTCGTCTCACGGGCTTTTCGCTATTCAAAGCTTGGTGATCGAATCGATGAGCCGACTCGCTACTACGGCGCCAATCACCGCTTGCGCCGAAACACCATCCCACCGCGTCGGAAATCCACAGCAGTGGTTCAGCGGTCGAGTTCAGATGTTCATAGGTGAGCTCGGTTTTGGACGGGCGGTAGCCGAGGGCTCGCTGGAGTGTCCTGCGGTCGTGGACATCGCGATGGTCCCGCGAATCGAGAACCAGCCGATGAGCATTCCTGGCGAGCAAGTCGGTGACAGCGTGTTCAAGGCATTTCTGCCTGCGACGAGGTTCCTTCTCCTTCTTGAAATGCAGCTCTCGCCCGCCGGGCAGCAGCAACGAACTCAGCTCTCGTCGCGAGGGTGCGAGCTGAGCTGGGGCGACCAGCGTCATGCACAGGAGGTATCGCTGATCTCGCACTGATTCGTCGATGAAGGCGTGCACGGGCATCGGTCCATTCTGCCCGCCGGCGACTGCGGAAAGGAGTTGGATGTGCACGCTCTGTTGCGAGCAGGCAAATCGCGTTGGTGGGGTGGGGGCTTTGCCCGCGTTAGATGCGGGTACGGGCCGCTATCGCCTCCGGCGTCGGGGGTGGGGCGCGAGTCGCGTTCGGTGACGGGTGGACAATGGCCGCGTGACTGAGCACCCCAGCTACGGCGACGGGATCGCCGTCGTGACCGTGACGTACTTCCCCGGCGAGACCCTCGAGAAGTTCCTCGACACGCTCGAGAAGGCGACGGACCGGGACGTCCAGGTCGTCGTCGCCGACAACGACTCCACGGACGGCGCTCCGGAGAAGGCCGCCCGCCGGGAGAACGTCAAGCTGCTCAGCATCGGCGAGAACGTCGGTTACGGCACGGCCGCCAACCGCGGTGTCGCGGAGCTCGACGACAGCTACGGCTGGGTCGTCGTGGTGAACCCGGACCTCGAATGGGAGCCCGGTTCGCTCGACGCGCTGCTGGAGGTCGCCGAGCGCTGGCCGCGCGGTGGCGCGTTCGGCCCGCTCATCCACGACCTCGACGGTACGGTCTACCCGTCGGCCCGGCTGCTGCCGTCGTTCGGCCGCGGGATCGGGCACGCGGCGTTCGGCAAGATCTGGCCGGGCAACCCGTGGACGCGGCAGTACCGCCAGGAGACCGGCACCCCGGTCGAGCGCACGGCGGGCTGGCTTTCCGGGTCCTGCCAGCTGATCCGCCGCGAGGCCTTCGACTCGGTCGACGGCTTCGACACGCGCTACTTCATGTACTTCGAGGACGTCGACCTCGGCGATCGGCTGTCGCGCGCGGGCTGGCTGAACGTGTACGCGCCTTCGTCCAGTGTCATGCACATCGGCGGGCACTCGACTTCGCAGGCTTCGGAGAAGATGCTGCGCGCGCACCACGTCAGCGCGTACCGCTACCTCGCGGACCGTCACCGAGGCCTCCTGTGGAAGCCGGTCATGCTCGCGGTGAAGGCGGGACTCGCGCTGCGGCTCAAGCTCGAAACGCGCAAGAAGTAGCCGTTCCGGCCACCGGAACTCGCGCGACTCGGCTCCCCGCCGTCGTTACCGTCGGTGCATGGACTTCGCCGAACTGGACACCTGGCTGACCGAACGTGCCGGGGAGGACCGCTTTTCCGGGGTCGTGCTGATCCGTCGCGGCGACGAGACGCTCTTCGAACGCGGATACGGCCTGGCCAGCCGCCGCTGGTCGGTGCCGAACGCGCCGGACGTCCGGTACGACACCGCGTCGATCACCAAGGTCGTCACTTCCATCGCCGCGCTGCGCCTGGTCGACGAGGGACGGCTGGACCTCGACCGCCCGATCGGCGAGATCATCGACCTCGGCGGCACGGCGATCGCGACCGGGGCGACGACACGGCAACTGCTCACGCACACGTCCGGGATCGCCGACGACGCGGACGAGGAAGCGGGCGAAAGTTACGAGGCGCTGTGGGTCGACAAGCCGGTGTATTCAGTGGTGGACACGCGTGACCACTTGCCCAATTTCGCTTACCGGGCAGCGAATTTCGCGCCTGGGGAGGGCTGCCGGTACTGCAATTCGGGCTACATCCTCGCCGGGCTGGTGATCGAGGAGATCACCGGTACGCCGTATCGCGACCACGTCCGGGAGACCGTGCTCGATCGCGCGGGGATGGCCGATTCGGGGTTCTTCGACCGGCGTGATCCGCAGCCGAAGGTCGCCGAAGGCTGGGACCCGATCTTCGAGGGCGAGCGGATCACCGGCTGGAAGCAGAACATCTTCAGCTACCCGCCGATCGGTTCACCCGATGGTGGTGCGTACTGCACCGTCGGCGACCTCGTCCGGCTGCTGCGGGCGATCCGTGAAGAACGGCTTCTGAGCCCTGAGCGCACGAAGGAGCTCCTCACGCCGCAGGTGCTTCACAGCCGTGGCGTCTGGTACGGCTTCGGCCTCGAATTCGTCCTGGACCAGGACGGTTCGGTGCGGAACTACTACAAGGACGGCGGGAACGCCGGCGTCTGCTCGCTCATACGGCACTATCCGGCGGAGGGGCTGGACGTCGCGATGCTGTCCAACGCCACGTACGGCGGGGGTGCGGCGATCAAGGAGATCGATCGGGTGATCGGGGCCGCCTGAGATGGGTGCCGCTCGTGCTATGAAAGGTCCTTTCCTTGCCAAATTTGCAAGGAAAGGACCTTTCATAGCACGCGTGAGCGGCTAGATGCCGTCCAGACGGCGCGAGAGGTTCGAACGCCCTGAAGGGTTCTGCTTCACCGTCGGGACCAGGCCGCCGATCTCGTTCTCGGCGGTCTCCGGCTCCGGCTGCTCGATCAGGGGACTCTGCACCGGCGCGGCGGGCGGCCGCCGGGTGAGCGGGGTCGTCGCGTGCGGCAAGGGCCTTGTCGGCTGGGTGCCGGGACGGCGAGGGTACGGCTGCGGCTGTGTCGAGCCTTCGCCGCGCACAGGCGGCAGGTCCAGCCTCGTCGTCGGTTCGGGTCCGGCCAGCGGATGGTCGTTCTCCGCGATCAGCGAAGCCGGTAGCTGGGTGGTCGTGTCCGGGTCCGATGACCGGTCGATCTCGGCGACCACCGATCGGGGGATCTGCTGGGTGTTCGCGGAGTCCATCGGAGACGTCGCGTTGTCCGGTGTCACGACGAAGGCTCCACGCGCGCTGGCGCGTGCGAGCAAGGCGTCCGCCCGAGCACGGGGGTCCATTCCCCTAGGCCTCCCGACTGACCTGGGGCCCTCTGGGTTCAGGGCCGACTGTGTGTTGTCTAGGGTAGGCCCTAGGAGCGGCCGCCGTCAGCAGACCCGCAAACGTCGTCCGACAAAGTTGGCCGGCCGGAGGAACTCAGGCTTCCATGTCCGACAGGATCCGGGTGCTGGAATCGGCCTTGTCCGTGCCGCCGATGCCGTAGATCATCGAGATCCTGTTGCGGGCGCCCGCCTCGACCTCGTCGGCCGGGAGCTCGTCGACGTTACGCCGATCCCCGCCGTTGCAGAACTCGAGCTCCGTGTCCGGGTACGCCGCGCGGATCAGGTCGAACGACTCGTTGATGCCCGGCCCCTGCTCGACGGCGACGTACACGTCGTCGACGATGCGCAGCGCGCGGACGATCCGGGCGCGGACGTCCTCGACCTGGATCACCCTGCCCTTCTTGAGGACCTGCTGGTGATCGTTGTTGACGATGACGATCAGGTAACCGGACCTGGCCTGCGCGGACTCGAACAGGTCGAGATGGCCCTGGTGGAGCGGGTTGAAGTACCCACTGACGATCGAGGCCTTCGCCGGTCGCGATGTCATCGTCGGTGTCCTCCGTCGGCTTACGGTTGAGGGGCATCAGCTTAGCGTCGGCGGCGCCGTGCGCCGGACGGCCCGCGTAACCCTAGCCGAGTGCCGGGTAGTTTCCGTGTGTGCGATTCCGCCCCGGCTTCGAGCTCGACCTGGACACGGTACTGGGTCCGTTGAGCCGTGGGTCGCGTTCGCCCAACGTCGTCCGCACCGAGGGCGGGGTCACCTGGCTGGCCGCGAACACCGAGGACGGCGCGGGCACGCTCGCGTTGCTGCGGCGCCCGGACGGCGAGGTCGAGGCGGAGGCCTGGGGCCCCGGCGCGGACAGGCTGCTCGAAGGCGTCCCGGCCATGCTGGGCGCGCACGACGACGACTCCGAGTTCGTCGCGCACCACGACGTCATCGCGTCGGCGCGGCGCCTGAATCCGGGATTGCGCCTCGGCTCGACCGGCCGGGTGTGGGACGCGCTGGTGCTGGCCGTGCTGGAACAGAAGGTGACCAGCGCGGAGGCGCTGCGGTCGTGGAGCGAACTGTGCCGCTGGTTCGGGGAACAGGCGCCGGGGCCGGGGCCGTCACGGCTGCGCGTGCCGCCGACGCCGGTCGCCATCCGATCCATTGTGGACTGGAAATGGCATCGCGCCGGGGTGGACCTGAAACGGCGGACGACGCTGATCACCGCGGCCCGCGTCGCGCCCCGGCTGGAGAAAGCCGTCGAACTGAAGGGTGTCGAAGGCCGGGCGTGGCTGCGGAAGGTGCCCGGAATCGGTGTGTGGACCGCGGCGGAGATCGCGCAGCGCGCCTGGGGTGACCCGGACGCGGTGAGCTTCGGCGACTACAACATCCCGTCGATGGTCGGGCACGCGCTCGTCGGCACGAAACTCGACGACGCCGGGATGTCCGAGGTGCTGGCGCCGTATTCGCCGCAGCGGCAGCGCGCGGTGCGATATCTGTCGACGGCCGGATTCCGCCGCCCGAGGTTCGGGCCGAAGATCGAACTCCGCGACTACCGCGCGATGTGATCGCGGATCAGCTGCCCCAGCCCTGCGGCGGATAGGTCTGCTGCTGGCTCGGGTACTGCGGCGGCTGCTGCGGGTACTGGTGGTGGGGCAGCGCGGGCGGCTGCTTGGTGTTCGACTTCACCAGGAAGAAGACGCCGACCCCGATCCCGGCCAGGACCAGGGCACCGACCATGAATACCAAAAGGAAGACCATGCCGCGAGACTAGCCGGAAGCCCCGTCACCAGCCCGGCGGCGGCGGCTGCTGCGGCGGCTGGCCGGGGTACTGCTGCGGCGGGTACGGCCCCTGGGGACCGCCCTGCGGATATTGCGGCGGATACGGCTGCTGCGGGTACTGGGGCGGGTACGGCGGCGGCTTCGGTTTGTTGAGCGTCTTGATCAGGAAGTAGATCCCGAACCCGACGCCCACGAGCACCGCCAGGATGACCACCAGCTGAATGATTCCGATCCCCATAACGGCAGACCCCCTTCGTTCGTCCCAGCGGAGGGTAGATCAGCCCAGTGCCGCGTCGATGATCGCCTTGGCCTCGTCCTTGCCGAGCCCCAGTTTCCTGGTCAGCGCGGCGTAGTCGGCGGCCGCCTGCCGCGCCCGCTCGCGGGTCTCGTCGCCGACGGCGCTGACGAACGTCCCCGCCCGCCCGCGGGTCTCGATCAGGCCCGCTTCCTCGAGTTCGCGGTAGGCCTTGGCGACTGTGTTCGGGGCGATGCCGAGGTCTTCGGCGAGTTTCCGCACGGTCGGGAGTTTCGCCCCGACGGGCAGCGTGCCGTCGTTGATTTGCGCCGCGTAGGCGGTGCGGACCTGCTCGAAGGGCGGGATCGAGGAGTTCGGGTCGACTCGGACCATGCGGGCTGACTCTCTACTGGCGGGGCGGGATCACCTGGGTGCGGTCGCCGCCGGGGACGACCTGGGTGGCGTCACCCGAGCCGCCGGGCACCACCTGCGTCCGGTCACCGCCACCCGCGGGCGAGACGACCTGGGTGCGGTCGGCGCCGGCGTCCGCCCGCTGCTGCGGGGAAACGACCTGCGTGCGGTCCGCGCCGGCGTCGATCGGCGGCCCGGCCTGCGGGGGAGGCGGCGGGAAACCGGGTGCGGGCATCGGCGGCTGCGACGCGAACGGGTTGGGCACCGGGGCACCGGGCGGCGGCGCGAAACCCGCCGGGGCGCCGGGCTGCGGTGCGAAACCCGCGTGGGCCGGGGCCGGAGGCGGCGGGAAGCCGGGCGCCTGGCCGTAACCGGGCGGAGGCGGCGGCGGGAAACCGGGCTGCTGCTGCCAGTTGCCTTGCGGGGCGTGGCCACCGGCGGGCGGGGGCGGCGGCGGGAAGCCCGGGGCAGGGCCGCCACCGCCGAAGTTCGGGTTCTGCGGGAAGGACATCGGCGGCTTCTTCGCCTGGTTGACCTTCACGATGATCACCACGATCACGATGATGATAATGATGATCGCCAGGATCAGCAGGACCCAACCGGCGCCGTCGCCGTCACCGCTGCTGTGGACCCGGACCCGGTCCAGGTATGGCGTCAGCGTCGTCAACATCATTCCCCCTTGAACGTCAGGCGACACCCTAACCGCCCGACGCCGCGGGGAGTGCGGCTTCCACCAGTTCCGCGAGATCTTCCGACCCTTTCGGCAGGGAATTCACCGGCCACCATTGAAGATCGTCCGATTCGTCGCTTTGGACCGGTTGTGCGCCGCGGGGTGCGCGCACCACGAAACGCACGTCGAAATGCCGGGTCGGCACGCCGAGCGAGCAGGTGATCGGGTGGACGTCGAGATGCACCGGAGCCGGATCGATCACCAGGTCCTCGATGCCGGATTCCTCGCGTGCCTCGCGAAGGGCGGCGTCCGCGAGCGTCGCGTCGCCCGGTTCGCAGTGCCCGCCGAGCTGCAGCCAGCGGCCGACCCGCGGATGCAGGGTGAGCAACACGTTCTCCGCGTCGGCGTCGAGAAGGACGGCCGACGCGGTGATGTGCCCGGCCGCGCATTCGCGGCGGCAGACGTCGTCGCGGGCGGCGAGGAAGCCGAGATAGGCCTGGCGCAAGGATTCCTGAGCGGCGCCCACCGGTCGCCAACCGGTCAAAGTGGACACAACGTCAGCATGCAGGGTCACAGTTCGAGAAGTCCTTCACCGGGTTCGACGGGACCGCGTGCGGGCGGCAGGGCGGCGGGATGGCCGATCGCGACCGCGCCGAGCGGCTCCCAGCGCGCGTCGAGGCCGAGGACCTCGCGCACGAGATCCGCGGCGAAGATGGTCGACCCGATCCAGCAGGAGCCGAGGTCTTCGGCGGCGAGCGCGACCAGCAGGCCCTGCACCGCCGCACCACCGGCGACGGTGAACATCGTGTGCTCACAAGCGTTTCGCCGGTCGTCGGGGTAGGTGTGCGCGCCCTCGGCGACGAGGAACGGCACCACGACTTCAGGCGCGTTGTACAGGATGTCGCCGCGGCTGAGGCGTTTCGCGACCTGCTCGGCGGTGAAGTCGTCGCCTTCGAGATCGGCCTGCCACGACGCCTTCATCGCGTCGAGAAGCTTGTGGCGCAAGCCTTCTTCGCGCAGCCACACGAACCGGACCGGCTTCGTGTGGTGCGGCGCGGGCGCGGTCAGCGCCGTCCCGACCGCGCGGCGAAGCACCTCGGGATCGACAGGCTCGTCGGTGAACGACCGGATCGAACGCCGCGCGAGCACCGCTTCCCGGCGGCCCTGCGCGAGCGCTTCGTTGGTACCGAGGCGGAACAAGTCCTCCTCGATCGGCCGGACCAGCTTGCGGGCCGACGAACCGTCGTCGGACAGCCGCAGGCCGCGCACCACGGCGACCGGCGTCCCGCCGAGCTTGCCCTTGACCAGGTCCGCCGCGGCGGCGAGTTCGTCGGCGATCGCCACCTCGGTGACCGCGAGTTCGTTGCCCTGGCTGTCGATCTCGCCCGCGTACGAATGCAGCACCCGCAGGCCGGACGCGCCGATCGCGGCGTCGGTCTGCCCGACCCGCCACGCGCGGCCCATGGTGTCGGTGACCACGACAGCGACCTCGACGCCCATCCGTTCGCGCAGCCCGTTCCGCAGCGCGAGCGCGGAGGCGTCCGGATCGGTCGGCAGCAGCGCGACCTCGCCGGAGGCCACGTTCGACGCGTCCACCCCGGACGCGGCCTGCACGATGCCCAGCTTGTTCTCGGTGATCACCGTCCGGTTGATCCGCGCGATCACGCGGACGGACTCGTCCTCGACGAGCTTGCGCCGGGCGGCGTCGCGCTCTTCGGGATCGGCCGGGACGCGGATGAGCATGCCCTCGGCCTTGGAGACGATCTTGCTCGTCACGACCAGGACGTCGCCCGAGCGCAGCCACGGGACGGCCGTGACGATCGCGCCGGTCAGGTCGTCGCCGGGCCGGAACTCCGGCAGGCCGTCGACGGGCAGGATCTCGATCTTCGCGGAAGCGTGGTCAGGCAGTTTCTTTTCGGGCAAGGAAAACTCCGGCTGATCCTTGTCAGGCACCAGAAACTCCCACGAGATCGAAAGCCGCGCGCACCATCGCCGCGGTCGCGTCCACATCGGACATCAGCAGGGGGACGTCGCGGACGGCGACACCCGGCACGTCGACGGTCTCGCCCTCGGAGACCAGCCAGCCGTCGAGTACGCCTTCCGGGGACTCCTTGCGGGAGCCGTAATGCCGTCCGACGGCCTCGGCCGAGGTCTCGACACCGATCGCGCTCAGGCAGGCGTCGGCCATGCCGCGCAACGCCTTCCCGCCGATGATCGGCGAGACACCGACGACCTTGGCGCGCGTCTTCCGCAGCGCGTCACGGATTCCCGGGACACCGAGGGTGGTGCCCACCGAGACCACCGGATTGGACGGCGCGAACAGCACGATGTCGGCGCCCGCGATCGCTTCGAGCACGCCCGGCGCAGGCTTGGCCTCGTCGGCGCCGACGGCGACGATCGAATGCGCCTTCGGCTCGGCGCGGTAGCGCACCCACCACTCCTGGAAGTGGATCGCCTTGCGCTGGTCCGGATCTTCCGGATCGTCGATCACGACATGCGTTTCGACCCGGTCGTCCGACATCGGCAGCAGGCGCACCCCCGGCTGCCAGCGATCGCACAGCGCTTCGGTGACCTGCGAGAGCGGATAACCCGCGCGCAGCATCCGCGAACGGATCAGATGCGTCGCGATGTCCTTGTCGCCCAAGCCGAACCAGGTCGGCTCGGCGCCGTACTCGGCGAGTTCCTCCTTGACCGTCCAGGTCTCGCCGGAGTGACCCCATCCGCGTTCCTTGTCGATCCCCCCGCCGAGGGTGTACATGCAGGTGTCCAGGTCCGGGCAGATGCGCAGACCGTGCATCCACACGTCGTCCCCGGTGTTCACCAGCGCGGTCACCTCGTGCGGCGATTCCGGTGCGGAACCGATCGCGGGCAGACCCAGTGCTTGCTTGACCCCCAGCAGGAAGCGGGCTCCGCCCACTCCGCCGACCAAAATGACGACCTTCACGACGGGCGATCCTCGCACGCGCCGGGACCCGGGGCCCAGTAGCGGTACCTGTGGTGCTCCGTACAGCCCAGGTTCTCGTACAGCTTCAGCGCGCCGGAGTTCGCCACGGCGACCTGCAGCACGACTCCCGTGGCGCCCTGGGCGGCCGCCCAGGCGCTCGCCGCGTTCATCAAGCCGCGGGCCAGCCCCCGCCGCCGGAACTCCGCCCGGACCTCCAGCCTGCCGATGTGCAGCCACTCGCCGACGATCGCGCCGCGCACCGCCGCGGCCGTGACGCCGTCGAGCTCCACGACCCCGAAACCGACCTTGCCGGTGCTGAGGACATGCCGTGGTGCCTCCGCCGGCTCCGCGCTGCCCGTCGTCATTTCCCACCATCCGGACGTCGGTTCGTCGAGAATCACCGCTCCCGCCGAGCTCCCGTGTGAGAGCGGCCCGGTCAGCACCGAAACCTCGTGCGCGGGCTTGTGTTCCACATACTGGACCCAGCCGGACGCGGCGATCGCGTCTTCCGCGGACGTGTTCTGGATCACCTGAACGACCGGCGGGATGGCATGATGGTGGGCGAAGTCACAGACCGCCAGCAGGGCGTCTGGCAGCGGTTTTCCCGGGTCACCGATCGCCAGCGTGCTGTTGGCCCGGGCGGTGAACCCGTCCGCCCAGCGTGGCCTCCAGTCGCCGATCCTGCCCTCCAGCAGGGGCGTCCAGGCCTGGCTGCAGGTGAGTTCGAGCATTTCCGCACTGTTCACGGTTAGATTGTGCCAAGGAAGGCAGTGGAGGGACCCCGATGAGCATCGCGCGCAAGGACGACAGGCACAACGAAGACCTGGTCCGCGAAATCTCAGACGGCTTCAACCGGGCGTTGGGCGCGGAAAAGGTCGTCGAAGAGAAGGAAACGGAAGCGGCGAAGCCCGCCGCGCCGAAGTTCGTCATCACTGGGGACAGCAGGTCCACTCCGCCGCCGCGCCGTAAGGACCGCTGAAAGCCCATACCCGGAGTACGGATAAGGGTGGCCTAAGCGGGCCCTTCGCGCCCGTGGGCGCGTAATGTCCGTTGCAGACTGGTGAAGCAGAGATAAGCAGGAGTACGCAGTGACCTACGTGATCGCCGAGCCCTGCGTCGATGTGCTCGACAAGGCCTGTATCGACGAGTGCCCCGTGGATTGCATCTACGAGGGTGACCGCATGCTGTACATCCACCCGGACGAATGCGTCGACTGCGGTGCCTGCGAGCCGGTCTGCCCTGTCGAGGCGATCTACTACGAGGACGACGTCCCCGACGAGTGGAACCCGTACACCAAGGCCAACGTCGACTTCTTCGACGAGCTCGGCTCGCCCGGTGGCGCCTCCAAGGTCGGCAAGACCAGCCACGACCCCGCCTTCATCAAGGCTCTTCCCCCGCAGGGCGAATGAGCCGGGTCGCTCTTCCTGATTTCCCCTGGGACTCCCTCGCCGGAGCCAAGGCGAAAGCCCAGGCACATCCCGGTGGCATCGTCGACCTGTCGATCGGTACGCCGGTGGACCCGGTCCCCGAGAGTATCCGCGCGGCGCTCGCGTCCGTGTCGGAGATCCCGGGGTACCCGACCACGCACGGGATCCCCGAGCTGAGGACCGCCGCGATCGAAGCGCTTTCGCGGCGGCACGGCATCGAGGGCGTTCCCGAAGCGGCCGTGCTGCCGACGATCGGTTCGAAGGAACTGGTCGCCTCGCTGCCGCGGCAACTGGGGTTCGGCCCCGGTGACCTCGTCGTCATCCCCGAGGTGGCGTACCCGACCTACGAGGTCGGCGTGCTGCTCGCGGGTGCTTCTCTGCTGCGTGCGGACAGCACTTTCGCGCTCGGCCCGCAGAAGCCCGCGATGCTGTGGCTGAACTCGCCGTCCAACCCGACCGGGCGCGTGCTCGGTGTCGACCACCTGCGCAAGGTCGTCGAGTGGGCGCGGGAACGCGACGTCGTCGTGGTCTCCGACGAGTGTTACCTGGCGCTGGGCTGGGAAAGCGAGCCCGTGTCGATCCTGCATCCGTCGGTGCACGGTGGCTCCATCGACGGTCTGCTGGCCGTCCACTCGCTGTCGAAGTCCGCGAACCTCGCCAGCTACCGCGCCGGATTCGTCACCGGCGACCCGAAGCTCGTCGCCGGGCTGCTGGAGATCCGCAAGCACTCCGGGCTGATCATGCCGAGGCCGGTGCAGGAAGCCATGGTCGCCGCGCTGAAGGACGACGAAGCCCTTGTCGTGCAACGCGAACGCTACGCGCGCCGGCGGCTGGTGCTGCGTAAGGCGTTGCTGGACAGCGGTTTCGAAATCTCGCATTCCGAGGCCGGTCTGTACCTCTGGTCCACGCGCGGGGAGTCCGCGCTGGACACCGTCGACTGGCTCGCCGAGCGCGGCATCCTCGCCGCGCCGGGCACGTTCTACGGGCCGACGGGTGACCGTCACGTGCGGATCGCCTTGACGGCGACGGACGAGCGGATCGATGCCGCGGTGGAGCGCCTCGCTTCGGCTTGATTCGCCCCTCGACACCGCGGATGTTATGAACTGGACTTTCATCGCAAAATCTGCAATGAAAGCCCCGTTCATAACACGCGCGGAGACAGTGACAGGGACGTTCAGGGCACGTCGCGGCCGGTGAAGCCCCGGTAGATGAACCGCGTCAGCGCCTCGACGGCCTCCTCCTCGGTGACCGCCGACCGGTCGACCAGCCACGTGTGCGCGAAGCCGTTGACCAGCTCGGCCATCATCGAGAGCGTGAGCCGTTCCGACGCCGGGAGCTCCATCCCCGCCGCGGTGATGTACCCGAGGTGGCCGAGGATGTCGGCCGTCTGATCGGCGCCGAAGCGCGCGTAGGTGCGCGCGAAGTCGTCGCTGACCATCGCGGCCTGGCGCAGCGCGAGCATCGTCGAGGCGTTGTCGCGATGGAAGTTCCAGTACTCGCGGACGTGCCAGCGCACCGCGTCCGGGTCGGTGAAGTCGGCTTTGTGTTCCGGCGAGGTCGCGTTGACGTCGCTCGCCGCCGCGAGGTCCGCGAGGAGCGCTTCGAGCAGCTCTTCCTTGCCCGCGAAGTGGTTGTAGAACGATCCCGCCGCGCGTCCGGCCTCGGCCGTGATGTCGGTGATCTTGGTGTTCAGGTACCCCTTCGCCGCGAAAACGCGCTTCGCCGCGTCCTTGAGCGCGGCTTCGGTCTCCGCCGCCTTCTCCTTGCGGCTCGTCGCCGTCATCGGCACCTCCTTGACACGGAAGGCTAGCAACGATCATAGTGAATGCAGATTCACTGAATCATAATTCACTGGAGGCGAGATGACCGACGTACTGATCGCGGGAGCCGGGCCGACCGGGCTCACGCTGGCCATCGACCTGGCACGCCGCGGTGTCGCCGTGCGGATCGTGGAGAAGGCCGAGACGTTCTTCGAGGGCTCGCGCGGCGACGGCCTGCAGCCGCGCACGCTGGAGGTCTTCGAGGACCTCGGCGTGCTGGACGCGGTGCTGGCGGCCGGGCAGCAGCCGGTGCCGATGAAGATCCACCTGGGCGGCGAGGTCGTCGGCGAACGGATGATGGCCGAGCTCGCCGAACCGACGCCGGACGTGCCTTACCCGAACGGCTTCTTCCTGGGCCAGTCGCGGACCGAAGGGATCCTGCGCGACCGGCTCGCCGAGTTCGGCGTCCAGGTCGAGCTCGGCACCCCGCTGCTCGGCTTCGAGCAGGACGCCGACGGCGTGACGGCCGAGCTGCCGGGCGAGCGGATCCGGGTCGACTACCTCGTCGGCGCCGACGGCGGGAAGAGCTTCGTGCGCAAGGCGCTCGGGATCGCGTTCGAGGGCACCACCGACGAATCGATCCGCATGCTGCTGGGCGACGTCCAGGCCGAGGGGCTCGATCGCGAGTTCGGGCACTGGTTCGCGAAGCCCGAAGACCCCATGACGGGGATCGTGCTCACGCCGCTGCCCGGGGTGCCGCACTTCCAGTTCGGCGCGCCACTGGGCGAGGAGCAGGTCGAGGCGTCGCTGGTCACCCTGCAGTCCCGGCTCGACGAGCTGTCCGGCGGCGGGGTCCGGCTGCACGATCTCACCTGGTCGACGGTGTGGCGGCCCAACATCCGGCTCGCCGAGCGGTTCCGGGACGGCCGCGTGTTCCTCGCCGGCGACGCGGCGCACGCCCACCCGCCGACCGGTGGGCAGGGGCTCAACACCGGCGTCCAGGACGGGTACAACCTGGGCTGGAAGCTCGCCGACGGCTCACCGGAGCTGCTCGACAGCTACGAGCCCGAGCGTCGCGGGGTCGCCGCGCGGGTACTGAAGATCAGCACGGAGATCCTCGAAAAGTACAAGGAAGGCGCGGACGACGCGCACGAGCGCGGCGAGAACACGCGCCAGCTGGACATCGGCTACCGCGGCGGCCCGCTCTCGCCCGCGGCGACCGGCCGGATCCGGCCCGGCGACCGCGCCCCGGACGCTCCGCTGAAGGACGCGAACGGCAAGTCCGTCCGGCTGTTCGAGCTGCTGCGCGGCCCGCAGTCGACGGTGCTGGTGTTCGGTGACGGTCCGGCACCCGAAAGCGCACGGCGGATCCTGCCCGCGGGCAGCGCACTGTCCGATGTGGACTTCGAAGACGTCGGCGGGCACGCCTTCGCCGCCTACGACGCCGAGAACGGGCGGCAGGTGTCGATCCGCCCGGACGGCTACATCCGCGGGCTCACCGCGTAGGCGGCCGCGTCGACCTCCGCCCAGACGTCGCGCCACACGGCGCGGACCTCGGCGCGGCGCAACAGTTCCTTCTCCGCGACCCGGCCCGCGATGAAGGCGACTTCGGAGTCGACAGAGGCTACGACGCTCCGCATGCGATCGGCGGCGACGCAGGCGTCCTGATGGTCCCCGAGGACGGTCTGAAGGTTCTTCGTGGCCTTGATCAGCCGCTGGATCCGCTCCGCCTGCTTCTTCTTCGCGGCGGGCTTGGCCATCTCGGCGGCGTAGCGGAGTTTCTTGCCGTAGATGCGAAGCGCGTGAAGGTCGTCATCCGGGGGATCGGAGGGAAGCGCCTTCACCGCCTTCGCGAGCTTTCGGTGTGGCTTCGTCAGCCCGGCGACGAGGTCCGCCGAGGTCTGGTGATTCCCTGAGGTGGGCTTCTCGGCGGCGGGCTGCCGGGCGAGACGGCCGATGTCCTGCAGCATCGAGGCGTACCGGGGGCTGGCGAGAGCGCGGGTGAGCCGCCGCTTCGCGACACCGCGTTCGGTGACGAACTTCGAGACCAGACGGCGCGCGGCAGGCTGGTCGCGCACCTCGAACTCGGCGACGACCTCGCGGAGATGCCCGATCAGGACGTCGAAGTCGCGGACTTCGCCGAGGGACTGGCCGAGCCAGCCGAGTTCGGCGCGCACCGGCTCGGCGTCCGGGCCGACGAGGCGGCCCGAGAGCTTGAGGACACTCCGCATCCGGCGCAGCGCGACCCGCATCTGATGCAGATCCTCGGGGTCGGCGCCGGATTTGGTGCCCGGTTCGTGCGCGAGGAGCGCGCGGATCTCGACGTCGAGTTTGACCCGGACGTGGGTGGCCGCCGGATCGTCCGGCCCGGCTTTCGCGGGGCGGTCGCCGAGCCCGAGCGCGGCCGGAGTGGTCGAAGGGACGTTCTCATGCGGCAGGATCTCGGCTGTCACAAGATGAATTCTAGGTGAACCGGCAAGGTGGTCCAGGCCGTGAGAGAAGCAAGGGACCTTTGCTGTCGCTCTCCGGGGGAGAGTGACAGCAAAGGTCCCTTGCTCTCTTCGCGCAGGTCAGTTGGCGTGCAGGGCCGCGTTCAGCTCGATGCCGACGCCGGTGCGCGCGACGACCTCGACGGCGCCGGTCCCGGAGTTCCGCCGGAACACCGCGCCCGAGACGCCGGACAGCTCCAGCGCCTTCACGACCTTGCCCTCGAAGGTCACCTTCGTGCCGGCCGTGACGTAGAGGCCCGCTTCGACGACCGAGTCGTCGCCGAGCGAGATGCCGACGCCGCCGTTCGCGCCGATCAGGCAGCGCTCGCCGATCGAGATGGTCTCCTTGCCGCCACCGGACAGCGTGCCCATGATCGACGCGCCGCCGCCGACGTCGGAGCCGTCACCGACCACGACACCGGCCGAGATCCGGCCCTCGACCATCGAGGCGCCGAGCGTGCCGGCGTTGAAGTTGACGAAGCCCTCGTGCATGACGGTGGTGCCGTTGGCCAGGTGCGCGCCGAGGCGGGCGCGGTCGGCGTCGGCGATCCGGACGCCGGTGGGCACGACGTAGTCCACCATCCGCGGGAACTTGTCCACGCTGTAGACGGTGACGTTGCCGCGCGCCCGCAGCCGCAGCCGGGTCGCCTCGAAGCCTTCGACGGGGCACGGCCCGTGGTTGGTCCAGACGACGTTCGCCAGCAGGCCGAAGACGCCGTCCAGGCTCGCGCCGTGCGGCCGGACCAGACGGTGCGACAGCAGGTGGAGGCGCAGGTAGACGTCGTGTGTGTCACCGGGGGCGTCGGAGAGGCGGGCGATGGTCGTGCGGACCGCGACGACCTCGACACCGCGGTCGATGTCCGGGCCGAGCTGGGCCGCGGCGGCCTCGCCGAGGGCCTCGGAGGCCTCTTCGGCGGTCAGCCGCACCGTGTCGGGCTCGCTGTCGGCGCCGTCGGTCAGCTTGGGCAGCGGGAACCAGGTGTCCAGCACCGTGCCCTCGGTCGTGACGGTGGCCAGGCCGACGCCGGTGGCGCCGGTCGTTTCGGGATCAGGGGTCTGCTCGCTCACGCCCTGAACGGTAACCCAGTGATCCGCGTCAGCCGCCGACGAGGCTCTTCACGCTGGTCAGCGCGGCCGACATGTCGACGAGCGCCTGGCCGCACGGGCCGCCAGGAGCGTCCTGGTCCTGACAGTTCGTGGTGCGGAAGACGGAGATCGGGCGGTCGAGCGCGTCGGCGTTCGGCACCAGGTCCGGGCGGCGCTTGCGGACGCTGCCCGCGGCGCTGGAGAGTTCGGTGACGTACTTCTGGCAGCCCTTGGGCGATTGGTTCCCCGGCGCCAGGTAGCACTGGTCGGTGCTCAGCGCCTTGAGCTTGATCGGCAGCACGTCCGGCCCCTCGCCGCGCGTGGGTTTCACGGTGACCGGGACCTCGTTCGCTCCGCAGCCGCTGAGTACCAGGAGAAGGGCGAGCAGGATCGCTTTGGTGCGCACGCCTTCACGGTAGCCCCGAGGCCGCGCCGGTACGGTGCGGGCATGCCTTCGCTCGATCTGCACGCCGATCCCGTCGACCTCACCGCCGCGCTGGTGGACATCTTCAGCGTCTCGGAGGAGGAGAAGGTCATCGCGGACGTCGTCCAGGCGGCGCTGGAGACGCAGGCCCCGCATCTCGAGGTGATCCGCAACGGCGACGCGGTCCTCGCCCGGACGAACCTCGGCCGTCCCTCGCGGGTGATGCTGGCGGGGCATCTCGACACCGTTCCGGTGAACGAGAACATGCCCGTACGCCGCGAGGGGACCGGTGACGACGAGATCCTGCACGGCCTCGGCACCGTCGACATGAAGAGCGGCGACGCCGTCTTCCTGCACCTCGCCGCCGCTCTCCGCGAGCCAAGGTACGACATCACCTTCGTGTTCTACGACTGTGAAGAGATCGAAGCGACGAAGAACGGCCTCGGCCGTATCGAGCGCGAGCTGCCCGAGTGGCTGCAGGCCGACCTCGCGATCCTCGGCGAGCCTTCGAACGGCGGGATCGAAGGCGGGTGCCAGGGCACGATGCGGATCGAGATCCGCGTCGAAGGCGTCCGGGCGCACACCGCGCGCGGCTGGATGGGCGTCAACGCGATCCACGGTCTCGCCGAACCGCTGCGCAGGCTGGCCGGGTACACGCCGCGGGTGGTCGACATCGACGGCCTGACCTACCGCGAAGGCCTGCAGGCCACGAAGATCGGCGGCGGTGTCGCGGGCAACGTCGTGCCGGACGAGGCCGTGCTCACGATCAACCACCGCTTCGCGCCCGACCGCTCGTCGGAAGAGGCCGAAGCGCACCTTCGGGAGGTCTTCGAGGGCTACGACGTCAAGGTTGTCGACTTGTCGCCAGGGGCGTTGCCCGGCCTGAGTGCCCCCGCCGCGGCCGAGCTGGTCGCCGCGGCCGGTGGCAAGGCGGTCGCGAAGCTGGGCTGGACCGACGTCGCACGCTTCGCGGCTCTCGGGATCCCGGCGGTGAACTTCGGTCCCGGCGACCCGACGCTGGCGCACACGCGGCAGGAGAACGTGCGCGCGGGCGAGATCCGGCAGGTCGCCGCGGTGCTGCGCGAATTCCTCAGCTAGCCAGCGCGAGCAGTTCGCCCAGCGCCCGCTCCGGACCGCCATAGGTGAGGTGGGCGATGGCGAACATCGGCGCGACCACCCGGCTCCAGGCATACAGCCTGTCGACGTCGAGCCCGCACGCGTCCGCCACCAGGCGACAGCGGGCATCGACGCCTTCATGCCCGGCGCCTGCCACCACGTAGTCGACGGCGTCGAAGCACGGGTCGCCCACGCACGCTTTCGGATCGATCGCGATCAGGCCGCGCGCCGCGCCGCCGTCCAGGACGTTGCCGAGGTGGAGATCGCCATGGAGCAGCACGACCTTGTCCTGGGTGTCCAGTAGCGCCTCACAGCGCTCGATCGCCCGCTGCCAGGTGTCCTCGCCGATCCGGGCGCCGATGGCCGGATCGGCCAGTCTCCGGCCTATCCGGTCGAAGGACTCCTCGAACCGGCCGCGCAGGGTCCACTGCCAGTCCGCGGGCGGAGCCACGGCATGCAGCGCTGTCAGCAGCTCTCCCCAGCGCGCAGGCAAGGACGACGACGGCAGGTCCTCGGCCGCGGTCCCGGGCTGGATCTCCTCCAGCATCATCGCGCCGGCGTCCGCGTCGGCGGCCAGCACGGCGGGCACCCGGCCCGTCGGCGCGAAGACCCGCAGCATTTCGAGCTGTTTGGCCAGCAGCGCCCCGTCCGGGCTGAGTTTGAGCACCGCGGGAGTCCCGTCGGACCAGCGGCAGCGCAGGACGACGGACGAAGCCCCGCTGTCGAACAACTCGCCGAGCGTGAAACCCCAGCGGGCGGCCAGCCGCGCGGCGAGGGCAGGGACCCCGGCGAGCCACCCTTCGGCGTCAGGACCGAATCGGCCCGCCAGCCGGGCGCCGATGTCTTCCAAGTCCACTTCGGTCACTTCGGAACGTCCTCCTCCGCACCGAGCAGGAGCAGTCCGCGCCGCAGCAGATCCGCGGCTTCTTCGGAACGACCCTGATCGCGTAGCAACTCTCCCGCTTTGTCGACCGAAGCGGCCAACACACCCCGAGCATCGCGAAGAGCGGCGACGTCGATGGCGTGCGCGAAGCCCGCTTCGGCTGCTTCGAGGTCTCCGCGGGCCAAGGCGAGCGAGCCCTGCTGGAACGTGAGCGACGCGGAGAGCGGCGAGTCCGCAGGGATGACTTCGACCGCTTCCGCGAGCAGCGCGGCGGCGTCGTCCAGGCGGCCGAGTTCACGGCAGACGTCGGCGAGTTCCAAGGTGACGGCGTGATCGGGCGCGGCCGCCCGTGACGCGCGAAGGTCGGCGAGAGCGCCTTCGAGGTCTTCGGTACGCCGAGCCAGCGCCCGCGCGAACAGGCACCGGGCGAGCACCGGGCGCAGGGCGCGTTCGTGGAGCAGGTCGTGCAGCACCGAGACGGCGGCGATGGCGTCGGCCACCCGTCCTTCGCCGAGATACGCCTCGGCCAGCCGTCGCTGGTTCCCGGTGAGCTCGGCCAGGATCTCCTCGCCGCCGCGAGCCAGCCGCAGTGCCTCGCCCGCGTGGTGCGCGGCCTGGGCGGTCTCGCCGAGCCGGAGCTGCCCTTCGGCGAGGTACGCGTGCAGGGTCAGCAGGAGCACCGGATGCGGATGGCCGTCGAGGCTCGCGTCGAGCGCTGTCCGGAGCAGGTGCATCGCGTGGTGCGGCTCGCCAGGGCCGATCAGGACGTTCGCCCGCAGCGCGGCGGCCAGTTCGCGATACGGCGGGATGTCGTCGGCGAGAGCGGCTTCGGCGGCGGCCACCAGCCGCGGCCGGGTGCCGCCCTCGGTGAACCGCGCGACCCACAGCCAGGCGAGCCCGGCCTGACGGCGCCGTCCGATTCCCTCGGCACGCCGCGCCAGCCGCCGCATCTTCGGCGCCGAGCCGTTCCCCGCGAGGAAGTCCGCCGCGGCCGCCGCGATGTCCAGATCGAGCCGGACGTCGTCACGGGGCGAGGTCACGCCGAGCAGTTCGCCGGTGTCCACCCCGAGCCGTGCGGCGAAGTGGCGCAACGCGTCACCGGACGGCGTCCGCGCCCCCGTCTCGACGGACGAGACGTAAGCGGCGGTGTAGTGCGGCTCGGCGAGTTCGCGCTGGGTGAGGCCGCGTTCGGCGCGCAGCCGCCGCAGCCGTCCGCCGACCTCGTCACCCATGACCGAGAACGATACGGGCGAACGCGCCGAAAGGTTGTGCGCACGGCACCGCAACTTCTCCCGGCCCCGGGCCGTATCCCTGGATGTGACCGAAGATCTCCGGGAGGATCGATGACCGTGCGCCGGGCTCTGGTCATCGCCGTGTGCGCCCTGGTGATCGCGGGCTGCGAAGCCCATCCGGTAGCTCCTCCCGCGGTGACCCCGGTACCGGTCATCGCTTCGCCGACAGCGCTTGCGATGCCTTCGCCGAAGCCCGTGCTCGCGCCGCCGTCCAGCGGGATCACCTTCCCGCAGGCAGGATCCGGCCAGTGGATCTTTCCCCTCGGCGAGGGCCCTGTCGACGGGCGGTCCGGAAAGCTGGTGCGGTACCACATCGCCGTCGAGGCCGACATCGCCGGCGTGAGTTCGGACGAATTCGTCAAAGCGGTCGAGTCCACTTTGGCCGATCCTCGCGGCTGGACCGGTGGCGGGCGCTGGCGGTTGCAGCGGGTCGGTGCCGACGGCCCGTTCGATTTCACGCTCTACCTCGCCACGCCGAAGACGCGCGACGCACTGTGCGGCAGGCCGGACGGCTATACGTCGTGCCGCAACGGGAACAGCGTCGTGCTCAACGTCGCGCGCTGGGCGGACGGCATCCCCGGTTATGGCGCGCCGCTGACGGTCTATCGCCAGTACATGGTCACGCACGAGGTCGGGCACCGGCTCGGGCGCGGTCACGAGAAGTGCCCCGTGCCGGGTGCCCTCGCGCCGGTGATGCAGCAGCAGACGCTGGGCCTGCACGGCTGCGCCCCGAATCCGTGGCCCTATCCGGACGGGACGCAGTACTCGGGACCTTCGGGGGAGTACGCCGATCCGATCCCGCGTGGCGACTCGTGAGTGGCTCTGTAGTGGCGTTGTTGCGGTGTGGCTGTGGTCGGGGTGTTGCGAAAGCCACTTTCGCGACCTTGAGCGTTGCGAAAGTGGCTTTCGCAACGCTCAAGGTCGCGGCGAGGGCGGGCGTGGAGTGCGGTGTAGAGCGTCGTGAGTGGTAAGTGTCGTTCTAACGTCACTTACCACTCACGACGCCCGGTGCGGACGCGCGCGGTCAGCGGCCCTGCAGCGACCGCACGTTGTTCCCGAACGTCCAGCTCCGCGAACCGTCCCAGTTGATCGACCAGGTCATCAGGCCCTTGAGCCCCGGAATGCCGCGGTACGCCTGGGAAACCAGCCCCGGCGACATGTAACCGCCGCCGGCGCCCGCCTGCGCGGGCAGACCCGGGACCTGCTTGTCGTAAGGAACGCGGATCGTCGTGCCCTGGATCACCAGGCCCTTGTCGAGACACTCCGTCTGCTTGACGAAGCCCTGAACCGTCCCGGCCTGGTACGAATCGCCGGAGCAGCCGTACATGCTTCCGTTGTAGTACTGCATGTTCAGCCACCACAGCCGGCCGTTGTCCGCGTACTTCTTGATGATCGGCAGGTACGCGCCCCAGATCGAGCCGTAGACGACGCTGCCACCGGTGACGTACGCGGTCTCGGGCGCCATGGTGAGCCCGAAGTTCGACGGCATCGCGGCGAGCACGCCGTCGATGATGCGGATGAGGTTCTTCTGCGACGCGGAAAGCGTGCTGATGTTCCCGCCGCCGGTGAGGCCGGTTTCGATGTCGATGTCGATCCCGTCGAAGTTGTACTTCTTCAGGATCGGCACGATGGTCGCGACGAACTTGTCCGCGACGGTGGCGGAGTTCAGGTCGATCCCCGCGGTGGCACCGCCGATCGACATCAGGATCGTCGAGCCCGCGTCCTTGGCGGCGCACATTTCGGACGGGGTCGCGACCTTCACAGTCGCGTCCATCCCATCCTCCCATTTTGCCGTTCCGTCGGACAGGATGACCGGAAAGGCCGCGTTGATCACGTTGTACCCGTTGTTCTTGATCCGGGCGTCGGTGATCGGGATCCAGCCGAGCGGCGGGTGGACGCCGTTCGAAGCGCCGTCCCAGTTCTCCCAATAGCCTTGCAGGACCTTGCCCGCGGGCTTCGATTTGACCGCGCAGACCTCGGCGTCCGTCGAGGCTTGCGCCGGGGTCAGGACGACCAGCGTGGTGACGGCGAGTACCGCCGCGCCGGTGATTGCGAGCAGCCGTGAGACGCGACCGAACATACCCAGCTCCCATCTCGAAAGCGGTTGTGAACGAACAACAGGAAGCGGCCGTTCGGCTCAACATAGGTCGCGGTGCCCGGCCCCCGCTACCGACGATCGGGTGGTCTAGACCAGATATCGAAAGGTTGTCCGGAAATCGTTCCCACGCACGAGGGCCATCTCACGAGGCCGGGTGTCCTCGTGAGATGGCCCTCGCCATTCGGGTGGATCAGACGGTGATGGTCCAGCTGTCGAGCGTGCCGGTGTCACCGGAGTAGGCGTCGTAGACCACGAGCGTCCAAGTGCCGGAAGCGGCTTCGTTGGTCACCGGGACCGAGTAATTCCTGGTGCCCAGCTCGGTGCAGGGCAGCGAGCCGGTGGCCTTGACCGAGTACGTGCTGCCGTCGGGGGCCTTCAGGCTGATCCGGAGGTCCTCGGAACAGGTGTGCGTACCGGTGATCGACACCTTGACCGGCGAAGTCGCCGTTCCCGTCGCGGTGGACGTGATCGGGCTGTTCACCGTGCCGTAGTCGTTGATCGGGTAGTCGGTGCCGTTGGTGAACGTGCGCACGCTGACGTTGCCGACGGTCAGCGTGTACTGCGCCGTGCGGTCCACCGAGGTCCCGTCACCGGTCACCGTGATCGTGCTGGTCCCGTTGGGCGTGTCCGCCGACGTCTGGATGGTGAGCGTCGAGGAGGCGCCGGACTGCACCGAAGCCGGGTTGAACGTCGCGGTCGCCCCGGCGGGAAGACCGCTGGCGCTCAGCGCGACCGTCTGTGCCGCACCGGAAGTCGTCGTGGTGTTGACCGTGACGGTCGCCGACTGTCCAGGTTGGACGGTGCCGGACGACGGGGAGAGACCGAGCGAGAAGTCGGGCCCCGTCGGGGTGGTGACGGCGAGCTTCCAGAGCGCGTAGCCGATCGCGTCGCTGTTCTTCTCCAGCGGGGTGTCCGGGATGTTGGACGTCGTGTCGCAGGCGCGGTGGTAGCAGTTGTCGAACGCCGCGCCCGCGGTGCCGCCCCACTTCGCCCGCTGCGCGGAGCTCTTGATGTCCCCGGCACCGGTCGCCAGTCCGCCGACCGGGATACCGGCGGCCTTGAACGACGCGTGGTCCGAACGGCCGTCGCCCTCGGAGTCCCCTTCGGTCTGGATGCCGATCGAGGTGAAGTACTCGTCGAACATCGCCTTGACCGAAGCGACGTCGTCATAGACGAAGTAACCCCAGTTGCTGGAGCCGATCATGTCGAAGTTCAAGTAGGTCTTGATCTTCGTGCGCTCGGCCTGCGGCAGGTTGTTGACGTAGAACTTGGACCCGCGGAGGCCGGACTCCTCGTCGGCCCACCAGCCGAAGCGGACCCGCTTGGCCAGTGTGGGGTTCTCGCGGGCCAACGTCAGCGCGACTTCGAGGATCGAGGCCGAACCCGAGCCGTTGTCGTTGATGCCGGGACCGGCGGCGACACTGTCGAGGTGCGCGCCGAGCATGATGACCTGGCTGGCGTCACCCTGCGGCCATTCCGCGATGATGTTCTGGCTCGAACCCGCGCAGCTGGTGCAGCTCTGCAGCGTGACGTTGTAGCCGGCGTCGCGCAGCTTCTGCGACACATAGGTCACCGACGCCGTGTAGCCCGACCGTCCGGCGGCCCGGTTGCCGCCGTTCTGGTTGGCGATGGTCTGCAACGCGTTCAGGTGTGTCTTGATGTTGGCGAGCGAGATGTCCGGCGCGGCGTTGGCGGTCGTGACCGCCTGCGCCGGCGTCACGACGACACCCAGTACGGCGGCCATGCCGACGACGGCCGCTCCTATTCGCTTTCCCCACTTCATGCCGGGGTCTTCCTTCCTTGACGGGATTCGCGGAAGGACTCCTGCCCCCGGCCGGGCCGGGGGCAGGAGTCCTTCGCCTGCGAGGGGGAGCTAGACGGTGATCGACCAGCTGTCGAGCGTGCCGGTGTCACCGGAGTAGGCGTCGTAGACCACGAGGGTCCAGGTGCCTGCCGCGACCTCGTTGGTCACCGGGACCGAGTAGTTCTTGGTGCCGAACTGGGTGCACGGCAGGGAACCGGTGGGCTTGACGGAATACGTGCTGCCGTCGGGGGCCTTCAGGCTGATCCGGAGGTCCTCGATGCAGGTGTGGGTACCGGTGAGCGTCAGCTTCACCGGGGACACCGCGTTGCCGGTCGCGGTCGAGGTGATCGCGCTGTTCACCGTGCCGTAGTCGTTGATCGGGTAGTCGGTGTCGTTGGTGAACGTCCGGATGTTGCTGCTGGTGCCGACGGTCAGCGTGTACTGCGCGGTGTGCGCGCCGCTGGTCCCGGTACCGGTCACCGTGATGGTGCTGGTGCCGTCAGGGGTGCTCGTCGACGTCGCGATGGTGAGCGTCGAGGAGGCACCGGACTGGACCGAGGCCGGGTTGAACGTCGCGGTCGCCCCGGCGGGGAGGCCACTGGCGTTCAGCGAAACCGTCTGAGCCGCACCGCTGACGGTCGCGGTGTTCACCGTGACGGTGGCCGAGTCGCCGGCCTTCACGGTGCCCGACGCCGGGGTGACGCCGACCGAGAAGTCGGGGCCCTGCGGGGTGCACGAGGTCGGCTCACCGGTCGCCGCGGTGACGCTGATGCCTTCCCATGCCGCCTTGGTGGTGTTGAACTCGGTGCAGGAGTTCGGGTACAGCGCGAGCGCCGCTTCCAGGGTCGCCTTGCGGGCGGCCTTGTGGTTCCAGCCGGAGGTCTTCTTCAGCAGGCCGTTGTAGAAGATCTTCGCGGCCTTCTGGATGCCGAGACCGGTGATCGAGGTGTTGTTGCAGGTCGGGCTCGCGGGCTTGCCGGCGGGCGCGGTGCCCTCGGCCAGCAGGTAGAACCAGTGGTTCTGCGGGCCCGCCGCGGCGTGCACCTCGGTGTTCGGGATCGAGGACGAGTAGCAGTTCGGGTTACCCGAGATCTTGCTCGGCTGGTACATGTAGCGGATCGGGCCCTGGCCGACCAGGTTCACGCCCTCGCCGACCTCGTAGTCCGGAGTGTCCTTGGCGTTGTTGGCGTAGTGCTCGGTGATGGCGCCGAAGATGTCACCGGTGGACTCGTTCAGCCCGCCGTTCTCGTTGCCGCTGCCCGCGCCACCCGGGGTGGTCTGGAAGATGGCGTGGCCGAACTCGTGCGCGACGACGTCCATCGAAGTGGCCTGGCGCTGGTTGTCCTGCGAGTGCCCGAAGGTGGTCGAGGAACCGTCCCAGTAGGCGTTGACCTGGTTGAGGCCGACGGAGGCGGGGAAGCCGCCGCCGCTGCCGTTGATGCCGTTGCGGCCGAGCCATTCGCTCAGCATCTTCCACTCGGTCTGGACGCCGAAGAGCGTGTCGACACAGGCGGTTTCCAGGTTGGTGCCGGAACCGTTGCCCCAGTTGTCGTCAGGACCGGAGTAGATCGCGCCGTTCTGCGGCTTGCAGCTGATGTTGGGGCGCCCCGGGTCGCGCATGGAGTAGGTGCCGCCGGAGTTCGTCGTGTCGATGCTGACGTTGCCGACGTAGTAGCTGTTCCCGGCGCCCAGCACGCTGGTGCCGGTCGACGTGTTCTGCGTGGCGGCGGGGATGTTCGACATCTTGACGTCGTCACGGGTGTCGAGGATCGCCCCGGAGGTGCCGTCCACGAAGACGTGCAGGTTGCTCGGGTTCGCCGCCTTGGTGCCCTTGACGACGACCTCGTAGGCGAGCTTGGGGGAGTTCCCCGCCAGCACGACGAGCTTCGGCGCGACGACACTGTCTACTTTGGACAGCTGGTCGCGGGCGACCTCGGCCGCCCTCGCCGCGGTGATCTTGGCCTTGGTGTCGACCGAGATCGCCGCGGTCTCCGCGGCGCTGGTGCCGTGGACGCGCCCGGCGCCGTCGGCGACCACCACCGCGTCCCCGCCGACGACCGGCAGGCCACGGTAGGTTCGTTCGTAAGCGGCGTAGAAGAGTCCTCCGCCACCCGGTGTCATCCCGACGCGGCGGAAGCTCTCCTGAGCGCCCTTCCGCAAGTGGTCTACACCAGCCGTGGCGGCCTGGTCGGCCGCGCTCGCGGCCACCGCGTCGGGGCTCGCGGGCTGGATGGTGGCGGTGGTCGCGTTCGCCGGGATCGCCGGGAACGTCATGCTCAGGGCAAGGCCGGCGATTGCCGCCAACCCTGTTCTGAGCCCTCGCTGAACGGTCATGGGAACCTTCCATGGGCAGGACCGTGTACCCGGCACGGCCCATTGGCGCGGCGGGGAATTCGACCGGATCGGGAGCACGGCGGGGGACGGGGATGCGTGTCCATTCAGATAACTGGAGTTATCTCGATGGACACGTTCGAAGTAAAGGAGCTGCTCACTGCGAGCGTCAATGGGCCGGATGGCCTAGTGGTACGGGTGAAGATCATTTCACGGGGAATAAAATCCCTGTGTAGTAAGGATTTTCCCGCCGGTCGCGATATATGGCGACTTTCGTATGGTTTTCAGTCCGCCGGCCCGGAATCGGACATAGCGACCGCGCGTACACCGCGACGATAGGCCTCCGACGCTTCTTCGATTAATCCGCGAGCACGCAACGTGTCGCCCAAATGCAGAGAGGTGGCGACGAGTGCGCCGAGTAATTCCGAATTTTCCTGTGCGGTGGCGGCTTCTTCGAGCAACGCGGTCGCCTCGGGCAGATCGCCGCGGGCGCGGGCGATGAGTCCCAGTAACCGGAGAACCTCTGTCCTCGCTTCGATGTCGGGGGATCGATCCAGAAGCGGCCGGATTCCTTCGGCGAGTTCGGCGGCTTCGTCGAGTGCCCCTTGACGACGGCGGACGTCGGCGAGTTCGATCGTCGCGCCGAGCACGCCTTCGGCGGAACCGGCCTCGGCGAGGAGATCGCGGGCGAGCCGGAGTTCGGCGTGCGCCTCGTCGAGTTTGCCCAGCCGCCGCCACAGGAAGCCGCGCGCCCAGCGACTCCGGGCGGCGTCACGGTCGTAACCGATGGAGGTGAACAGCCGCAGTGCCCGCGAAAGGTCTTTCTCGGCCCTGTCGGCCAGACCGATCTGCTGCCACAATTGCGCGGCCTGCCGGTGGTAGCGCGCGGAGATGTCCTTGCGGTGGGCCGAAGCGAGGGTGCGCCTGCCTTCTTCGGCGGCCCGCCGGGCGCGGCGGAGGGCGCCCATTTCGACGAGCGGGTGGATCAACGCGGTCACCAGCGCCAGTTCGGCGTCGGGGTCGACGGGGCCGGCGGCACGGAGCCCGGCGAGCGCGGTTTCGACGAGGGCGACCGCGCCGCCGAGGTCGCCCGACTGCGCGCGGCAGGCCGCGACCCGGTTGACGATCATCGCCGAAAGTCGCGGCGAGGCGGCATCGGCGAGTTCCAACGCGTGCGCGAACCCCTTGGCCGCGGACGGGATGTCGTAGCGCTGCCACTGGACTTCGCCGAGATAGAACCGCGCGTGGCACTGGACTTCCGGTAGCCGGTACTCCGCCGCGCGCTGTTCCACCCGGGTGAATTCGCTTTCGGCGGCTTCGAGTCCGCCTTGCTGCAGCTCGCGATACGCGATTTCGAGCGCGTCGGTGAGTTCCCCGGCGGCGCCCGGCGGTCTGCCGAAGCGGAGTTCGTCGGCGGTCAGGCCGAGCCGTCGCGCCAGGTGGGACACCACGTCGTCCGAGGGCAGGCGGCGGCCTGCCTCGACCTTGGCGAGGAAGCCGCGGTCGTAGCGGGGCTCGGCGAGCTCGCGCTGGGTCAGCCCGCGCGCCCGGCGCAGCCGCCGGATCCGCGCGCCGAGTGGTTCTGCCCCGGTCGGCATGGACGGCACCAGGCCACGGTAGACGATTTCCCGCGGTTTCCGGGGCCGGCGGCCCAGGTGGGTGAGCAACGCGGTGAACGCGGGGGCAGGGACCACGAGAACCGGCCTGACCTCGGCGCGGCCACTGCGGTGGGATACCCGCCGACAGTGGTTCGGATCCGGTGACTTTCTCCCGGCGAATCGGACATATTGACGGCGAAGGTCCCGAAGGCTAGCGTCTTGCGCCATAAAAAGGAAACTTTCTTAACTAATTACGAGCGGGGCGCCGATGATGGTGAGTTCCTGGTCCCGGGCGGTGGCCGCGGTTTCGGCACTGGTCCTCGGGGGTTTGACGGTTCCGGCGGTTTCGGCCGCGGCGGCGGTGCGGGGTGAGGTCCGGGTCGACCAGGTCGGTTACGGCATCACCGAAACCAAGTACGCCTACCTCCTGTCCAGCGCGCCGGGTTCGTTCTCGGTGGTCGACGAACGCGGCTGGACCGTCCATCGTGGACGGACCGGTGCCTCGCTCGGCGCCTGGAACGCGAAGTACCCGGCGGTGTACCAGCTCGACCTGTCGAAGGTCTGGCTGCCGGGCAAGTACCGGATCGTGGTCAGCGGCGAGACCAAGGCGACGTCGCCGACGTTCCGGGTGGACACCAAGGACCGGCTCTTCACGCCGCTCGTCCGTGCCACCAACGAGTTCTTCCAGGCCCAGCGCGACGGCGACGACATCGTCCCCGGCCGCCTCGGCCGCAAGCCTTCGCATCTGGCCGACAAGCAGGCCACGGTCTACGACTGGCCGGTGTTCGTGGGCGAGGGCGGCGACGAGATCGCCGAACCGCTGAAGCCGATCGGCGGGCCGATCGACGTCGAAGGTGGCTGGGTCGACGCGGGCGACTTCGTCAAGTTCACCTCGAACACTGCGTATTCGCTGGCGGAACTGGGATACGTGCTTCGAGAGGGCTACGACCCGGTGCTGGCCAAGGAGGTCAAGCTCGGCCTCGACTGGCTCGACAAGATGTGGGACCAGCGGAACAAGACGCTCTACGCCCAGGTCGGGATCGGGACGGGCAGCGACAAGTTCGGCTTCCTCGGCGACCACGACGTCTGGCGCAACCCGCACGACGACGACGCGCTCGACGTGAAACCCGGTGACCCCGAGTACTTCGTCAAGCACCGGCCGGTGTTCCCGGCGAACCCCGGTGGCTCCGCGCTCAGCCCGAACCTCGCCGGCCGCGTCGCCGCCGCGTTCGCGCTCGGCGCGCAGGTCGAGGCTAGGCGGAACCCTTCGCTGGCAAAGAAGTACCTCGCCGAGGCCGCCTCGGTCTTCGCGCAGGCCAAGACCGAGAACGTCGGCGAACTGGTCACCGCGTTCCCGCACGCGTACTACCCGGAATCGTCCTGGCGGGACGACATGGAACTCGGCGCGACGCAGCTCGCCTTGGCGGGCAAGGCTTTGCGGGATCCGAGGTCCGGTGAGTGGACGCGGCAGGCGGCGCACTGGGCGAAGGCCTACATCGACCTCGAAGAGAAGAGCACGCTCAACCTGTACGACACCAGCGCGCTGGCGCACGCCGAACTGGCGAAACTCCTGCGGCACGGTGTCCCGGGCGCCGCGCTCGGCCCGAAGGAGCTGATCGGCGACCTCCGGCGTCAGCTCGACGAAGGTGTCGCGGGCGCGGCGAAGAGTCCTTTCCGGACGGCCGTTTCGGTCAAGGACTTCGACGCCGCCAGCAAGAGCTTCGGGTTCGCCGCGACCGAGCGGCTGTACGCGGACGTGACCGGTGACCGGCGGTACTCGGCGTTCGGTTCGCAGCAGCGGAACTTCACCCTCGGCGCGAACGCGTGGGGTGTCTCGCTGGTCGTCGGCGTCGGCACGACGTCGCCGAAGTGCCCGCACCACCAGGCCGCCAACCTGGCGGGTGAGGAGAAGGTGCTCTACGGCGCTGTCGTGAATGGACCGAACGGGGCGGAACACTTCGCGGACCTGCCGTTCCCGGCCGGGGCCAAGGAGTGCACGAAGCCGTACGACGCCTTCGACACGACCGAGTCCCGCTACACCGACGACCTGGCCTCGTGGCCGAGCAACGAGCCCGCCATCGACTTCACCTCGACGGCCATGCTCGCGTTCGCCCTGACAGGACGGTCCTAAACGCTTTCGCGGGGCCCGCTCTCACCGGGCGGGCTCCGCGTTCGCGTACCCGACAACTCCTGTTCGCGGCGATGCCGCCGCTCCGGACGGTGACGACGTCGTAGTCTTGGCGGGGTGAGTGAGACAAGCGAGTTCCCCGACGGCCAGTACCCGGAACGTCCGATCGAACGCCACAAGGGCCCGGTCGTACTGCGGCGGGACCGCCGTGACCAGGGCAGCACCACCGACCAGCGCCTGCTGGACTCGCGGGGGCCGAGCGACTGGGTGCACACCGACCCGTGGCGCGTGCTGCGGATCCAGGCGGAGTTCGTCGAGGGCTTCGGCGCGCTGGCCGAGGTGCCGCGCGCGGTGACGGTGTTCGGTTCGGCACGGACCAAACGGGACCACCCGGAGTACGAACTCGGCCGCAAGATCGGCGGCGCGCTCGCGAACGCGGGCTTCGCGGTGATGACCGGCGGCGGCCCCGGCGCGATGGAAGCGGTCAACCGCGGCGCCAACGAGGCGGGCGGGTTCTCCGTCGGCCTCGGCATCGAGCTGCCGTTCGAACAGGGCCTGAACCCGTGGGTCGACCTGGGCGTCAACTTCCGGTACTTCTTCGCCCGCAAGACGATGTTCATCAAGTACTCGCAGGCGTTCATCTGCCTGCCCGGCGGCTTCGGCACGCTCGACGAGCTGTTCGAGGCGCTCACCCTGGTGCAGACGAAGAAGGTCACGAAGTTCCCGGTCGTGCTCTTCGGCAGCGACTACTGGGGCGGCCTGTACGACTGGATCGCCAAGACGTTGCTCGCCGAGGGCAAAATCGGTGAGAAGGACCTCGACCTGCTGCACGTCACGGACGACATCGACGACGCCGTACAGGTCGTTCAGGAGTCGTACCAGGCATGGGAGGACACCCACTGATGGCGGCTCCACGCCGGGTGTGCGTCTTCTGCGGCTCGTCGATGGGCTTCGACCCGCGCTACGCCGATGAGGCCCGCGCGCTGGGAACCCTGCTGGCTTCGCGGGGGATCGGACTGGTCTACGGCGGCGCTTCGGTCGGGACCATGGGCGTGGTCGCCGATGCCGCGCTGGCCGCGGGCGGCGAGGTGATCGGCGTGATCCCGGAGGCGCTGGGCAGCGTCGAGATCGCGCACGCCGGCCTGACCGAACTGCACGTCGTCGCCGACATGCACCAGCGGAAGGCGAAGATGGCCGCGCTGTCCGACGGCTTCCTCGCGCTGCCCGGTGGTGCGGGGACGCTGGAGGAGCTGTTCGAGGTGTGGACGTGGGCCCAGCTCGGGCTGCACGAGAAGCCGATCGGGCTGGTCGACGTCGGCGGGTACTACGCGCCGCTGCTGAAGTTCGCCGACCACATGGTGTCGGAGGGCTTCCTGTCGGCTGGGTACCGGGACATGCTCTCGATCGACTCGGACGCTTCGGTGCTTCTGGACGGCTTCGCGGACTACGTGGCTCCTCCGCGTCCTAAGTGGGCTAAGTAGGGCCTCGGTCGCCCAACGCGCCCCACCACGGTCCAGCACGTGCAGCCTTCGTGACTGCTGGTGCGTGTGGCGATCCGCAAGTCCGTGAAGGCCTCCTTCCCTACCTTCAGGGTAGGCAAGGAGGCCTTCACGGACACTCCAGCGAACCTCGCAGCGAGCGCGCGGGCAGCCGGGGGAGCGGGGGACCTTTGCTATCGCCTCGGCACCGGAAGAGCGTCAGGCGGCACTCTGATCAGGGCGTTTGTGGTACGAGTCGACGTACTCCTGCCCCGAAAGCTCCAGGATCGCGTACATGATCTCGTCGGTCACCGAGCGCCGGATCGCCGGCGACGAGTCCTGCCCCTCGTATCGCGAGAAGTCCAGAGGCTCGCCGTAGGTGACCGTGATCTTCGCCCGCCGCGGGATCCGCTTCCCCTCGGGCTGCAGGCCTTCGGTGCCGGAAAGCGCGACGGGGACGACCTTCGCGCCGGTCGCCAGCGCCAGGGCCGCGACGCCGGTGTGGCCGCGGTGCAGCCGCCCGTCCAGCGAGCGGGTGCCCTCGGGGTAGATCGCGAAGGCGCCGCCCGCGTCGAGCACTTTCCGGGCCGCTTCGAGCGCGGCGAGACCGGCCTGCGCGTTGCCGCGTTCCACCGGGACGTAGCCGAGGCCGCCCAGGAAACCCGCCATCATCTTGCCCCGGAGGCCGCTGCCGGTGAAGTACTCCGCCTTGCCGAGGAACTTGACCGGCCGCATCGCCGTGAAAGTGATCACGCCGGTGTCCAGCGCCGCCCGGTGGTTGGGGGCGAGGAGTACCGGGCCGGTGGCGGGGATGTTCTCCACGCCGCGGATGTCGGGGCGGTACAGCGCCCTGACCAGCGGACCCAGCACGAAACGGACGAGCAGCGGTAGCAAGGTTCCTCCATCGACAAGGTGTCGGTCTCCAGCATGGCACGATCACTACTCATGAGTTGGTTCGAGCGGCGTACGTGGCAGAACCCCGGTTGGACGCTCGACGACATCGTCGCTGCGAAGGGTGACCGGACGGTTTCGGTCGTGCTACCGGCACTCGACGAAGAGGACACCGTCGCCGACGTCGTCGGCACGGTCCGGCCGTTGCTGGGCACGGTCGTCGACGAGCTGGTCGTGATGGATTCCGGCTCCACCGACGCGACCGCCGAGCTCGCCGAACGCGCCGGCGCGCGGGTGGTGCACCGTGAGGACGTGCTCCCCGGGCTGCCGCCGGTGCCGGGCAAGGGCGAGGTGCTGTGGCGGTCGCTGGCCGCGACGACGGGTGACGTCGTCGTGTTCCTCGACTCCGACCTCGTCGACCCCGACCCGGCGTTCGTGCCGACACTGCTCGGGCCGCTGCTCTGCGAACAAGGCGTGCACCTGGTCAAGGGCTTCTATCGGCGCCCGTTGCGGTTGGAGAGCAGCGGTGGCGGCCGGGTCACCGAGTTGCTGGCGCGACCAGTCCTCTCGGCGCTGCGCCCGTCGCTCTCGGGACTCATCCAGCCCCTGGGGGGCGAGTACGCCGCGACGCGCGAGTTCCTCGAGTCAGTGCCCTTCGCGGCCGGGTACGGCGTCGAGATCGGGCTCATCCTCGACGCCGAAGCGCGCTACGGCCTCGAAGGGCTCGCGCAGGTCAACCTCGGCGTACGCAAGCATCGCAACCGCTCGCTGCTTCAGCTGGGCGTGATGGCGCGTCAGATCCTCGGGACGGCGCTCGCGCGCTGCGGCGTCAAGTCCGACGACCCGGCCCAGCTCACCCAGTTCGCGCAAGTAGGTGACGAATGGCTGCCGGAGGTGGCCGAGGTGTCGATCAGCGACAGGCCGCCGATGCGGGAAGTACGAGGCTTAACCGAGTCGTAGGACCTCGTCGAAGCCCGCCACCTGCGACTCGCGATGGGTCACCAGGACGACGGTGCCGCGCGCGGCCGCGAGAACCTCCGCCAGGACGGCGTCGCCGTGCTCCGGGTCCAGTCCCTCGACGGGCTCGTCCAGCACGAGGACCGGCGGATCCGAGAGCACTGCTCTCGCGAGGATGAGCCGTTGACGCTGCCCGCCTGACAGCGCGTCGCCGTCAGAGCCGACCTCGCGGTCCAGCGGCAGGTCGAAACCGGCCGTTTCGCACGCCGAAAGCAGGTCGGCGTCCGAAGAGCCTGGCTTCGCGAGCAGCAGGTTCTCGCGGACCGTCGTGTGGAAGACGTGCGCGTCCGCGAGCGCGCCGGAAACCACCGACGGCAGCAGCGCCGGGTCGTACTCGTCGAGAGCGAGACCGTTGAGCGAAGCCCGGCCGGAAGTCGGCGCCACGGAACCGAGCAGGACGTTCAGCACCGTCGTCTTCCCCGCCCCGCTCGGCCCCAGGATCCCGATCCGCTTGCCCGGCGGCAGGTCCAGATCGACGCCGTCCAGCACCGGAGCCCGGCCTTCGAAGACCACGCCGACCCCCTCCAGTCGCAGGTGCCCCGGCTCGGGCACCGCTGTCCCGCGCGCGGGCGGCGGCTCGGCCAGCAGCGCCCGCACCCGGTCCGCCGACGCCCGGACCTCGACCCAGCGCTGCGCGGCCGCGGTCAGCGGGAGGACCAGCTCGAACACGGCCAGCGCGCCCAGGGACAGCGCCGCCGTCAGGGGCGGTGAAACCCCGGCGGTCAAAGCGATCGTGACGCAGGTCAGCAACTGGACGAGCATCCCGGCCGCGGTCAGCAGGCTGGTCCGGTTCGCCGTCACCCGGTCCCGGACGGCGAGCGCGTCGACAGCGGTGTGCGCGGCGTCCACAGTGGACTCGTGGACACCGTGGGCGATCAGCTCCCGGCGCCCGGTGATCAGCTCGACCGACCGTTCGGCGAGATCGGCCCGTGCCGGAGCGCTCTTCTCCGCCGCCGCCCGCGTGATCCGCACGCACAGCCACGGCAGCCCGATCCCCGCGACAGCGAGCCCGGCAGCGAGCACCACCCCGGCCAAGGGACTGATGACGAGCGCGACCGCGGTCGACACCGCGCCCACGAACGCGGCGACCCCGGCGGGCAGCAGGCAGCGCAGGATCGCGTCCTGCACGGCGTCCACATCGGACACCAGACGCGTGACGAGGTCGCCGCCGGAATGCCGGGAAACCCGATGCGGCAGCAATGACGTGTACACGCGGGTCCGCAAAGCGCCGAGATACCGCAGGACGACCTCGTGCCCGGCGAGCCGTTCCGCGTAGCGCAGCCCGCCGCGCAGCAGCGCCAGCGTCCGGACGGCGACGATCGCCACCGTGAGCGAAGCCAGCGGTGGCTGTTCGGCCGCCTTGAGCAGCAGCCACGCGGCGGTGGCCATCAGCGCCAGCCCGGCCAGCTCCGCGCCTGCCGCGATCAGCCCCGCGCGGACCAGCCGAACGACGTCCTTTGTGGACACACCCCAGACGTTCACACCAGTTCCCGTTCTCTCAAGGCGCCCTCGCGGACTTCGAGGACGCGGGTGGCCAGCTCGGCCATCGCGGGCCGGTGGGCCACCAGCACCGCGGTCCGGCCGGTGAGCAGTTCACGGGTCGCGCCGAGCACGGCCGCTTCGGTCCCCGCGTCGAGCCGCGCGGTCGGTTCGTCGAGCAGCGCCAGACCCGCTTCCCTGCGGGCCAGCGCCCTGGCGAGGCCGAGCCGTTGCCGCTGCCCGGCGGAAAGCGGCGCGCCCAGTTCCCCGATCCGCGTCCGGTAGCCGTCGGGAAGACCGCGCACGACCTCGTCGAACGCCGCCGCGCGGGCCGCCGTCTGCACGTCCGGCACTCCGCCCATGGCGATGTTCTCCTCGACGGTCCCGGTGAACAGCGTCGGCCGCTGCGGCACCCACGCCGTCCCGGCCCGCCACGCGGCCGGATCCAGTTCGCACAGGTCGACGCCGTCGACGAGGACCCTGCCCGACGTCGGCGTGACGAAGCCCAGCAGGACAGCCAGCAGCGTGCTCTTCCCGGAACCGCTGGGACCGACGAGCGCGACGTGCTCGCCCGCCTCGATCGTCAGGTCCACTTCGGACAGGACGACCTCGTCGCCGTACACGACGCTCACCTTCTCCAGCTCGATCCGCGGGGCACCTCGACGGGCCACTCGCGAACCGTGGACGATTTCCTCTGCAGGGACGGCCAGCACCTCCCTCAGCGTGGCGAGCCCTTCCGCGCTGGCGTGGAATTTCGCCCCGGCCGCCCGCAACGGCAGGTACGCCTCGGGGGCGAGCAGCAGCACCAGGACAGCGGTGTGCACGACCATTCCGCCTTCCAGCAGGCGGAAACCGATCGGTACCGCCACGAGCGCCACCGAGAGCGTCGCCACCAGTTCCAGCACCAGCGCGGACAGGAACGCGACCCGCAGCGTGCGCATCGTCGCGTCCGTATGCGCGTCCGCCATCGCCCGCACCGTCTTCGCCTGCGCCTCGGCGCGGCCGAACACCTTGAGCGTGCCGAGCCCGCGCACGACGTCGAGGAAATGCCCGCCCAGCTTGGAAAGCAGCTGCCACTGCTTGGCGGTCTTCGCCTTCGTGTGCTGCCCGACCAGGATCGCGAACACCGGGATCAGCGGCAGCGTCGCGGTGATGATCAGCGCCGACGACAGATCCGCGGCGAACAGCCGGACGACCACCGCGACCGGCACGATCGCCGACAGCACCAGCGTCGGCAGATAGCCGGTCAGGTAGGCGTCGCCCGCGTCGATCCCCTTGGTCACCAAGGTCGCGACCTCGCCGGGATTCTTCGCTTCCGCGCCGAGAAGTCGGTTGCGCAGCGTGGCTTTGACCGTCGCCGCGAACCGGCCGCCGAGGGAACCCTGGACGCCCGCGAGCGCCACCCGGACCGCGATCGCGGCCACGAGGGTCCAGGTCACGCCGCCGCCGGTGAGCAGCGTCGCGAGACCGTCCGCCTGCCCGAGGATCGCCGCGGCGGTCAGTGTTCCGAGGAGGCCCAGGACGCCGAAATGGCGCCGCAGTCCGGGAAGGGGTGGCATCACAGGCTCCTAGAAGTGCAGCAGCGAACTCTGGTCGACCCGGCCGTCGTGCCTGCGCCAGGTCACCCACTGCACGGCGGCGATCGCCACCAGAGCGGGCGGCAGGACGAAGGTGAGCAGGCCGAGCATCTCGGTGGTGGTGGCCGCTTCCGTCAGGCTCAGGGAGAACCCACCGTCCACAGAGGATGTCAGGGCGTCCGGCAGGCGCAGGGTCCCGACGGCCAGCACCGGCGACGCGGACAGGACCATCGTGGCGATCAGCGCCGCCTTGTGCCGCCCCGTACGCAGGGCCGCGGACGCGGCGCCCAACGCGCCGAACGCCAGCACGATCGCGGGCAGGACGGACCACGACGCGGTGGTCTCGAAGGCGCCCCAGACGACAGCCACCACCAGGAAAGCGAGTGCGGGCGCGAGCAGCGCCTTGGCGATCCGGTTCGCGCGGCCGGTGTATTCGGCTGGCGCCCGCACGGCCAGGAAAGCCGCGCCCTGCAAGGCGAACAGCGCGACGAACCCGGCACCCCAGAGCAGCGCGTACGGATCGAAGGCGGCGAGGACGTCACCGGCCGGCTTCCCGGAAGCGTCGAGCGGGAGCCCGAGGACGAGGTTGCCGAGGAACACGCCCCACGACACCGCCGTCACCCACGCGCCGACGGTGATCCCGAGCGTCCAAGCGCCGCGGCCCGCGTCCGGCCGCCTGCTGCGCAACTGCACCGCCGCGGTGAACGTGACCAGCCCGAGCAGCAGGGCGACGACCGGGAGGTACGCCCCGGAGAACACTTTCCCTTCCAGATGCGGGAAAGCGCCGAACAGGACGCCGACCGCGGCCACCAGCCAGACCTCGTTGGCCAGGAAGAACGGGCCGAAGGCGCCGAGCACACGCCGTCGCCCGGCCTCGTCACGGCTGAGCCTGCCGAGCAGCATCCCGACGCCGTAGTCGTAGCCTGCCAGCGCGAAATAGCCCGAGATCAGGAAACCGAGCACACACCACCAGAGGATCACCATCGGTCAGACTCCGCTCAGGACGGGAAGTTCGGCGCGAGGCGCGGGCGCCTCTTCTTCGGGTTCCGGGCCGCGTTTGGCGACCCGTGACATCAGCACCCAGTCGGCGATCGCGAGTGCCGCGAACAGCACCGTGAAAGCGATGAAGGAGAACAGGATCTGCCCCGCCGGGATCGACGCGACGGCGTCGGCGGTGGTCAGCCGGCCGCGGATCAGCCACGGCTGACGGCCGATCTCCCGCACCAGCCAGCCGGAGATCGCGGCGAAGAACGGCAGCGGGATCGCCGGCACCATCACGTACAGCAGCGGCCGCACCTTGGTGATCCAGTTCCGGAACAGCAGCAGCGTGCCGAGGATCGAGGCGAGGAAGGCGACGAACCCGATCTGGATCATGAGCCCCAGCGGGGCGCCGACCAGCGGTTCCGGCGTTTCGAGCTTGCCGGGGTGGTACTCCCCGAGCGGGCCGAACTGTGCGAAGCCGAAGCCGATCACCATCGTGCTGCCCACCAGCGAGGCGAGCACGCCGATCCGCATCGACCGCCGGAAGAACTCGATCTCCTCGGTGCGCTTGATGAAGTGATACGCGCTGACCCCGACCACGAAGAAGCCGCCGGTCATGAGCGCCGCGCTCAGCACGTGCGGCAGCGACATCGCCAGCGCCGGGTTGGTGAACAGCGCGCCGAAGTCGTCGAGCTTCAGCACGCCGTTCTCGGCATGGGTGCCGACCGGGTTCTGCAGGAACGAGTTCGCCACCATGATGAACAGCGCCGAGGCGTACGCGGTCAGCGTGACCAGCCAGATCAGCGTCAGGTGGACCCATTTGTTCAGCCTGCCGAAACCGAAGATCCACAGCCCCAGGAAGGTCGACTCGGCGAAGAACGCCACCAGCGTCTCGATGGCCAGCGGGGCGCCGAAGACGTCGCCCGCGACCGCGGACAGACCCGTCCAGGTCAGTCCGAACTGGAATTCCATCACGATTCCGGTGACGATTCCCAGCGCGTAATTGATCACGTACAGCTTGCCCCAGAAGCGAGTCATCCGCGTCAGTTCCGGCTTGCCGCCGAGTGCGGAGCGTGTCTGCATCACCGCGACGAGTGTCACGAGCCCCAGTGTGAGCAACACGAACAGGAAGTGGAACGAGGTCGTCGTCGCGAACTGGAGTCTCGCGATCGGGAGTGCGTCCATGCCGATGCACTGTATACGTAGGCTGGCTACATGTAGCCGCAAAATCTATGAAATCGGGGCGATCTCGGGGTAATTCCCTGAGGTGACCAGCGGAAAGTCCTGACTACCCTGGTGGGCGGCGATGTGTAGACTGTCTATCTATGAAGGCCGACAGCCTGCGCGGGCACCTCGACGCGTTGCTTCTCGCCGTCCTCGACGGCCGGAAGCTCCACGGGTACGCCATCATCGAGGCGCTCCAGCTCCGCAGTGACGGTGCGCTCGACCTGCCGACGGGCACCGTCTACCCGGCGCTTCGCCGGTTGGAGCGCGCCGGGTTCCTCGCCAGCGAATGGGACGTCGTGTCCGGCCGCAAACGTCGTACGTACAAGCTCACCCGCTCCGGGCAGAAGGCCCTGTCGGCGGAGCGGGCGGAGTGGCAGGAGTTCACCACCGTGATCGGTGGTGTCCTCGGGGGGAGCACCGCATGAGCGCGATCGAGGCCTACATAGGCGACCTGGACAGACGGTTGAGCGGGTCGGCGGGGGCGAAGGCCGATCTGCTCACCGAGGCGAAGGACGGCCTGACCGACGCGGCCGAGGCGTATCGCGAGGGCGGCGCCGAGAAAGCGGAAGCCGAACGCCGGGCCGTCGCGGACTTCGGTCCCGCCGCCGTGATCGCCCGCGAGTATCAGGCCGAACTGGCGTTGCGCGGCGACATCGGCACCCTGTGGAAGGTCATCGTCGGTGTCCCGCTGTTCCAGGTGGCCTGGGAACTGGCGCGGGTCTGGACCTACGGGGACTGGGGCAACCTGAACAAACCGACCCCGGACTGGTACTTCTCCGTCGTCGGACTGTCCGGCGTCTTCGTCGTGGTCTCGCCCGTGATCGGGGCGGCCGCGCTGCTGGGCACCCGTCTGCTGGGACGCAGGCTCGACGGCACGCGCCTGGCGGGCTTCGCGCGCTGGACCGTGGCGGCCGCGGCGATCGCGAACCTGGTGGCGATGCTCCTGCTCGCCCTCGGCACGGCGGTCCTCGACCCGGCCAGGATGAACATGAGCCTGCCGTGCAACGTGCTGGCCATCGGCTGGGCGGCGTTCAGCTTCTGGCTGCTCCAGCCCGCCTTCCGCGCCCGCTCCTTGAGCGCGGCATGAGCGCGATCGAGGCCTACGTCGGAGACCTGGACGGACGGCTGAGCGGGCCGGCCGGGGCGAAGACGGATCTGCTCACCGAGGCGAAGGACGGCTTGACCGACGCGGCCGAGGGCTATCGCGCGGGTGGCTTCGAGGAGGCGGAAGCCGAACGCCGGGCCGTCGCGGACTTCGGCCCGGTCGACCTGATCGCCCGCGACTACCAGGCCGAACTGGGGCTGCGGCGCGACATCCGCGTCCTGTGGGAGCTGATCGTCGGGGTCCCGCTGCTGATCCTCGCCTGGGATCTCGCGCGGGTCTTCAGCTCCGGCGGCTGGTCGCGGCTCGGTGAACCGCCGTCCTGGTACCACCGCGCGATCGGCACGGCCGACATCCTGGCCGCGCTGTCCCCGGGGGTCGCGATCGCCGGGCTGATCGTGGCACGGCTGCTTTCGCGGCGTCCGGACGGACCGCCCGCCGCCCGTGTGGTCTCGTGGTTCCTGGCCGGGGCCGTGGTGCTGAACCTGCTCGCGGTCGCGACCTACGGCGGCGCGACGGGGTTGCTGGAGCCTGCCCGCCTGATCGTCAGCGTGCCGTGCGCGGCCCTGTCCGGAACCTGGATCTTGTTCAGTACGCGGCTCACGGTCGTCGCGCGGAGTTGGAGAACCACGGCATGACGGTGATCGAGGCCTATCTCGGCGAGCTCCGCGCGCGGCTGGACGGCCCCGTGACTGCGAAGCGGGATCTGCTGCGCGAGGCACGGGACGGGCTCAACGACGCCGCCGACGCCTACCGCGACGGCGGCTGGAGCGAATACGACGCGCAACGGCGCGCCGTCGACGACTTCGGGCCGGTGCACCTGATCGCCCGCGACTATCAGGCCGAACTCGGGATGCACGCCGGGACCCGCACCCTCTGGAAACTGATCCTCGGCGTGCCGCTGATGCAGCTGGCCTGGGAGTTCGCCCGCAAATGGACCTTCGGCGACTGGTCGCAGCTCGCGCCGACCCCGGGTTGGTACCGGTACATCGCCCAGTTCACCCACGGTTCGGTGTTCATCGTGCCGGTGCTGGGGGTGTTCGCCCTCGTCTGCATGCGCTGGCTCTCCCGGCGGATGGACGGCGCCAAGCTGGTCAAGACCGCCGGCGTGCTGATCGGCGAGGCCGTCGGGCTGAACCTGCTTTCGGTGGCGCTGCTGGTGATCGCCACCGGGGTCCTCGACGCGTCGAGGCTGTTCCTGTCGGCGCCGTGCGGGATCCTGATGGTCCTCTGGGTGGTGCTGAGCGTGCGACTCGCGTTGCTGGCGCGACGATCGTGGCGTTCGTGTGCCACGATCGTGGCGTGACGACCGCCCTGATCTATCTCGTAGTCATGCTGCTGGTGGCCGCGGTGGTGTTTCTGCTGGCCGCCGTGGTGTTCGGCCGGGGTGAGGAGCTCGCCCCGCTGCCGCCCGGCAGTTCGCCGACCAGGCTGCCCGCCGAGGACATCACCGCCGAGGACGTCCACGCCGTCCGCTACCAGATGGTGCTGCGCGGCTACAAGATGTCCGAAGTGGACTGGGTGATGCGGCGGCTCGGCGTCGAGATCGAGGACCTGCGCGCCAAGGTGGCCGAGCTGGAGGCCGAGCGCGAGGGCGCCAGGTGACCGATGTCGTCGTCTCCGTCGACGTCGCGGTGCCGGCCGGGACGGCTTGGCTCGCCCTGACCGACTGGGAACGCCAGGGCGAATGGATGCTCGGCACCGAGGTCAAGGTCGTCGAGGGCAACGGGCGCAGCGTGGGCTCGAAGCTTTCGGCGTTCACCGGCGTCGCCGGGATCGGGTTCACCGACACCATGGAGATCACCAGCTGGGAGCCACCGCTGCGGTGCGTCGTGAAGCACCTCGGCAAGATCGTGCAGGGCACCGGGGTGTTCCAGGTGATCGAGAAGGGGCCGCATTCGTCGACGTTCGTCTGGGCGGAGCACCTGCGGCCGCCGTTCGGCGTCGTCGGGCGGCTCGGCTGGCCGGTCGCGAAACCGGGTTTCGAACTGGGACTGCGGCTGTGCCTGCAGAAATTCGTGAAGTACGCGGAGGGGTATCGGGTTGGCTGAGGCGGGTCTGCTGGGCACGGACGGGATCAAGCGGTGCTCATGGGGCAACTCGGCCCCGGACTACGTGGCGTACCACGACACCGAATGGGGCGTCCCGCTCCACGGTGACGAGGAGCTGTACGAGCGCTTGTGCCTGGAGTCGTTCCAGTCCGGGCTTTCCTGGATCACGATCCTGCGGAAGCGGGAGTCGTTCCGGAAGGCGTTCAAGAAGTTCAAGCCCAAGAAGGTCGCCGTCTTCACCGAGGACGACGTCGAACGGCTCATGCAGGACGCGTCGATCGTGCGGAACCGGGCGAAGATCCTGGCGGCGATCAACAACGCGCGGGCGATCTCGGAACTCGACGGCTCGCTCGACGACCTGCTGTGGTCGTTCGCGCCTTCTTCGCATGCCCGCCCGCGGCGGATGGCGGACGTCCCGGCGATCACCGACGAGTCGAAGGCGATGGCGAAGGAACTCAAGAAGCGCGGCTTCGTGTTCCTCGGGCCGACGACGTGCTACGCGCTGATGCAGGCGACGGGGATGGTCGACGACCACGTGAAGGACTGCTTCCGGGCGGCTTAGACCGCGTGGGCGTGGAGGTCTTCGGCCAGCCGTTCCAGCGTGCGATAGCTGCCGTCGAGCTCGATCTTCCGGAAGTTCCGCAGTTCGATCACGCAGCGCGTGGTGTAGGCGACGGGGATCAGGCCCGCCCAGAGGGAGCGGGTCTTGTACTCGACCGAGCGGACTTCGGGCCAGGTGATCGTGCCCAGGACCTTGCGCCCGTGGACGTCGGCGAAACCGCCGGTGAAGACGTAGATACCGCCGTCGAGGCGCCTTCGCGTGGAGACGCACCACGTGAGGAACAGCGGTGGCCACAGGAACAGCAGGATGCCCAGCGTCGCCGCCGGGTCGCTTTCCCGGATCCCCAGGACCAGCGCGCCCACGAGCGGCGCGAAGGCGAAGAAGGTGCCGACGGCGCCCGGGCGGCGTCGGTAGCGACGGACGTACTCGCCGAGACCGTGTTCCGCGGCTGTCGCCTTGAGGTGAGTGGGGATCACGGCGGGACGTTAGCCGCGGTGGTCCGGTACCGGTCCCCGGCTCGTGAGTGGTGAGGACGGTTCTAGTCACTCACGAGGCTCTATACCGCACACCACACACCGAGCCTCGTGAGTGGTAACTGTCGTTAGAACGACAGTTACCACTCACGAGGCCTCAAGCGCTACTTGCCCTGGAAGGTCGGCTTGCGCTTGCCCACGAAGGCTTCGACGGCCTCGGTGTGGTCGGCGGTCGCGCCCAGCGCGGACTGCGCGGCGTCCTCGGCGTCCAGCGCCTCTTCGAGCGAGGACTCGGCGGCGACGGACAGGACGTTCTTGATCTTCGCGTACGCGACCGTCGGGCCGGCGGCGAGCTTCGCGGCGACCTTCTGCGCGCGGGCGGCCAGTTCCTCGTCCGGGACGACCTCGCTGACCAGACCGAGCGTCAGCGCTTCGGCCGCGTCGACCGTGCGCGCCAGCAGCATCAGTTCGGCCGCGCGGCCGAGGCCGATCAGCCGCTGCAGCGTCCACGACGCGCCCGAATCCGGGCCGAGGCCGACGTTCGCGAACGCCATCAGGAAGTTCGCCGACGTCGCCGCGATCCGGAGGTCGCTCGCGTAGGCGAAGGCGGCGCCCGCGCCGGCCGCGGGGCCGTTCACCGCGGCGATGACCGGCTTCGGCATCCCGACGATGGTCTTGACGATCGGGTTGTAGTGCTCCTTGACCGTGTGTAGCGGCGCCGGGTCACCCGCCTGCAGGAGTCCGACGTGCTCCTTCAGATCCTGCCCGGCGCAGAACGCCTTGCCCGAACCGGTCAGGACGACCGCGCGGACACTGTCGTCGGCCGCGGCCTCGGTCAGGCCCGCCAGCAGCAGTTCCTTGAGTTCGACGGTCAGCGAGTTGTACGCCTGGGGCCGGTTCAGCGTGAAGGTGCGCACGCCATCGGCGTCGGCGGTCAGCAGAACGTCGGATGTGGTCACGGGATCTCCTAGTCGGCGAAACTGCGGTCTGAGAGGAAGTCTTTCAGCCTCGCGAGCCGCATACCAGCACCGATACGGCGGCAAAAGATCGGTCCGCGTTCGCGCTCGGCCGCTGATGAGGGACAATGGACAGTAGACCCGGCTGGCTTTGACGAGCGCGACCCGGGCGCGCCGGTTGAGACGGAGGGAGCACGCTATGGCGGCCATGAAGCCCCGGACCGGAGATGGTCCCCTCGAAGTGACTAAGGAGGGGCGGGGCCTCGTGATGCGCGTACCACTGGAAGGTGGTGGGCGCCTCGTCGTCGAACTCTCCGCGGAAGAAGCGAAGGATCTCGGCGCGGCCTTGCAGGAGGTCACCGGCTGAGCCGGACCGCACCAACGTTCAACCACCCGCACCCCGGTCTCCCTTCGGAGGCCGGGGTCGCGGTTCATCTGCGCCCGGAGGTCGCTCACTGTGCGTAACCCGCTACCCCCCGTTCCGGGGAAGCTGCTCGAACTCGAGGTCTCGGACGACCTGCGGCGCGGTACGCCGCTGGCCACGCTGATCGCGGTGCCGTCCGAAGAGGACGGTGACGCCGGACTCGCGGAGATCGGCGGCGTGCGGCCCTCCGGCAAGGCCGGCGACGTGCGGACCGTGCCGACCGGCCGCACCCGCTGGCTGGCAGGCGTCGGCGACGGCGAACCGCGGCAGTACCGCAAGGCCGGTGCCGCGCTGGTCCGCGCCGTCTCGGCGGCGCTGGACGAAGACGTCAAGGCGGGGCAGAAGGCGTTCCGCACCTTCGCTGTCGAACTGCCCGAAGACGCGGGCGCCGAGCACATCGAGGAGCTCGCGTTCGGGCTGCTGCTCGGCGGCTACCGGTTCACGGTGACGGCCGAGGAGCCGAAGCCGGGCCTGCGGGCCGTGCGGTTGCTCACTCGCTACGAACGCGCCGTGCCCGCGTACGAGAAGGCGCTGGAGCGGATTCGCGAACTCGCCGCGGCCACCGTGTTCGCGCGCGACCTGGCGAACACGCCGTCGAACATCAAGACCCCCGCCTGGCTCGCCGACACCGCCGCGCGCGTTTCCGGCGGCATCCCGAACCTGACCGTGACTGCCAGGGACGAGAAGTGGCTGGCCGAGCAGGGCTTCGGCGGCGTCCTCGCCGTCGGTGGCGGTTCGGCCGCGCCGCCGCGGCTGATCGAGCTGGAGTACCGGCCGCGCGGGGCGGCGACGCATCTGCTGCTGGTCGGCAAGGGCATCACCTTCGACACCGGCGGCCTTTCGATCAAACCGGCCGACGGCATGCACCTCATGCGCACCGACATGGCGGGCGGCGCGGCGGTCATCGCCGCCGTCCGCGCGATCGCCGCGCTGCGCCTGCCGGTCAAGGTGACCGGGCTGGTGCCCGCCGCCGAGAACCACGTGTCCGGTTCGTCGTACCGGCCCGGCGACATCGTCCGGCACTACGGCGGCAAGACGACCGAAGTGGGCAACACCGACGCCGAGGGCCGCATGGTCCTGGCCGACGCGCTCGCCTACGGCATCAAGAAGCACAAGCCGGACGCCGTGATCGACGCGGCGACGCTGACCGGCGCCATGAAGGTCTCGCTCGGCGTCCGGACCGGCGGCGTTTTCGCCACCGACGACGCGCTCGCGGAGCGGGTCACGAAGGCGGGCGAGCTGGTCGGCGAAGCGTGGTGGCGGATGCCGCTGCTGGAGGACCTGGCCGAGACCGTGCAGGGTTCGCTCGGCGACATCCGGCAGGCGCCCGGCGGCCCCGGCGGCATCGTCGCGGCGCTGTTCCTGCGGGAGTTCGTCGGCGACGTGCCGTGGGCGCATCTCGACATCGCCGGCCCCGCGCGGGCCGACAAGACCTACGCCGACGTCGTGCCGGGAGCCACCGGTTTCGCGGCGCGGACGCTGGTCGAACTGGTCGCCTCCTACGCCTGACCAGCGGTTACCTGCGGGGCGGGAGCAAGGGACCTTTGCTATCGCCCCGCGGGCTCACCGTGGGCATGGGCTGGGTCGGCGCGTCACCGGCATGGGCGGTGAGCCGGCGGGCGAGCTTGGTCGCGGGGCCTGACAGGTACCGGAACACGAGCCACGCCGTCACAGCGCCGAGGACGAGTCCGGTGAGAACGTCGTGCGGGTAATGCGCGCCGACGAAGACCCGCGAGAAGCCCATCAGCAGCGCGCCCGGGAGTACCCATGGCGCGAGTCGCCGCCAAGCGAGTGCCAGTCCGACGGCGGCCGCCGCCGCGATCGTGGAGTGGTTGCTCGGGAAGGACCAGTCGCCGGTCGGCGGGCACGCGACGAGCGTGACGAGGTGCCGGCACGGCCGGTCTTCCTGGATCACGCCCTTCACCGCTTCGCTGATCAGGTACGCGATCGCGGTCGCGGCGGGCGGCAGCAGGGCCGCTGCCAGCCGGACGGGCGAAGCGCGGGCCCGCCAGATCATCCACACGAAGAGCGCGGCGAAGGCGAGCAGTCCTGCTTCGGTGAACAGGACGCCGACCGCCTGGAGCCAACCAGGGCTCGCGCCCGCCAACCCCACGATGTCGTCGTACATTCACCCGAAGTTAGCGAAGAACACGGGTCCGCCGCAGTGGACGAACGGTAGGGATCGCCCCTGACGATCGTCACCAATGGTGCGCGCGAACCCGCTCCCGGAACCGCAGGACCGCGGGCGGCAGGACGACGTCCTTGCGCCACGCCAGCCCGATGGTCCGCCCGACCGGCGGCACCAGCGGGACTTCGGCGACACCCGCCGGGCTGCCGGGTTCGAACCGGGGGAGCAGCGCCACCCCGAGCCCGGCCGCGACGAGCCCGCGGACGGTGTCGGACTCCTGGCCCTCGAAGGCGATCTTCGGTTCGAAGCCGGCCGCGGCGCACAGTTCGTCGGTGATGGTGCGGAGGCCGTAGCCGGTCTCGAGGAGGACGAATTCCTCGTCCTCGAGATCTTCGATGGCGGCGCTGGGCCGGTCGGCGAGGCGATGTGACGTCGGGACGGAGAGAAAGATCTCCTGCTCGGCGAGCACTGCGGTGTCGAGCAGCGGGTCGTCGACGGGTGCGGGCGCGAGCAGCGCGAGGTCGAGTTCGCCGCTGGTCAGCCTGTCGACCATGTCCTGCCGTGAGCCCTGGATCAGGGTGAACCGGACTCCCGGATGGTCCGCGCGGTAGCCGCGCAGCAGAGTGGGGACCAGCGACCGGCCGAGCAGATGCAGGAAGCCGAGGACGACGTGCCCGGATCCGGGGTCGACCTCTTCGCGGGCTTGGCGGACTCCGGCGTCGACGGCGGCGAGAGCGCGTTCGGCGGCGTCGGCCAGCAGTTCGGCGGCCCGGGTGAGCCGGATGCCGCGGCCGTCGGGGACCGTCAAAGGGGCGCCGAGGGCCTCGCCGAGCGCCGAGATCCGGCGGCTCACCGTGGGCTGGGGGACGCCGAGCAGTTCGGCCGCGCGTGTGACGTTCGTCGTGCGGCGGAGTGCGGTGAGCAGCGCGAGCTGGGGGGCTAGCTGGGCGGTCATCCTTTCATTCAGCACGGTATCGATTGTGGCAGATGATCGTATTAGACGTATTGGTTAGCCAGGCTTAGCTTCAGGATCGTGTCTGCCACCGGAACCACCCGCCGGGTGACGATCGCCGTCGCCGCGGCCGGGATCTCCTCGTTCGCCCTGCTCTACGCGCCGCAGTCGGTGCTGCCGCAGCTGGCCGAGCAGTACCACCTCGACCCTGGTGGCGCTTCGCTCGCGGTGAGCGTCGCGACCGGCGCGCTCGCGATCGCCGTGCTGCCGATCGCGGCGCTTTCCGAGGTCGTGGGACGGCGTCCGGTGATCATCGCCTCGGTGGTCGCGTCGGTCGTGTTCGGTTTCCTGCTGCCGCTGGCGCCAAGCTATCCGGCGCTGCTCGTGCTGCGGGCGCTGCAGGGGGTCGCCATCGCGGGGTTCCCCGGAGTGGCCGCGGCCTACCTCGCGGAACGGCTGGGCAAGGCCGGGCTCGCGGCGGCGGTGGGCGCGATGATCGCCGGGAACACCGTCGGCGGCATGATCGGGCGGCTCGCGACCGGGTTCACCGCCGGTCCGTTCGGCTACCACGGCGCGCTGATCGTCGTCGCGGTGATCGGGCTGGTCTGCGCGGTGGTCACGGTGCTGGCCCTGCCGCCGGGGGAGCAAGGGACCTTTGCTCTCACTTCAGCGGATCGTCGCAGGTCAGAGCGGTTGCGCGAGCAGGGTCGAGCGGTGCTGGCGGGCCTCGGCGCGGCGGTGCGGAAGCCGGTCCTGCTGGTCCAGTACGCGGTCGCGCTGCTGGCGATGGGCTCGTTCGTCGCGCTGTACAACGCCGCCGGATTCCGCCTGACCGGGGAGCCGCTGAACCTCTCGCCCGCGATCGCGTCGCTCGTCTTCCTCGCCTACGCGATGGGCTCGGTCTCGTCGGCGACCGCGGGCAAGCTCGTCGGCCGGTTCGGCCGTCGCCGGTCACTCACCGGCGCGTTGCTGCTCACGATCGTCGGTGCCGCGCTGACGCTGTCCGACTCGCTGCCCATGGTCATCGCCGGGTTCGTGGTGCTGACCGGCGGGTTCTTCGCCGCGCACGCCGTCGCCAACGGCTGGGCCGCCGCGGAGGCGCCCGAGAACGCTCGAGGCCAGGTCGGCGGGCTCTACACGCTTTCGTACTACCTCGGCAGCAGCATCGGCGGCGCCGTCGGCGCGACCGTCTACGGACATTCGGGCTGGACCTGGCTGATCGTGCTCACCGCGTGCTGGCTGGCCCTCGCCGCTGTCGCCGTGGTCACGGTGGTCCCCAAGTCCGTGAAGGCCTCCTTCCCTACCCTCAAAGTCAATGCCAGGAACTTAAGGGCTGGCGTTGATCACGGTTTGAGGGTGGTGGGCGTGGTGGCCTGAGAGGGCAACGAGGCTCGGGCTAGGACTGGTGATTGTC
>NZ_JBHRWK010000030.1:0-67958 GCF_042647925.1 Amycolatopsis speibonae
TCACGGACCGGACGGGCTACGGAGCCCAGGCCGCCGATACCGCCCAGGTCACGTCCTGGTCGTACGAGACCGGATTGTCGAACGGGTGGCCACCACCACTGGCGGCGACGAAGACCTCCTCGGCGTAATGCCGCATGTTCGTGCCGAGTTCGTTGACCGACGCCAACCGGACCCCACCGGCCCCGGGCTGGGCGCAGAACGTCGCGTCCTTCCGGAACAGGTCGGTGTTGTCGTTCCCGCCGAGCCGCACCCGGAAGTCCGCGTGCCGCAGGAACTGGCCCGGATAGTTGCGGGCCTCCAGCGAGTAGCACGACGGATCCGCGAGTCCGCGCCGCACGAAGAACGTCGCGTCCGCCTTGAGCAACGCCGCGCTCGACGCGTTCACCACGTCCGTCCGCGCGACGCCGTCACGGTGCCGCAGGAAGCGGTCGGTGAAGCCGGGGGTGGTCACCTTGAACGAGCGCGCCTGGTCCAGCGGCAGGTCGGCACCGCTGCGCCAGAGCGGGACCGTGGCCGCCCACGTCGTATCCGCCGCGAAGCTCGACGGCGTGTCCCAAGGGTTCGCCCCGCCGCTGCGCGCGAGATAGACGGTATCGGCGTAGTGGCGGATGTACGCGCCACGCTGGTTGAACGACTCCAGCGCCGTTCCACCGGCGCCTTCCCTCGCGCAGAAGGTCGCGTCCCCGGCGAACAGGGCCGAACCGTCGTTCGCGTCCTTGCGGATCCGCGACGACGCGTGCCGCAGGAACTGCCCGGGGTAGTTCCGCGACTCGAACGACAGGCACGACGCGTCGGCCAGCCCCTGCCGGACCCAGAACGTCGCGTCCTTCTTGGCGACGTCCGCGCTGCCTTCCCCGAGGACGTCGGTGCGGACGAAGTCGTCCTGGTGCCGCAGGTATCGGTCGGTGTATCCGGCCGTGGTGACCCTTAGCGAGGCCAGCTCACCTCGGCCGACCTCGGTGCCCTTGGCGATGGCGAGCACCTTCTGATTGATCTCGCGCACCCGCGCCTCGGTCACCTTCAGCACGCGGCGGTCGTAAGTGTAGAAGCCGTTGACCTCGTTCTCGACGTCGTACGGTTCCGTGTAGACGGACGCGGAAAGCCCACGGCCGTGCACGAACCGCCCGGCCTGTTTGGTGATCTCCACGTACCGGTTCGTCAGCGACGTCTCGTCCGGGTACAGCGCGCCGTACGCGAAACCCTTGCCGGGTTCCCATTCGTGCCCGGCGACGCGTCTGCCGAGGCCGCCGTACTCCCCCAGCACCGCGACCCGTTTCGCGTCCGGCTGTCTCGTGCCGGTGGAGACCTGGTACGCGTGGTCGTCGATCACGTCGCCGTTGCCGGGATCCGGATCGGACACGCAGCAGTTGGAACCCGAGTTGTGGTTGATCAGCCGCGTGTTGTCGATCGAGCGGACCAGGTCGACGATCCGGCCGGCGTCGTATTCACCCCAGCCTTCGTTGAACGGCACCCATTGCACGATCGACGTGATGCTCTTGTGCTGGTCGATCATCCGGCGCAGTTCGGATTCGTAGTTCGCGTGTCCGTTGGGGACTTCGTCGATCGAGTCGAGCGCGGGCATGTCCTGCCAGACCATCAGCCCCAGCTTGTCCGCGTGATAGAACCACCGAGCGGGCTCGACCTTGATGTGTTTGCGAACCATGTTGAAGCCCAGCGCCTTCTGGCGTTCGAGGTCGAACCGCAGTGCCTCGTCGGTCGGCGCGGTATAGATGCCGTCCGGCCAGTATCCCTGGTCCAAAGTGCCCAGCTGGAAGACGAACTTGCCGTTGAGCAGCGGCCGCATCACGCCGCCGACCATCGCCTTGCCCAGGGACCGCATGCCGAAGTACCCGGTGACGACGTCGCCTCCCGGCAGCCGCACCCGCAGGTCGTAGAGGAACGGGTCGTCCGGTGACCACAGCCGCGCGTTCGGTACCGGGACCCGCAGGTGGGACCCGACGGCGCCGGTGGCGGTGCCGACGACTTGGCCGCCTGAAAGCACTTCGGCGGTCGCCTGCTGTCCGGCCGTGCCCTGGACGACGAGGTCGAGCGCGCCGGCCGGGACGTCAGGCGTGGTGTCGAGCCTGGTGATGTTCTCGGCCCGGACGGGTTCCAGCCATACGGTCTGCCAGATTCCGGACGCCGCCGTGTAGAAGATGCCACTGGGCGTCTTGCGCTGCTTCCCGACCGGGTACCGGCTGCCGTCGACAGGGGACGCGACGCCGACGACGATCTCGTTCTCCCCCGCCTTCAGCGCCGGGGTGATGTCGAACGAGAAGGCGTCGAAACCGCCGGTGTGGTTCCCGATCGACGTCCCGTTGACCCAGACCCTGGTCTCCCAGGTGACGGCGCCGAAGTTGAGCTTCACCCGGCGACCGTCCCAAGTGGACGGAACGGTGAACGTCCGGCGGTAGAACATGTTGTCCTCATGCCGTTTGATCCCCGACAGCATCGACTCGATCGGGTAAGGCACGAGGACGTTCTCGCTCAGCGGCCTGCCGATCGGCGGCGAGGTCAGATTCGGCGCGCCGGTGAACCCCCAGGTCCCGTTGAGGTTGAGCCATTCCGAGCGCACCAGCTGCGGGCGCGGGTACTCGGGCAGCGCGTTCGACGGCGAAACCTGGTCCGTCCACGGGGTGGGGAGCGGGACGGGCGCGGCGTGGGCGATGGGGACGAGTGTCGTCGCGGCGGCCAGCAGACCGGCCACGACGCTCAGGGCGCGCGCGGTTCTTCGGTGCATGCGATCTCCCTATCTCCGGGCGGTCGTGCGGGCCAGCGACCGCTGCAGAACAACGACCACCAGCAGGAACGCACCGCTGACCACCGACTGGTAGTTGCTGTCGAGAGTTCCTATCTGGTTGATGACGTTCTGGATCACCGTTCGGATGCCCACCCCGATGACCGTTCCGAGAATCGTGCCCATCCCGCCGGTCAGCAGGGTGCCTCCGATGACGACGACGGAGATGGCGTCCAGTTCGAGGCCTACCCCGATCACCGTGACACCGGATTGCAGATAGGCCGCGGTGAGCGCGCCCGCGAGTCCGGAAAGGACACCGCTCATCACGTAGACGGTGACCTTGGTGCGCGCCACCGGCAGTCCCATCAGTTTCGCGGACTGCTCCGAGCCGCCGGTGGCGAACACCGACTGCCCGAACCGGGTCCGCCGCAGCATCAGGCCGCCGATCAGGCACAGCGCCGCCGCGATGAACACCGGATAGCCGAACCCGAAGAGTGTGCCGCGCCCGAGTTCGACGAACGCTTCCCCCTCCGGGATCTTGTAGGTCGTCGAGCCCTCGCTGGTGATCGCGAGCAGCAACCCGCGGGCGAACAGCAGGGACGCCAGCGTGACGATGAACGGCGCCATCCCGGTCTTCGCGACCAGCAGCCCGTTGATCAGGCCGATCAGCCCGCATACCGCCAGCGGCAGCAGCAGCGCGACCAGGAAACCCCACTGTGAGCCGTACGCGGCGAGGACCCCGCCGAGCGCGTAGACCGACCCCACCGACAGGTCGATCCCGCCGGTGATGATCACGAACGTCATCCCGAGCGCGATGATCGCGAGGAACGAGCTCTGCAAAGCGATGTCACGCAGGTTGTCCAGGCTGCCGAAGCGCGGGAACAGCAGCCACGCGACGGCGACCATGAGCACCAGCGCGATCGCCGCTCCTTGTTTCTGCAGGACCCCGGCCATCAGCTCGCGCCGCGTGGAGTCCTGGGCGGCCATCGTGGGCGCCGCGGTCATCGGCTGCTCCGTTCCCGTGCGACGTACACCGCGCCGACGATGATCGCGGCCTGGATCATCTGCGCGGTCGAATCCGGCAGGTTGTGCTTGATGAGCGTGGCGCGGACGAGCTGCATGAGCAGGACCCCCATCACCGTGCCGAGGATGCGGACGCGCCCGCCGGTCAGCGGGGTCCCGCCGACCACGACCGCGGTGATCGCGGACAGTTCCATCAGCAGTCCGGCGTCCGCGGGGTCGCCGGCGCCGAGGCGGGCGGTGGAGAGCACCCCGGCCAGCGCGGCGAGCAGCCCGCAGATCGCGTAGACGCCGATGAGGACGCGGTTGACCGGCAACCCGGCGAGCACACTGGCTCGCCGGTTGCCGCCGATCGCGACCAGCCGCCTGCCGAACGCGGTCTTCCCGACCAGCGCCGCCACGAGCACGGCCAGCACGGCCGCGATGAGCACGCTCACCGGGATCCCGAGCACCTCGCCGGTGCCCAGGGCCAGAAAACCCGGATCGTGCAGCTGGACGAGCTGGCCGTCGGCGAGCACCAGCGCGAGCCCGCGCCCGCCGACCAGCAAGGCGAGTGTCGCCACGATCGGCTGGATCCCGATCCTCGCCACCAGGACGCCGTTCAGTGTCCCGGCGGCCAGCCCGGCCACGAGTGCGATGGCGACCGCGGGCAGCGTCCCGGCGCCGAGGTACAACGGGATGATCGCCGCCGACAGCGCCATCACGGCACCCACCGAGAGGTCGACGCCCTCGGTGCCGATCACCAGCGCCATCCCCAGCGCGACCACCAGTACCGGCGCCGCCTGGATGAGCTGGGTCCGGAAGTTGCCCACGGTCAGGAAGTTCGCCGTGAACGCGATGTTGAACAGCACGAGCGCGACGACGGCGACGTACACGCCGTACTCCTGCAGCCACCGCGCCACCCTGGTCCGGTCCACCGTTTTCGCCGTGTCCGTCATGGTGCTTCCCGGGTCCTCGGTTCTCTGCTGGGTGCTAGTCATCCTTGTCACCGCCCGAAGCGATCGCGGCCAGCACGTGATCCTGGGTCAGCTGCTCCCCCGCCAGTTCGCCGACCACCGCGCCGTCCTTGAGCACGACCAGCCTGTCGGCGCCGTCGAGGAGCTCCTCCATCTCCGACGAGATCAGCAAGACGGCGAGCCCGTCCTTGGCGAGTTCGTCGATCAGCGCCTGCACCTCCGCCTTCGCGCCGACGTCGATGCCCCGGGTCGGCTCGTCGAGCAGCAGCACCTTCGGCTCGGTACACAGCCAGCGGGCCAGCAGCACCTTCTGCTGGTTGCCGCCGGAGAGTTCGGCGACCTTCTGATCGGGGCTGGACACCTTGATGCGCAGGCGTTTCACGAAGGTGTCGACGATCCTGTCCTGCCGGGCCCGGCTGACCAGGCCGAAGCGGGACAGCTTCGGCAGCGCGGCGAGCACGATGTTTTCCCGCACCGAGAGATGGGGAATGATCCCCTCGGTCTTGCGGTCCTCGGCGAGCATGCTGACGCCCGCGCGCATCGCGGCCGCCACATTCCCTTGCGGGACCGGCTTTCCGCCGACGAGGACGGTGCCGCCGGACAGCGGCAGATCACCGACGATCGCCCGCGCGGTCTCGGTCCGGCCGGAGCCGAGCAGCCCGGCGAGACCGACGATCTCACCGGGTTTGATCTCCACCGAGACACCGCTCAACCGGTTGCCGCTGGTGAGGTTCTCCGCGCGCAACACCGGTTCCCGGCCCGCTTCGTGATCGCCCTCGAAGGCCGTGGCGCCGTGCGACCGGATGTCGCCGACGCTGCGGCCGAGCATCATCGACACCAGTTCCAGCCGCGGCAGGTCGGCGAGCGGTCCGGTGTGGACCCGTTTGCCGTCCCGCAGCACCGTCACCCGTTCGCAGATCCGGTACAGCTCGTCCATCCGGTGGCTGACGTACACGATCGCGATCCCGCGCTCGTGCAGCCTGCCGATGACCTCGAACAGCGTCTCGACCTCACGCGGCTCCAAAGAGGACGTCGGTTCGTCCATGATCACCACGTCGGCGTCGACCGACACCGCGCGAGCCAGCGCGACCATCTGCTGGGCGCCGACGCCGAGTGTCCCGAGTGGACGGCGGACGTCGGCGTCGATGCCGTAGTCGGCCAGCAGGGCAGCCGCGTCGGAGTTCATCCGCGCCCAGTCGACCAGCCCGAACCGCTTCCTCGGCTCGCGGCCCAGGTACACGTTGCTCGCCACGCTCATCAGCGGGATGAGGTTGACCTCCTGGTAGATCGTGGAGATCGCGCCCCGCGCGTGGATCGTGCCGGAATCCGGCTTGTGCACGCCGGTGAGCACCTTGATCAGCGTCGATTTCCCGGCGCCGTTCTCGCCCACCAGCGCGTGCACCTCGCCCGGCCGCAGCGCGAACGACACGTCGTCGAGCGCGCGCACCCCGGCGAACGTCTTCGTCACGCCATCGACCTCGAGAACCGGTTCCATCGTCAGTACGCGTTTCCGAGCTTCTGCGCGGCGTTCGCCGAGTCGTACTGGTCGTCGGAGATCACCACGGTCGGCGGGATCTCCTTGCCTGCGGCGAAGTCCGCCAGGGTGGAGAAGGCGAGCGGGCCGAAGCGCGGGTTCGACTCGATGACCGCGTTGTAGCTGCCGTCGGCGATGAGCTGGACGGCGTTGCGGGTGCCGTCGATCGAAACGACCTTCACGTCCTTGCCCGGCGTCTTGCCCGCGGCCTTGAGCGCGGTGACCGCGCCGATGCCCATCTCGTCGTTCTCCGCGTAGACGGCGGTGATCTCGGGGTTGCTCTGGATGAGCTGCTCCATGACCGCCTGTCCCTTGGACCGGTCGAACTCACCGGTCTGCTCGGCGACGATCGAGATGCCCGTGGTGCCGGCGATCTCGTCCTTGAAACCCTTGGTGCGGTCGGTGGTCACGTTGTTGCCGGACGCACCGAGCAGGATCGCGACCTTGCCGGTGCCGCCGGTCGCCTTCACCATCTCCTGCGCCGCGCGCTTGCCCTGCTCGACGAAGTTCGACCCGATGAAGGTCAGGTAGTCGGAGCACGGCTGTGAGGTCACCTTGCGGTCGATCGTGATGACCGGGACCTTCTTGGCCTTCGCCGCGTCGAGGGCGGGCTGCAGACCGTCGGAGTTCAGCGGCGCCACGATGAGCAGCTGCGCGCCCCGGTCCAGCAACGACTTGATGTCGCTGACCTGCTTGTTGAGGTCGCTCTGCGCGTTGGTGACCAGGAGTTTGTCCGCCGGGATACCGAGTTTCGCCGCTTCGTCCTTGATGGACTGCGTCTCGGCGATCCGGAACGGGTTCGCCTCCTTCTCCGACTGGGAGAAGCCGACGACCGCGTTCTTCACGTCCACCTGCGGGTAGCCGGTCTTCTCGCGGGCACACCCCGGCCCGGCGGCGGCCTGGCTCGGCGCCGCCGAAGCGGCCGGTCCCGCTCCCGACGGGGCGGATTGCTGGGTCTCGCGGCTGGTGCAGGCCGTCAGCGCGAGCGCGAGGCCGGTCACCAGGAGCAGGGTGCGGCGGATGGGCAGGGACATCGATCGCTCCTCGGGGAAAGTCGAGCACACGGGCCTGCGGTGACCCATGTCACTCATAAGGACGATGCCAGATTTACATCGTTGGTACAACGTTGTAAATCCGCCGTTCGCGCGGCTAGGCTGTGCCGGATCTGTGCCGGAGCACTGCAGAGGGGAGCGAGGGTGGCCACGCTCAAGGACGTCGCCAAGCTTGCGGGCGTCTCGGTCAAGACCGTCTCGAACGTGGTCAACGGCTACGACTTCGTGAAGCCGGAGAACCGCAAGCGCGTCGAGGAGGCACTGGCGTCGACCGGCTACCGGCCGAACCTCGGTGCCCGCAACCTCCGCCGGGGCCGTACCGGGTTCCTCGGGCTGATGCTGCCCGAACTCAGCATCCCGTACTTCGGCGAGCTGGCGGGCCTGGTGCTGCAGGCCGCGCAGGAGCACGAGTGGAACGTGCTCATCGAACAGACCCTCGGCACCCGCGAGCGGGAGCGCAACACGCTGTCCGCGCTGGGACCGCATCTGATCGATGGCGCGATCATCAGCCCGGAGGCTTTGCACACCAACGACTTCGAAGACCTGGCACCAGGTGTGCCGCTGGTGATGCTCGGCGAGCACGTCGTCGACGTCCCGATAGACCACGTCGGCATCGACAACGTCCAAGCCGCCCGGATCGCGGTACGGCACCTGATCTCCCTTGGCCGCCGCCGGATCGCCGCGATCGGCGCGCATCCGCAGCGCCACACCGCCGCGCAACGGCTGGAGGGCTACCACTCCGCGCTCGACGAGGCGGGGCTCGTGCCCATTCCGGAACTCGTCCTGCCCGCGCTGCGCTACCACCGCGCCAACGGCGCCGAGGCGATGGCGCATCTTCTCGCGCTGCCGGATCCGCCCGACGCGGTCTTCTGCTTCAACGACCTTCTCGCCATCGGCGCCCTCCGCGCCGCGGCCGAGCGCGGCGTCCGGGTGCCGTCGGACATGGCGATCGTCGGTTTCGACAACAACGAGGAGAGCGCGTACAGCCTCCCTTCGCTGACGACGATCGCCCCGGACAAGGCGGCGATCGCGCGGGCCGCGGTCGATCTGCTGCGTCGGCGCATCGCGGGCGGGAGCGACCTCGAACCCGAGGACGTCCAGACCCCCTTCTCCCTCGAAATCCGGAACAGCACCGTCGCCTGACACCCCGCGTTTCGTCGACTACTTGCGCGGGTCGGTGACGTGACAGACGGACGTTGGGTCGTCGTACCGAAGTTAGCAACGGGAGCGGGTTCACCGACGGTCCCTGACACCTCTTACGACTGTCCATAAGGGACATTCCTTGACGTACAGGTGCCCGATTTGAGTGCTTGGCACCATTTTGCGAGAGGGTCGTGAGTGACAAAGAGGGTTAGAGCGCTCTTTGCCACTCACGACCCCTCGTGCAAAATGGGTATATGGGCATCAAGTGGACATTTACTCCGCAAGAGTTGTCCCTTGTGGACATTCGGCGGGCGAAAAGCTCCTTCGCGACCGAGGCTGGTCATGCCCCCTTTTGCCTTTCCTCTCAATAACCCCACTCGCCACTCACGACCTCCTGTGCCGACGCCTCACCGCCGTGCATCCCGCTTGAGGTACGTGAAGGACCCCTTCACTGCGCAGCCGCCGTGACCGACGTGGCTGTTGTGGCTGCAGTGACTGCTGGTGCGTGTGGGGCGAAAGTGGCGATCCGCAAGTCCGTGAAGGCCTCCTTCCCTACCTTCAGGGTAGGCAAGGAGGCCTTCACGGACCGGAGCGAGACGACGCAAGTACCGCATTCAGAGGACGAAACGCGAAGTGCGTGGCATGGTGTGTCCGTGAACCGGGCCCTGGCCGTACTGACCCTCGTCGCGTACGTGACGTTGCCCCTCGGCTCGGCCAATTACGAGACGCTCGTGCTGCCGACGCTCGTCGCCGGGCTGGTCTACGCGGCGATCGCGATCGCCGGCTTTCCCTGGGTCCAGAAACACGGACGCGCCTGGGCGATCGCGTACGTCTGCGTTCAGTTACCGCTCGGCTTCACGCTGTTCTCGCTTTCCGGTGCCGCTGTCGGGGCCGTCCTGCTTCTCGTGGTCCTCGTCTGCCACACCGTGTTGCTGCTGCCGCTGCCCGTGGCGTTCGGGGTCGCGGTGCTGATCCCGCTGATCCACCTGCCGATGGCGCCGATCGACGGGCTCCGCGAGGGGCTCGGGACGCTGGCGGTGATGGTGTTCGCCGCCGTGGTGACCGAACTGGTCGTCCGGGAGAAGCGGGCGCGGGAGGAACTGGCCGAGGCGCACGAACGTCTTCGCGATCACGCCGCCCAGGCCGAACAGCTCGCGACGATCCAGGAGCGCAACCGGCTCGCGCGCGACATCCACGACGGGCTCGGTCATCACCTGACGGTCGTGCAGATGATGCTGCAGGCCGCCCGCGCGGTGATCGGCACCGGGGACACGGAACGGGCCGACGGGATGCTCGCCAAGGCACAGGACCAGTCGCGTGAGGCCCTCGCCGAGGTCCGGCGATCGGTGTCGGCGTTGCGAGAGCCACGTTCCGAGCCGCTCGCGGACGCGTTGCGGACCTTGACGGAAGAGGCGTCCGCGGCCGGCGTTCCCACCGGGCTGGAACTCAAGGGCACCGCACGGGACACGCGCCCCGAGGTGGAGGAGTCGCTGTTCCGGGCGGCCCAGGAGGGGCTGACCAACGTGCGCAAGCACGCGCGGGCCCAGGCCGCGACCGTGGTGCTCGACTACGCCGGGGCCGATCTGGTCCGGCTCGAAGTCCGCGACGACGGCCTCGGACTCGCCGGGGATTCCCCGCCGGACAAGGGTTTCGGGCTCGTAGGGCTCCGCGAACGGGTCGCCGGGCTCGGCGGCCGGGTGTCCGTCGACTCGGCGGAAGGGCACGGCTTGACGCTGACCGTGGAGGTGCCGGGATGAGCGTCCGGGTTCTGATCGTCGACGACCAGGCGTTGTTCCGCGAGGCGTTGGCGACCTTGCTGGAAGTCCAGCCGGAGATCGACGTCGTCGGAGAGGCGGCCAACGGCGAGGAGGCCGTCCGGCTCTGCGCCGAACTCCGTCCCGACGTCGCGCTGATGGACCTGCGGATGCCGGTGCTGGACGGGATCGCGGCCACCGCCCGGCTTCGGGCCGAGCAGCCCGGCGTTCAGGTTTTGGCGCTGACCACCTTCGACGACGACGAGGACGTGTTCGCCGCGCTGCGAGCGGGCGCCGTCGGGTATCTGCTCAAGGACGTCTCGTCGACGCGGCTGGTGGAGGCGCTGGTCGCGGCCGAACGGGGTGAGTCGGTGTTGCAGCCGTCGGTGGCGGCGAAGCTCGTCGCGCGGGTGGCGCGGCTGCCTGCCGAAACACCCCGGGCCCAGCCGTTGGTGACGCCGCTTTCGGAGCGGGAGCTGGAAGTCGTCCGGCTCCTGGCGGACGGCCGCAGCAACCGGGAGATCGCCAAGACCCTGTTCCTCGCCGAGGGCACGGTGAAGAACCTCGTGACGAGTGTCCTGGCCAAGCTCCAAGTCCGGGACCGGACCCAGGCCGCCCTGCGCGCGCGGGAACTCGGCCTGTTCTGACCACCGGTCACATGACCCCGCGCATGACTTCCGGCACCTGCCGTCGTGCCCCGCCCCGGTCGACCATTGCTCCCGTCGCACCGATCGAGGGAGCCGGAAATGAACCACACGACAGAACCGAAGACCCGAAACCGGGCCGTCCTGCACTTCGCCCGCCACGCGGTGGAAATGCTCCTCGCGATGGTGGCCGGGATGATCGTCCTCGAACCGGTCTGGTCGTTCCTGTGGCCGGAGCTGGCGAAGAACGTGACCGCGAGCGCGCTGGTGATGGCGACGAACATGTCGCTCGGCATGGCGCTGTGGATGCGGATCCGGCGCCACGGCTGGGCTTCGATCGCGGAGATGTCGGCCGCGATGTACCTGCCCTACGTTCTCTTCCTTCCGTTCTTCTGGACCGGCCTGGTCTCCGGGGCGACTCTGATGACGGCCGGGCACGTGCTGATGGTGCCCGCGATGCTCGCCGCCATGGTCCGCCGCCGCGCCGAGTACGGAGCCTGACATGCGCACCTTCGTCCGTGTCACGCTGACAGTGCTGGCCTTCACCGTCGCCGCGCTGGCCCTTCCCCTCACCCTGGGCGGTGTCACGCTCAGCTCAAGCTTCGAAAACCGCTATGCGGCGAGAACCGACGGGGTCTCGCCGCGGCCGGTCCCCCGGGCGCACGATCCCGCCAAACCCACCGCCGTTGTCGTCGTGGGGAACCAGGGCGCCGTCGTCTCCGACGCGCTCGTTCCCTACGAGATCCTGGCGACGGCGGGCGCGTTCAACCTCTATACCGTCGCGCCGGAGGCCCGCCCGGTCACCCTGACCGGCGGGCTCGACCTGATCCCCGACCTGAGTTTCGCCGATCTCGACAAGCTGCTCGCCTCCGCCGCCCCGGAGGTCGTGGTGGTACCCGCGTTGCCGGACCTCGGCGAGCCGACCACGCGACCGGTGACCGACTGGCTCAGGCGGCAGTCGTCGAAGGGTTCGCTGCTCATGAGCGTCTGCAACGGTTCGGGCGTGCTCGCCTCGGCGGGGCTCCTCGACGGGAGGAAAGCCACCGCGCACTGGATCCGCATCGACGGCTTCGACGACGAATTCCCCGCCGTGGACTGGATTCGCGGCACACGCTACGTCGATGACGGGAACGTCCTGACCACGGCAGGGATCCTGTCCGGGATCGACGGGGCGCTCCGGATCACCGAACGCTTCGCCGGTACGGAAACCGCGCGGAAAACGGCCGAAACCCTCGGCTGGACGCACTACTCCCCCGGCTCCAGCCCGCCGATGACGCAGAACACCTTCGAAGCGGCGGACACCGTCGTCGGGTTCAACACCGCCTTCAGATGGGACAAGCCGAGGCTGGGGGTCCTGCTGACCACCGGGATCCGGGAACTGGAACTCGCCGCGGTGTTCGACACCTACGGCCAGTCGCTCGCGGTCGAAACGACGGCGGTCGGTCTCGACGGCACGCCGATCCAATCCCGGCACGGACTGACCTTCGCCCCGCGCGGCAAGCCCGCCGCGGCCGACCTCGACCGGCTGATCGTCCCCGGTGCCGACGCGGCCACGAGGCACGTGGCCGATCGGTACTCCGCGCTCTCACCGGTGTACCTGCACGCCGCGCCGGGGTTCCCGTTCGACGCCGTACTCGAAGACCTGGTCCGCACCACCGACACCGCGACCACGCGCTGGACGGCCAGGACCTTGGAATACCGGACCGAGCACCTGTCGCTCACCGGCGCGGCGTGGCCGTGGACGATCACGCTCCGGCCGTTCGGGTTGGCCGTCCTCGGGTTGCTCGCGGCGTTCGGGATCCGCGCGCTCTATCGCCGCCGCGTGTGATGGACGCCGACCACGAGTTGCGGGATCCCGGGCAGCCCGGCGAGGCCGAACAGTGAGACGCGGACCTTCGGGGGATCGAACGGCTCGGTGACGGTCGAACACCGCAGGCCGGACTCGACGGCGAGCAGCCGGAGCCGCTGCGCCACCAGGCCCGCCCGCACGAGGTGGTGGCGTGCCTCGGAGACGGTGGTGACCAGGAAGGCCGACCACGGATCCTCCGGATCCTCGCCGGGTGGCGCGATCGTCCCGGCGATCGCGCCGCCGATCCTCGGCAAGGACCGGATCCGGCGTGGCGAAACGGGGGTCACGCGGACGCCGTCGGCGGGATCCTCGTCCACACTCAGGACCGGCGAACCGTGGCACCAGGAGGACGCGCGCCCGGACATCGCCCCGAACGAGGCGAGATCACCGGCGGTCGGGCGTTTCCGCGCGGCGGCGGTGATCCGCGCGATCCGCCGCGGATCGGCTTCGTCGTGCGAGAACTCGGTTTCCGGGAGCCAGCCCAGTGTCCGCATCGCGACTTCGAGATGGACGAGCAGCGCGCCGCACGCGATGAGCCTCCCCCGGCTGTCGTCCCCCGGCCGTTCGACCACGTCGATGTCGTCACCCCGGACCTCCAGCGGCCATTCGCCGCGCAGCCACCGGCGGGGCGCCCAGCGCGCGGCCCGCACCAGGATCCGCGTTTCCTCGGCCGTCCACCGGTGTGTGCCGAGGACGGTGGCCTCGCTCACCGGTGTCCCTCCCCCGGCAGGATCCGGATGACCGCGCCGAGCGGGCGGCGCGGGGTGGTGGAGCCCGGGAAGCCATAGCCCAGCCGGAAAACGGCCTGCGGGTACTCGTTCTCACCGAGCAGTGACCGCAGAACGGCGCGTGCGGACGGGATTTCCACGGGTTGCGAATAGAACGACGCGCTGAGGCCGAGCGACGTCGCCGTCAGCAACGCCCGCTGCATCGCCCGCCCGGCCCGGATCTGGGCCAGTGGCCCGTCGGTCGGCGTCGTCAGGACCGCGACGACCGGATCGCGTTCGAATTCCCGGACCTGGTCGCTCTCCCCGTGGTGCCGGACCGGCAACAGCCCGCCGGAGGGCCGGGGCCCGCCCGCGTAGGCCGGGACACCGTCGAAGCTCCCGTTCTCCTTGGTCCACGCGCGAAGCTCCGCTTGGAAGCCCTCGTCGAGCGTCTGCACGTGATCCGCCCGCCGGATGAGCCCCGCGACGGCCTCCAGCAGGCCGACCTCGTCGAGCAGGATCAGCTTCGCGCCCTCTTCGCGGGCCGCCTGCCGCACCGCGTATCGGGGCCCGGCCGGGACCGGGGTCGAGGCGAACGGCCGGCGGTTGCTGTACCGCACGCGGATCGACGCCGCCAGGCGCTGCTCCGCCGCGGTCGCCCGGTGCCGGGGCCCGATGGTGATCCTGGCCAGCAGGTCCGGCCGGTTCTTCTCCGGCAGGAACTCCACGTCGCAGGTCTGCCCGGCGACGGCGATCGCGAGTTCGAGGTTCAGCAGCGCCGCACCGCAGGACAGCCGCGCCTCACGCCGGTCGGGGTCGCACACCGTGAGCACGCGGGCCTCGTCGAGGACGAGGTCGATGACGTCCGGCCCGAGTTCGAAGAGCCACGGCTGGCTGTTGTGGGGTGACGGCGCCCGGACAGCGGCCTCCAGCGCGGCGGTGACTACCGGTGCTTCAGTGAGGATCATCGCGGCTCCTAGCCGGAAGGGTCACCTCCCAGCCTGTCGTGCGGGAGCCGGGACCGGGAGTGGCCGTGGTCCTTTTCGGACCGGGACTTTCGGCCCCTCCCCGCCGTGATCCTTCGACGCGTCTCCCCCGTGCTCAGTCACCTGCTCGCGGTCCGGGGGCGGTCTCCCGCACGACGCGGTAGCGCGGGTTGGAACTCACTCGTGACTCGACTTCGCCGGGCAGGCCGTCGAGCGCGGCTTGGATGGCCGCGAGACGGCCCGCGGTGTCCGACGTCTCTTCGAAACGCCGGTAGTCCGCCTCGCTCGCCCAGCTGACGAGGTTCAAGACCCTCGTCCCGTCGATGCTCGCGTGGAAGCGCGCCGAGACGTAACCCGGGTAGAACCGGACCCAGCGGTCCTGGATCGCGGCGAAGGCGTCCACCAACGCCGCCTGGGTCTCGGGTCCGTCGACCGCGTACTCGATGATCGAGTAGAAACCCTTGTCCTCGCTCATGTTCACTCCTTGTAGCAGTGGGTGAGCCCAGGATTCACCCTCCACCTCGGTGGAGATCAAGAGTGACCTGCCCGACATATCGGACACATTGCTCCGGCCGGCCCTGGTGGACGGGCGTCCGCTCGACAAGGATCGCCCGATGCGCGACAGCAAGGCCTTCGACCTGGTGGCCCGAGGTGGGCTCATCTGTTACGCCGTCGTGCATCTGCTCGTCGCGTGGCTCGCGACGCGGGTCGCGCTGGGCGACACGGCCAAGGCCGACAAGGCGGGTGCCCTGCAGGTGGTGGTCGCCGAAGGCGGTGCGTGGCTGCTGTGGCTGATCGCGGCAGGCCTCGCCGTACTGGCGTTGTGGCAGCTCAGCGAAGCGCTTACCGGGCACCGGCACGTGAAGGCGCGTCGGCGGACGGTGCGCAGGATCGTCAGCGGGATCGAGGTCGTGCTGTACGGCCTCGTCTCCTACAGCGCGGTGAAGATCGCCATAGCGGGCGCGGACGACGGACAGACGTCCTTGGTCGCGGAAATCCTCGCGCTGTCCTACGGCCAGGTCCTGGTGACCGTCGCCGGGATCGCCGTCGTCGCGGTGGCGGTGTTCCTCGCCTCGCGCGGCGTCCGGAAGACCTTCGTGCGGGAACTCGACTTCGGCGGTGCCTCTGGACCCACCCGGACCACGACGATCCGGCTCGGCCAGATCGGCTGGATCGCGGTCGCCATCGCGTACGGCACCGTCGGGGTGCTGACGGTCATCGCCGCGGTCACCTTCGACCCCGCCAAGGCGAGCGGACTCGACGCCGCGCTCAAGACACTCGTCGCCCAGCCCTACGGCGGTCCGATGCTGCTCGCGCTCGCGGCCGGTATCGCCGCGTTCGGGACTTTCGCGGTGCTGGACGCCCGATTCCGCAAGATCTGATCTGCCCGGCGAACCGACCTGTGGCACCGTGAGACCCGTCTGGAGGTCGTGATGGCAGGTGTGGTCGAGCGGATCCGCGAGCGAGGCGAGGACGATCGGCAGGCGCGGATCGTCGAGGTGCTGGTGGAGGCCTTCGACGACCTCATGCGCGCCGACGCCGACGCGTTCCGCCGCAAGTTCCGCAAGATGGCCGCCGCCCCGTTCGCGTTCTATCGCGGTTCGGCGTGCCTGTTCTACGCGGACATGGCGCACGAGGACGACCCGTGGGCGAACGACGAGACCAGCCGGGTGTGGATCCAGGGCGACCTCCACGCCGAGAACTTCGGCAGCTACATGGATTCGTCCGGGACGCTGGTGTTCGACGTCAACGACTTCGACGAGGCGTACCTCGGCTGCTTCACCTGGGATCTCAAACGGCTGGCGGCCAGTGTCGCGCTTCTCGCGTGGAGCAAGGCGATCTCGGACGACGACATCGAGACGCTGATCGGCACCTTCCTGCGCGCCTACGTGAAGCAGGTCCGCGAGTACGCCGAGCGCCCCGGCGACGAACTCGTCCGGCTCCAGCTGGACAGCACCGAAGGCGTTCTGCACAGTGTCCTGCTCCGGGCCCGGCTCAAGACGAGGATCGCCCTGCTCGACGAAGTGACCACTGTGGAGGATTACGACCGCAGGTTCCGGCACGGCCCGGGCGTTCGGGTGCTGGAAGTGGCAGAACGCGAAACCGCGATCGCCGCCTTCGAGTCCTATTTGGACACGATCCCGGAGAACAAGCGGTTCGGCAGTATCACCTACCGGGTCAAGGACATCGTCGGACGGACCGGCTTCGGCATCGGCTCGGCCGGGCTTCCCGCGTACAACATCCTCGTCGAGGGCCGGACCCAAGCCCTCGAGAACGACGTCGTCCTGTCGATGAAACAAGGCAACGTCGCGGCGCCGAGCAGGATCGTGTCCGAGAAGAGCATCCGCGACTACTTCAGCAACGAGGGTCACCGCACCGCCGTCTCCCAGCGCGCGTTGCAGGCGCACGCGGATCCCTGGCTCGGGTACACCGAGATCGACGGGACCGGTTTCGTCGTCTCCGAGTTGTCGCCCTACGTCGACGACCTGGACTGGTCGGAGCTGACCGAGCCGTCGGAGATGGGACCGGTACTCGACTACCTCGGCCGGGCCACCGCGAAGATGCACTGTGTGTCCGATTCGGACTCCGAACAGACGCTGGTCGATTTCCAGAGCGAAGAGGCCATCGCCGGGATCATCGGCGACCGCGAGGACGAGTTCGTCCGCGCGCTGACCGAGTTCGGGATGGCCTACGCCGCGCAGTCGCGGGAGGACCACCGGTTGTTCGTGGACGCCTTCCGCGGCGGGAAGATCCCCGCCGTCCGGCCCGCCGCGGAGGGCTGACCGCACGACGGGGAGCCCGTCTATTCGCGGAGGCCGATCGCCTCGATCGGCTTCGACCGCAGAGCCACCCTGGTGGCGAGGCCGAGCGAGACCAGGCCGAGCAGGATCGCCCCGGCGATGACCCCGCCGAAGACGGCGACCGTGCCGGACGGCAGCGGTGTCCCGCGCAGGCCGAGGTTCAGCAGCATCAGGGGAACCCCCGCCACCACGGTCCCGAGCAGCGCCGCGACCCCCACCGTCGCCAGCGCTTCGAAGCGCATCATCCGCACCACCTGGCGTTTGGTGGTGCCGATCAGGCGCAGCAGCGCGAACTCCCGCGAGCGCTGCGCAGTGCTCATCACCAGCGTGTTGGCCACCGAGATCACGACGTAGCCGAGGATCACGCCGACCGCGACCAGGTTCACGTAGAACTGGGCCTGCTGCTGACCACCGGCGGGCGCGGCTATCGCCGATCCCGGCGTCACGACCAGCCCCGGATAGCGGGTGGCGAGGTCACGCAGGGCGGCGGTCACGGCCGCGGAATCCGCGTCCGGCTGCTGCCGCACCAGTACGGAGTCGTCCATCCGGTCACCGGTGTGCGCCCTCGCCAACTCGACCGGCAGCACGTAACGACCGAAAGCCTGGTCGCGGGTGTACGTGGCGATCAGCCGCAGCTTCGCCGGGGCGCCGTCACCGAAGTAGAACTCGACCTCGTCGCCGATCTTCTTCTCGTACCAGTCGGCTTCCGATTCGCTCATCGCCACGGTGTTCCCGGTCAGATCGGTGATCTTGCCCGACACGACGCCCAGTTCGACGTTCCCGCGGACCTGTGAGCCGTCGAGCCCCTGCGCCCCGTATCGCTCGACGCGCAGGCTTTCCTGCTCCTGCACCGTGTTCATCACCTCGGTGCGCACGACCGGGGTCGCGGCGGCGACGCCGGGGATCCGCTGTGCCGCCGCGGCCACCTCCGGGGAGAGACCGCCTGTACCGCTCGCGAGCACGTGGTCCGCGGTGGTCGACTCGACGGTCTCCTCCTGCCTGGCGGCGGCCGCGGAGGTCTGGCTGTAGAACATCGTCAGCGCGAACGAGACCGCCAGCATCACCGGCGTCACCGCGGCCGCCAGGCGGCGCGAGTTGGCCTGGCTGTTGGCGGCGGCCAGGTAGCCGCTGATCCGCGAGATCCGGTTGAGCACCGGGGCGATCAGCCGTGTCATGAACGCGACCACCTTCGGGCTCAGCACGGCCAGCCCGATCACGATGATCAGCGAGGACCCCGACGAGGCCGCGAGCCCCGGCTCGCCACGCAAGAAGATCGGGACCAGTGAGCCGCCGAGACCGGCCGCCACCAGCGCGCAGCCGACGATGACTCGCACCCGGCCGAGTTCCTTGCGCTCCACGGCGGCCTCGCCGAGCGCCTCCACCGGGCGGATCGACGACGGGCGCCGGGAAGCCGACCACGCGGCCAGCCGGGCCGTGCCCAGGCCGAGCACCAGCGCGGCGACGAGCGGGATCGGGCTGAGCGCCAGTTCGAAGTCCGGCGGGATCACCCCGACGGCACCGAAGGCGTTCCTCAGCCCGAAGCCCACCGCCACGCCGAGACCGCTGCCCAGCACCCCGGCGACCACCGCGACCAGCATGGTCTCGGCGCCGATGAGCTTGCGGATCTGCTGGGGGGTCGCCGCGATCGCCCGCAGCAGCGCGAACTCCCGGCGACGCTGGTTGATGACCAGTGCCAGCGTGCTGGCCACGACGAACACCGCGATGAGGAGCGCGAACCCGCCGAACGAGCCGGCGAGCGCCATCAGCAACATGCGGGTCTGGCTGACGTCGAGGAACTCGACCGTGCTGCGCTCGACCCCGGTCGTCACGGTCACCTTGTCGGTGCCCACCGCGTCGCGGATCTTCTCGGCGAGGTCGCCCGGTTCGACACCCGGGTCCGCCAGCACGCCGATCGCGTGCGCCTGGCCGGGTGTGCCGGCGAGTTCGGCGGCCTTCTCCGGCGAGAAGAACACCGCGGACTGCCGGGTGAGGCCGTCACCCGACTTCGGGGCGGCGATCCCGGAGACCCGGAAGTCCACCGGGGTCGAGCGGACGGCGATCTTCACCTGCCCGCCGACGACGGCCTTGCTCCGAGCCGCCAGTTCCGCGTCGAGGACGACCTCGTCGGCGCCGGCGGGTGCCCGGCCGTCACGCAGCGAGAACGGCGCCAGCGCGGCGGCGTCCCAGTTGTGGCCCCACGACTGGCCGCCTTCCGGCCCGTTCAGCGCCCGGCCGTCGGCCGTCACCACGTTGGCCGGGAAACTCTGCTCCGCCACGACGCCCCGGACGCCGGGAACCGCGGTGATCGCCCCGGTGAGCGTCACCGGCACCGAGGCCTGCTCGGCGACCTGCTGGGCTTCGAGCGGACCCGCCCCGGGCGGGTCGACCGTCTGCTGACCGCCGACGACGACCGCGGCGTCGGCGTACCGCTGGGTCGGGACACCCGCCCGCAGGCCGGATTCCATCAGGATGCCGCAGCCGGCGACCAGCGCCGTCCCGCAGAGGATCGCGACGAACGCGCCGACGAAACCGCTCAGCCGGGTCTTCATCGTCTGCCATGCCAAGTCCCACATGACCGTCACCACTCCCCGAGGTGGGTCATGCGCTCGGCGACGCGTTCCGGGGTCGGCTGCGGGAGGTGCCCCGCGAGCTTGCCGTCGGCCAGGAACAGCACGCCGTGCGCGGCCGACGCCGCGACCGGGTCGTGTGTGACCATCAGCACGGTCTGACCCATGTCGTCCACAATGGAGCGGAGCAGGTCGAGCACCTGGCGCGCGGTGCGCGTGTCGAGCGCCCCGGTCGGTTCGTCGGCGAGGACGACCTCCGGCCGGGTGACCAGCGCGCGGGCGATCGCGACCCGCTGCTGCTGGCCGCCGGAGAGCTCCGACGGACGGTGTTCGAGCCGCTTCCCGATCCCGACCCCTTCGACGATCTCGCGCAGCCACTGCGGATCGGGCTTCCGCCCGGCCAGCCGCGTCGGGAGCGTGATGTTCTGCAGCACGTTCAGCGACGGCAACAGGTTGTAGGCCTGGAAGATGAACCCGATCCGGGTCCTCCGCAGCTCGGTGAGCGCTTTCTCCTTCAGCCTGCTCAGTTCCGTGTCCCCCAGCAGCACCCGTCCCGAAGTCGGCCGGTCCAGCCCCGCCGCGCAGTGCAGGAAGGTGCTCTTGCCCGATCCCGACGGACCCATCACCGCGGTGAACGTGCCCCTGCGCACCCCGACGGTCACCCCGTTCAAAGCCGTGACCGCGCCGTCACCGGATCCGTAGACCTTGCTCACGGATTCCAGTGCCAAGGCGCACGTGCCCCCTGCATTCATCATTTCCCCTTAACCGGTGGTGATCTCTCTCGGCAAAACCTACGGTCGCCGAGGGCTCCGATCGATCCCGCGTGAGGGAAGACTCGTGGTAGCGCTGGCACCACCATCAGGCCGCCGGAGTCCGGATGGGACACTGTCCGGGTGACTACCCGGCTGCGGTCCTGTTGGTCCGCGATCCGGTATCTGGCCATCGGCGCGGCCTCTTCGATGGTCTCCTGGTTCGTCCTCGTCGGCATGCTGTTCGTGCTGCTGATGTGCCCGTTCGGCGTCGGGATCCCGGCACTGCCACCCGCGCTCAAGCTGATCCGGCATCCGGTCAACTTCGAACGCCGCCGGGCCGCCCGCCTGCTCGGCGAGCCGATCCCCCAGCCGTACCGCTCCGGGAACCCGGTGACCGATCCGGCCTCGCGACGGGACCTGGGGTGGCTCGCCTTCCACGGTGCCACCGGTTTCGTCATCGGGGCGTTCGCCGTCGCGCTGCCCCTCGGCGGACTCCGGCAGGTCGTCTCGGCGATCGTCTGGCCGTCCGTGGACGGCGGGGTGGAAAGCTCACTCGGCTTCATGGTGACGTCGTGGCCGCTCGCGGCAGCCAGCGCGGTCACCGGTGTCGGCATGATGGCGCTCACGTTCTTGTTCCCGCGGGTGGCCCGTTGGCAGGCTTCCGCCGCGCGGAAGCTGCTCGCGCCCGCGCCCGGTGTCGTGCTGACCGACCGCGTCGTCGAACTGGCCGCGTCCCGTGCCGCCGCGCTGGAGGCGCACGGCGCCGAACTCCGTCGCCTCGAACGGGATCTGCACGACGGGACACAGGCGAGGATCGCCGCGGTGGTGCTGCAACTGGGGATCGCCGACTCGATCTTCGAGAAGAATCCGGAGAAGGCACGGGAGTTGCTGGGCAAGGCGCAGGACACCGCGACCGGCGCGCTGGCCGAACTGCGGACCGTCGTCCGCAGTATCTATCCGCCGCTGCTGACCGACCGCGGCCTCGACGGCGCTGTCACCGCGCTGGCGGACCGCTGCCCCGTTCCGTGCACCGTGGACGTTCGCAGCAGCAGCCGTCGCCCGGCCGCGGTCGAGGCCGCCGCCTACTTCGTCGTCGCCGAGATGCTGGCCAACATCACCAAGCACTCCGGCGCCGAACACGCCTCGATCACCCTCGACGGCACCGCCGACACCCTCCTCATCGAGATCCGTGACGACGGCCACGGCGGCGCCGACGAATCCGGCGGCAGCGGCCTGTCCGGGATCCGCAAACGCGCCGAGGCCTTCGACGGGACCTTGAAGCTGACCAGCCCGGCCGGTGGGCCGACCGTACTGAAAGTGGAGTTGCCATGCGGGTCGTGATCGTCGAGGACGACGCGCTGTTGCGTGAAGGCCTGGTGCTGCTGCTGAACACGTCGGGCATCGACGTCGCCGCGGCGGTGGACAACGTGGACGAATTCCTCGAAATCGTCACCGAGGACCGGCCCGACGCGGTGATCACCGACGTCCGGCTGCCGCCGACCCACACCGACGAAGGCCTCCGGGCCGCCGTCAAGGCACGGAAGATGTACCCCGGGCTGCCCGTGCTCGTGCTGTCCGCGCACGTCGAAACCGGCTACGCGGCGGAACTCCTGGCCGACGGCAAGGGCGCTGTCGGGTACCTGCTCAAGGAGCGGGTCGGGAAGGTCGAGAAGTTCCTCGACGCGCTGGACCGGGTCGTCAAGGGCGGGACGGCCATGGACCCCGAGGTGATCACCCAGCTGATGGCGCACCGCCGGGCGACCGATCCGCTCGAAGGGCTGACCGCGCGGGAACGCGAGGTACTCGGGCTGATGGCGGAGGGCTACAACAACACGACCATCGCCGAACTGCTCGTGGTGAGCGATGGCGCGGTGCACAAGCACATCCGGAACATCTTCGCGAAACTCGGGTTGCCGGAGGACAGCGGGCATCGGCGGGTTCTGGCTGTGCTCGCCTATCTGAGCGGGAAGAACTAGGCAGGACCCGTTTCGGGTGGTCGTGAGTGGCGTTTCGAGTTCCCTTGAGTGGTAGGGCAAAAGTGGCGTCGCGTCCGAACCCGCTGTGAGCGAGGACGTGACTCGCGTGATCAGGAACGTAACTCGCGAGACCGCACGACTGTAGGTACCTAGGACACCGTTGGCTCTAACCCGAAACGCCACTCACGACCACCTGGACCCACCACCTCAGCGACTCCGGTTCGCGGCGCGCTTGACGGTCCGGATCACCGGCGCCGTCTCGATGTGCGTGATGGCGGGCAGCGCGGCCACCCGGGTGGCCAGGTAGCGGTAGAGCTCCCGCTGATTCGCGCACACCGCTGTCGCGCACAGGTTCGTCGGCCCGGTCGTGGCCGCGGCGAACGCGATCTCGGGATGCCCAGCCAGAGCACGGTCCGGGTGGTGATGTCGAACAGGCTTCCGTCGACGTCGATGTCGAGGTACAGAACGCCGCGTTCGCGCAGTTCGGTCATCCGTCGCCGGACCGTCGTCGGTGACCAGCCGGTCACCGCGGCCAGCTGCGAGAGCTCGGTCCGGCCGTCGGTGGCGAGCATGGCCAGGAGCTTCCGGTCCCCGTCGTCGAGCCGCACCGGTCCCGGCCGGTGCGACACCGGCGGCGGGCGCAGCCGCTCGATCGCTTCCTCGTCCAGCGAGCCGATCTTGGCGACGAAGCTGTCCGCGCCGCCGTAGAAAGCATGCAGCACGGAGTGCGCGGTCACCCCTTCCACGCGCGGGGTGCGCGGAAGCTTGGCCAGCAGCAGCGCCTCGCTGTCGGCCTCGCTTTCCGTGCGGACCGTGCAGGTGATCTCGGTGCCGCCGGAGGTCAGGCTCACCCAGGACGTGTCCGGACGCCTGGCCAGCGCCTCGGCGACCGCGCCCGAAGCGGCGGGCGCGCAGCGCACCCGCAGGAACCACAGCACCGCGCCCAGCGCTGTCGGATCGACGCCGCCGAGCACCCGCACCGCCCCCGTCGACCGCAATCGGGCGTACCTGCCGACAGTTTCGCCAAGGTCGCCGGCCTCTGGCAGGGCCGGGTGGACCGCGCGGGTCAAGGCGCCGGCAACGAACCGATGCTCATCCGCCCGGACGGCTATGTGTGCTGGGCGGGAGACCCGGACGACCTCGAACCGGCGCTCAGCCGCTGGTTCGGTATGCCGCTCTAGCTCGGCGGCTGCTGAGCCTGCGGGTTGGGCTGGGCATAACCGGGCTGGGCGTACCCAGACTGGGGAGGCGGGAACCCGGGCTGCGCGGTCACGGGGTAGCCGGCCGGTCCAGGGTTTCGCCGGCTCTTGACGACCCCGATCGCGACCAGGAGCCAAGAAAGCGCCGTGATGAGGTCGAGTGGGATGCCGACCCCCATGAAGATCAACCGGATCTCGTCGGCGGTGAGGCCGCCGGCCCAGGACGGCAGGTCCAAGACCACGAACTGCCACACGATGCTGATCACCGTCGAGAAGAGCATGACCGCGAAGGCGCCCACCATCAGGCCGGAGACTCCCCTGGAGCGTCCTTTGATCGAAAGGATCAGGCCAAGCATGCCCACCACGAGCAGCAACACTCGCGGGATGGCTTCGATGCTCGTGTACACAAGGGGTGACATGACTGCCTTTCACTGCTCTCCGCCGGAGATCGAGACGTCCGGGCTGGACAGATCCTAAGCGGTGGCGACGCCCGGTGTGGGGTGTTCAACGAAGAAACCCGGGTGTCCGGGCAGGTCTGGAGCCTTATCGTCGGCGAGGTGGACGAGGCTTCGGTACGCATGACGCTCTCGGTGGCGAGGGCCGCCGAACGCCGCGGTCGCCTGGCGCCGGGCGACTGGCCGGACGTGGCGGTCGCCATGCTGTTGGAAGGCAACGAAGATCCGGAGATCGCCGTGCTATGGTCGCTTTCATCGCGGCGCTGGCCAGTGGCCACATCTGTGCTCGCTATCCACTGGAATTCCGGCACCGGCAATCTGCGGGGCGTCGCCCAGGGACGCGGTCATTCCCGGTGTCCTGTCGGCCAGTTCCCGAGCCGCTGCCTACCCGGCCTGAAACGGCTGACCCTGCACGGGAAGCTCGGCACGCTGACCAATGCCGAGAGCCTCAACCGGCTCACACCGGCGCATGTTCCGCACCTTGAGACACTGTTCCTGTCCAGCGTGCCTGCCGAATACGCCACCGCCATGCGAGCGATCTGGCGCACGGAGATCCCCAACGGAACTGACGTGGACATCCACGCGCCACCGAAGCCGGACTGGGTCGCGGAAAATCGGGACAACCCGCTGCGTGACTGGGATGGACGCGAGCACATCAGTACCGCTCGCTTCAAGAAAGCCGTCGGCCAGTACAAGACCACACGACGTGCCGTGCTCGCCGAACTCCGTGCCCCAGGGACGGCCGATCAGCGGTCGCGGCTGTTCTCGCTCGGGCGCGAGTACGGCGAGGCCTTCAACCACATGGATCGCCGGAATTCCTTCATCGAAACAATGGAACGTGAAGAACTCTTCGACGGGCTGGCCGACATCGTGAAGACCGCCGAGGAGGAACTCGGTCGCGATCTCGCCCAGGGTTCACTCGCCCGCGCCTGACCAGTCGGCGGGGAAGCTGGCCCTCCGGTTTGACTTGGAGCGCGCTCGAGGTCCTAGCGTCGGTGGCGTTCGTCAGCCTTCGAGGTTCCGCCCGGTCGGCCGGGCAGAGGGAGTGTCCGCCCATGATCGCCCGAACCACGCTCGGCTCGCCCGGTCTCATCGTCAGCGCGATGGGCTTGGGGTGTATGGGGATGAGCGAGAGCTACGGTGCCTCCGACTGGGACGGCGGCCTGGCCACCATCGACCGGGCCTTGGAGCTGGGAGTCACGTTCCTGGACACCGCCGACGCCTACGGCACCGGGCATAACGAGGTGCTGGTGGGCCGGGCCGTCCACGGCCGCCGGGAGCGGGTACGGCTGGCCACCAAGTTCGGCATCGACCGCAGCGCCGGCGACCGGGCCCGCCGGATCCGCGGTGCCCGGGACTTCGTGCTGCGCTCATGCGATGCCTCGCTGCTGCGGCTGGGTGTCGAGGTGATCGACCTGTACTACGCCCACCGCCCGCCCCAGGACGTGGAGATCGAGGAGACCGTCGGGGCGATGGCCGAGCTGGTCGAGGCGGGCAAGGTCCGCCACCTGGGCTTGTCCGAGGTCGACGGCGAGCTGTTGCGCCGGGCGCACGCGGTGCACCCGATAACCGCGGTACAGAGCGAATACTCGCTGTGGACCCGTGACGTCGAGGCGGTCGCCCCGGTGATGGCCGAGCTGGGTGTCGGGCTGGTGCCGTACTCGCCGCTGGGGCGGGGGTTCCTGACCGGCAGCCTGGACCGCTCCGCGCTGGGCGAGAAGGACTTCCGGCGCACCAACCCCCGCTTCGCCGGTGAGGCGGGCGAGGCCAACGAGAAGATCGCGCAGACCGTGCGCGAAGTGGCCGACCGGCTGGGTGCCACCCCGGCCCAGGTGGCGCTGGCCTGGGTGTATGCCCAGGCCGAGCGGCTCGGGGTGGCGGTGGCGACTATTCCGGGCACCCGCAGCCCGGCCCGGTTGGAGCAGAACGCGGCCGCACTGGAGCTGGTCCTGGACGCCGAAGCGCTGACCGCGCTTGACCCGCTGAGCAGCCAGGTGACGGGCGAGCGCTACACCCCCGCGCACACCGCCGAGGTCGCGCAGGGCTGAGGTCGTTCGAGGGTGGCCGGTGGGCTCGACGCGCGCCGGCCACCTCACCGGTCACGAACAACGAAACCCGTGCCGTGCGAACATCCGCTCATTCGGAGAATCGGGAGCTGAAATTGCCTGGCCAGGCGGCGAGGCGATCAGAAGACGAGGATGAGCTTGCCGCCGGGCCGGCGGGACTGGCTGAGCTTGGCCGCCTCGTGGATCTGGTCGAGGGTGTAGGTGCGGGCGACCGATACGGCCAGGATGCCTTCGCCGGCGAGCCGGGCGAACTCGTCCATCTGGTCGTAGCGGATCTCGGTGGTGGTCCGGACGCCCAACTCGGCCGCGGCCGCGAAGTCCGAGACGGTGAGAACGCGGTCGGGGTCCCCGGTCAGCTCGATCAGGGTCGGCAGTGAGCCGCCTGCCGGGCTGGGCTGGTAGGCGCGGTCGATCCGGCCGCCGGTCGGTGCCGTGTCCAGGGCGCGGTCGACGTGGCCTCCGGCAAGTGCGCTGACGCGTTCGGTCATGCCCTCGCCGTAGGCGGTCACCTGGGCGCCGATCTCTTCCAGGGCGGCCGCCCGAGTCGGCCCGGCGGTGGCGATCACCCGGACACCCCGGTGCAGCGCGAAGCGCACCGCCGCCTCACCCACGGTGGTACCCGCGCCGTGGACGAGTAGCAGCTCACCCGGCTGGACGCCGAGGTCGTCGAGCGCGCGCCATGCCGTCTCGGCCGCCATCGGGAGCGCGGCGGCCTGCTCGGCGGTGACGCCCTCGGGAATACGTGCCCAGGCCGGCATCAGCGCGTACTCGGCGGCGCCGGCTGTCGGGCCGTCGAAGGTGGCCGGGCCGAACACGCGGTCGCCGATCTGGATGCCGGTGACGCCCTCGCCGAGCGCGTCGACGGTGCCCGCGATCTCGAGGCCGAGCCCGCGCGGCAGCGGTGGCAGTCGGTCGGCGAGGAGACCGTCGACGACGTGCCAGTCAGCCGGGTTCAGGCCGCACGCTCGCACGGCGATCCGGATCTGGCCGGGTCCCGGCTCCGGCTGCGGGACGTCGCGGAGCACGATCACGTCCGGGTGCCCGAACCGGTCGAACTGCAGAGCCTTCATGATGATCTCCAAGTGATGACAGCATCTGTTGTCGTCGACCCTAGCAGGACGACGACAGTCTCTGCTGTCATCCTGGTGGCTATGCCGAGATGGGAATCCGACGCACAGGGCCGACTCGAGCGCGCGGCGCTCGAGCTGTTCGAAACACAGGGGTTCGAGCGCACCACGGTCGCGCAGATCGCCCGTACCGCCGGTCTGACCGAGCGCTCGTTCTACCGCTACTTCCCCGACAAGCGGGAAGTCCTTTTCGCCGGTAACGAGCTGGAGGCCCACCTCGTCGCCCAGGTCGAGGCGGCCGCCCCGGACCTCATGCCGTTCGAGGCGCTGCTGACCGCGCTGGGAACCGCCGACGAGGTCTTTCGCTCGCGCGAGTTCCTGCTGCGCCGCGTCGGGGTGATCGCCGCCAGCCCGGCGCTGGCCGAACGCGACCTGATCAAGCTCGCCGACATCGCACGCGCACTGGCGCGGGCGCTCGAGGGCCGCGGCGTCGAGTCCGGCGAGGCACGCTTCATCATCGACGTCGCGATCGCGATCTCCCGGCGCGCCACGTCCCGCTGGCTGGCCGACCCGGACGCGACCTTGTCCGAGCTCATCGCCCAGGCCGCCGCCGAGTTGCGTGACGCGGTCACGCCGCGAGCCCCGACGGTCCGCTGAGCAGGGTCGGCCGAGCTCCCCTATCCGTGACCGAGGAGCTCCACGTCTCCTGGGACGTGAATCAGCGCAGCGTCCGCGTTCGGTACGCACGGGCGTCGGACCTCATTGTCGACGTCTACCGCGAACAAGCGACCCTTCTCACGGTCGACGACCGCAAGACCAGCCCGCTCGTCGTGTTGGAGTACTACGCGGAAGGCTGCCGCGGCCGGATCGAGTTTTCCCGCCTCCGCGGCCCGTCACTATGATCGTCCCATGGCGAAGGTCCTCGACTACGCGACGCCTGGCCCGTTCACAGACCTCGATGGCGTCAGTCCGCTCGTTCTGGAATCCTTCGCGACCGATCCGGTGGAGATCTGCTCCCCTGTCCACGAACTCGTCATTCAACCCACTGACACGCAAGCCCTGAATCTCTCCGCCGGACGCTTCGACGAAAACCAGATCCGGCCTGCCGGGGAATTGGTCCGGCGGCTGCTGGCGCTGGATCCGGCGCCGCCGGCAACGGGGCGCGAGCCGGGCAAGCGTGTGGTGGGTACCTGTCGGCATTTCGCGGTGCCGAGCTGTGCGCTGTTGCGCCACCGAGGTATCGCCGCCCGTGTCCGCTGTGGTTTCGCCACGTACTTCCAGCCGGGACAAAGGCTGGGCCACTGGATTACCGAGTACTGGGACGACGACGGCTCTCGCTGGGTTCGTCTGGACTCCGAGATACTCGGGCGAACGGTGCTGCCGCATCCGCACGACCTGCGCCCTGGCGAGTTCCTCTCCGGCGGGGAGGCGTGGAGTGGGCCGGATGACCGATGCCTACGACGGGAAGACCGGCGCGGACTACGACGAGCTTCTCGACGAACTCACCCGCGCGTTCCCGAAGGCCTGATCGGCCAAGCCGCCAGGTAGCGCCAGCACCACCTCGCAACCGGGGGTCACTCCCCTGGCCCCGCACCTCGCCCTTCCCTAGCGTATTTCCCATGAACGACACCAAAAACACCAGTGGCGCCCTCGTCACGGCTTCCCTCTGGCTGGTCCTCCTCGTCAGCGCCGCGGCCAACTCGATCGGACAGTTCGCGGGGATGGACTGGACCTTCCGAATGATCGCGGGTGCCGTCTCGGTCGTCTGCATCGTGCTTCTGATCATCCGTTATGTGTTGCGGCGTAAGGCCTGAACGATCATGATCGGAAGATCACCGCTCGTCGTGGACCGAGCGATCGAGCAAGCGGCGCAAGAGATCGTCGGCCAGGGCGCGACCGGCGTCCAGATCCGTTCGGTCCGGGACGGCGGGGTCCGTACAGCGTCCGCGGGCTTGGCCGATGTGGTCGCGAAAAGCCCTGTCCACGACGAGGGACGGTTCCGGATCGGCAGTGCCACCAAGCCGTTCGTCGCGACCGTCCTCCTGCAACTGGTGGCGGAGCACCGGCTCCGGCTGGACGACCCGATCGAGTATCACCTTCCCGGGCTCCTGCCGGACGGGAAGACGATCACGGTCCGGATGCTGCTCCAGCACACCAGCGGACTGTACGAGTACCTCCGCAGCATGCCGCTGACCAACGACGACTTCGCGAAGTACCGCTTCAAGCACTTCGAACCCGAGGATCTCGTCGGGCTCGCCACCGCGAAACCGCTCGACTTCCGGCCGGGCACCGCCTATTCCTATGCCAACACGAACTATCTCGTACTGGGCATGCTGATCGAGCGGATCGCCGGACGGCCGTGGGGCGCCGAGGTGACCGAACGGATCTTCGCACCGCTGCGCATGGACCACAGTTCCGTTCCCGGCGACCGGATCCGCATCCCCGGCAAACACGCCCGCGGCTACCAAGCGGTCCAGCGGTCCCTTGTGGACGTGACCGAGATGAACCCCAGCTTGGCGGGTTCGGCCGGGGCCTTGATTTCGACGACAGCCGACCTCGACAAGTTCATCCGGGCCCTGGTGGGCGGGAGACTGCTCTCCCGCCCACTGCTCGCCGAGATGACCCGGCCCCTGCCGTTCACCGAGGGATACGCACTCGGGCTCGAAACCCGGACGACGCCGTGCGGCGTGACCGTGATCGGCCACAGTGGCGGAATTCCCGGCTACGGCACCGTCGCCTTCACCAGTCTCGACGGAAACCGCCGGGTAGTCGCATCTTGGACCCACGGACACGATCCCGGCAATGACGCCGCCCGCGCGGTCATCGACAAGGTCATCTGCGCCTGAACGCTCGGCCCGCCCGGAATCGTCCGGGCGGGCCGAGTGCTTTCAGGACACCTTCGGCGTCGCGCGCACACCGTGGTGCACGTACGGCTCACCTGTCGACAGGGTGTAGAACGTGACCGGTATCCAGGTCTGTGCACCCGGCTCGCGGCAGACGTAGAGCGAGTCGGTCACCGGGACCAGGTCGAACTCCATCGTCTTCTCCGGCACGAGATCGGCCAGCGGACCCGTGGCGGTCTGCCGGAGCCGGAGACCGTCCCCTTCGGCCAGGACCTCCATCTGCACCCCGGCCCGTTCGTAGACACCGACGTGCCTCGAACCGTCGACGGTGACCGGGGTCGCGGGCGGCTCCAGTGGTCGCGGCATCGCCACATCGGCGAGTTCGGCGAAGATCTCCCGGTACAGCTCCTGGAACAGGTCGCGGGTGTTGCCGCCGTTGGTGAGCAGCGTGACGGCGAGCCCCTGATCGGGCAGCAGCCGCAGGAACGCCGACTGGCCGATCGTGTTGCCGTCGTGGCCGATGACCCGCCGTCCGCTCCACTCGTCGCGGATCCAGCCGAGGCCCCAGGAATCGCCGAGCGAGTGCTTGTCGGGGATGTCGGTCTGCTTCTCGGCCATCGCGGTGATGGACGCCGTGGTCAGGATCCGCTCACCGGACGGGGTGAGACCGCCCGTCAGGTGCAGCCGGGCGAAGCCGAGGACGTCCTTGGTCGTGGCCGTGATCAGGCCGGCCGGACCCATGTTCCGGGGCAGCCCCCAGATGGGCGCGGGCTGCTGTTCTCCGTCCGCGCCGGCGACGTGACCGACGGCCGCGCGGAACATCAGCGCTTCCTCCGGCAGGGTCACCGTGTGGGTCAGGCCAAGCGGGGCGAACAGCTTCTCGCGCATCGCGGCGTCCCAGGTCCGCCCGGTGAGCTTCTCGACGACCCGGCCCATGAGCACGAAACCCGAGTTGCAGTAGGAGAACGTCTCCCCGAGCGGATGGTTCTGCACGGCCTGGTCGAGGATCTCGACGTAGCGCTCGAGGCAGTCGTCACCCCGACCGGTGTCGGTGAAGACGTCCCCGTCGATCCCGCTGGTGTGCGTCAGCAGATGCCGCATGGTCACCTGCTTGGCGACGTCCGGATCGGCCAGCCGCAGTTCCGGGACGACGTCGGAGATCGGCGCGTCCAGATCGAGAAGCCCTTCGTCGACCAGTTGCATCACCACGGTCGAGGTCCACACCTTGGAGACCGAACCGATCTGGAACACCGAATCCTCGGTGACCTCGACCCCGGTCGCCGTGTTGAGCACGCCGTAGGAGGCGTGCACCTCGGCGTCGTCACCGATCCGCGTGATGCCCAGCGCCGCACCGGGAACGCGGTGCTTGCGCGCCAGTTCGGCCAGGCGCCGGCGCCAGTGCGCCGCCTCGATCGGCACCCGCGACACCCCGTCGGACGGCCCCGCGTACTGCCCGACCCAGTCGAGGACACGCCGGTTGAAGTCGAGGCGGTGCGAAGGCGGGCCGTCGAGGATGAACAGATGCGAGGCACCCGGGTACAGCACCATCCGGGACGGGACGCCGCGTGCGCGCAGGGCGCCGAACCACTGCTCGGCCTGGCCGACCGGGCAGCGCTCGTCTTCCGCGCCCTGGATCACCAGCGTCGGCGTCCGCACCTGGGCGACCTGGGCGAACGGCGAGAACTGGTCGTTTGCCTTGTCCCACGACGGGCCGCCGAGCTCGCTGACAGCCAGGTAGTGCCCGGCGTCGGAGGTGCCCTCCATGCTGGTCAGATCGCTGACCACGCCACCGGCGACAGCGGCGGCGAAGCGGTTGTCGCGGCTGGTCAGGTAGCAGGTCATGAACCCGCCGTAGCTGTAGCCCGCCACGGCGAGGCGGTCCGCGTCGGCGATCCCTTCGGCGACAAGCTGATCCAGCGGTTCAAGGAAGTCTCCGGCGTCCGCGGTGCCCCAACCGCCGACTGCGCCTGTGAAGAAGTCCTCGCCGTAGCCGTCGCTGCCCCGAGGATTGAGCAGCAGCACCGCCCAGCCTCGGGCGACGAGCGCCTGGTGATAGAGATGGATCGAATCTGCCGCGCCGTTCCAGGCGTTGTGCGGGCCACCGTGGATGTCGAGCAGCAGCGGGGCGGCACCTGAGCGGTCCGTGTCACGCAGCAACCAGCCGTGGACGACGGTGCCGTCGCCGATGGTGAACTCCCGTTCCTCGTGGCGGAAAAGGTCGATATCCGCGACCGTGGCGCCGTGCTCGGTGCGCACGTCGACATCGCCGGTGGCCGGGTCCACGACGGCGATCTCGCCGAACGAGGTACCGGTGGCCAGGACGACCACCGCCCGGTCGCCCGCGATGTCCATTCCGGACACGACGCGGTCGGCGCCCGCCAGCACCGCGCGCGGGTTCCCGCCGTCGGTGTCCACTCGGTACAGATGAGTACAGCCGCGATCGCGGAGGCCGAACAGCACGGAGCCGCCGTCCGCGGTCAGCTTCGGGAGCGCGCCCGGGTAGCCGGCGCCGCCGAACATCACGTTGCGGTCCAAGGAAGCCGTCAGGTCGACGGAGCCGCCGCCGTCGAGCGGGACCCTCAGCAGCCCGAGGTGGCCGACTTCGGTGTCGCCTCGGCCCGCGACCAGGAGTTCGAGGCCATCGGCGGTCCAAGTAGCCGTGCCGGCCATGCCTTCGCCGGAGCCGATCAGCCGCGGCTCGGACGTCTTCGTCGTCACGTCCAGAACGTAGGCGCCGGAACGGAAGGTCAGATCCGCGTCGGAGTCCCGTCCGGCGGTGAAGGCCAGGTGGGTGCCGTCGGGCGACCAAGTGGGCTCACCGGCGTGCCAATCGCCGAAGGTGACTTGCCGGACCTCACGAGTGGCGACGTCTAGGACGTGCAGGTGCTTGCGGATCGTCTTGATCAGTCCGGCACCGTCGGCCTTGAAGTCGATCCGGTCGGCCACCACCGGAGCGTTCGGCGCGGGTTCGTCACCCGCCAGGTCGACCGCGGCCGAGAACGCGATCTTGGCGCCGTCCGGGCTCCACACCGGTGCGCCCGCCCCGAGCGGAAGTTCCGTGACGCGCTCGGCTTCCCCGCCCGACGACGGCAGGAACCACACCTGCGGCGGCCCGTCCTGAGCACGGAGGAACGCGATCCGCGTGCCGTCCGGCGCCCAGCTCGGGGTCATGTCGGCGGTTCCGCGCGTGAGCTGCCGGGCGTCGCCGGTGGTCGCGCCGACCTCCCAGAGCGTGTGCTCGTTCCGGTCCTCGTCGCGGTTCGCGGTCCGCAGGACGTAGACGATCCGGCTGCCGTCCGGTGACAGCGAAGGCTGACTGGGGACGGCGATTTCGTACAGGTCGTCGAGACCGAGACGTCGGGTCATGGTGCGCTTGCTCCTCTGGGGATCGTGAGCTCGTGGCTCTCGTTTTCGCTGAAGTGGCAGGCCGCCGAGTGGGGTCGGTGTGCCACGTCGTCGGCAGGGTCCGCCTGAAGACAGAGCCGGCGGTCCGCTCGCACGAGCGGGCCGACCGGACATCGTGTGTGGTAGCGGCACCCGGCCGGCGGGTGGTGCGGATCGGCGGGCTCGGCGTCGGCGGTCGCCTCGTCCGCGCCGGTGTCGAACAGCGAGGTGTGCGCGGACGGCGCCGCCGCGAGCAGGTCACGCGTGTAGGGATGTTGCGGATCCGTGAGCACCTGCTCCGCCGGGCCGATCTCGACGATGCGGCCGAGATACATCACGGCGACGATGTCGCTGAGATAGCGGATCACCGCGAGGTTGTGCGAGATGAACAGCATCGACAGGCCCAGCCGCCGTTGCACCGACCGGACGAGGTTGAGCACCGCGCCCTGCACCGAGACGTCGAGCGCGGAAGTGATCTCGTCCGCGATGAGCACCTCCGGCCGCCCGGCCAGCGCGCGGGCGAGCGCCACCCGCTGCCGCTGGCCACCGGAGAGCTGCCCCGGCAGATGCCCGGCGCGGTCCGGATCGAGATTGACCAGCTCCAGCAGCCGGGCGACCTCGTCCCGGCGCGCGGCGCGGCCGGGAAGGACGCCGCGCGGGATCGCTTCGGTGATCGACTCCCCGATGCTCATCCGGGGGTCCAAAGAGGAATACGGATCCTGGAACACCATCTGCAGCGGAGGGCGCCGTGGCAGTTTCCGGATGTCCACCCCGCCCAGCAGGACCCGACCGGCGCTGACCGGCGAGAGGCCGACGGCGGCCCGGGCCAGCGTCGATTTCCCCGAGCCCGATTCGCCGACGAGACCGACGACCTGTCCGGAAGGGACGGTCAGGCCGACGCGGTCGACAGCGGTGAGACCGCGCCTCCCGCCATACCGCACGCTCACCGCGTCGAAGACGAGATCGCTCACTCCGCACCTCCGGCGGTCACGGTTTCCTTTGTGGGCTGGGAAAACGACGTCTCCTGCGGATACCAGCACGCGACGCGGTGCCCGGATTCCACGCTTTCCAGCACCGGATCTTCGAGACGGCAGCGATCGGTCACCGCGGGGCACCTGTCGGCGAAAGCACAGCCGCTGGGTACGCGATCCGGTTCCGGCGGACGGCCGGGGATCACCGCGAGCGGCGCCTCACGATCGGTCTCGAGGTCGAGCGTCGCGGCCAGCAGGGCCCGCGTGTACGGATGCCGCGGTGTCCCGGCCGACGGCAGGTCCTCCACCACCCGGCCCGCGTACATGACCAGCATCCGTTCGCAGGTCTGCGAAACGACCGCGATGTCGTGGCTGATCAGGATGATCGCCGTGTTCCGCTCCGACCTGGTCCGCGCCAGCAGGCGCAGCAACTGCCGCTGCACGGTGACGTCCAGCGCCGTGGTCGGTTCGTCGGCGATGATCAGCCGCGGGTCACCCATCAGGCCCATGCCGATCATCGCGCGCTGGCGCATCCCGCCGGAGAACTCGTGCGGGTACTGCTTCGCCCGCCTCTCGGCCGCGGGGATCCGTACCGCGCGCAGGCGGTCCACGGCCCGTTCGAACGCCTTGGCACGCGGGAGGCCCTGGTGCTGTTCGGCGACTTCGGCCAGCTGACGGCCGATCCGCTTGGTCGGGTTGAACGAGGTCATCGGGTCCTGGAACACCATCGCCAGCGACGTGCCGAGCAAGCCGCGCAACTCCCGTTCCGGAGTGGTCAGCAGCGGTTTCCCGGCGAACTCGAGCCGGTCCGCGGTGACCACGGCCGGCGCTTCGACCAGCCGGGACACCGCCAGCCCGGTCAGGCTCTTCCCCGAGCCCGACTCGCCGACGACGCCGATCGCCTCGCCCGCGTGGACGGTGAAGCTCACCCCGCGTACCGGGACCGTCCAGCCCGCCGGGCGCGGGAACGCCACCTGGAGGTTCTCCACCACCAGCACCGCGTCGTCCCGGTCTTCGGCGACCTCATCCCTGGCGGGGGTGACCGACCGCGGCGCGAGCTTGCGGAGCCCGGTGCGGACCCCGATCACCCCGGCCACGGTCTCCCCCACCAGGTTGAAGGCGAGCCCGGCCAGCACCACCGCGACACCCGGTGCGAGGGCGGCCGCCGGGTTGACGTAGATCCCGTTGAGTCCTTCGCCGAGCAGCCGTCCCCAGTCGTAATCCGGTGCCTGCACACCGATGCCGAGGAACGACAACCCGGAGAACGCCAGCAGCGAGGCGCCCGCGCCGATGGTCGCGTTCACCACGAGCGGTTCACCGATGTTCGGCAGGATGTGCCGGACCAGCAACCGGATCCGGCCGACCCCGGAGATCCGGGCGGCGGACACGAAGTCCTGGCCCGCCACGGAAGCCGAAAGCGTCTGGGCCAGCCGCGCGAACGCGGGCGCCAGCGCGAAACCGACCGCCATCACCGCGCCGTGAGTGCCGACCCCGAAGATCACCGAGAAGAACAACACCAGCAGCAGCCCGGGGAACGCCACCGCGATGTTCACCGCCGAGGTGACCAGCCGTGCGGCGGGCCGCGGCAGCAACGAGGGCAACGTGCCGAGGACGAGCCCGGTCACCACCCCGATCACCGTCGCGAGCACCGCCAGCAGCACCGAAAGCCGGGTCGCCACCAGTACCCGGAAAAGGATGTCGCGGCCGAGATCGTCGGTGCCCAGCCAATGCGCCGCCGACGGACCTTGCGCGATGGCTTCGGTGTCGATCTCGAAGGCGTTGTCGTGCCACAGGATCGGGGCCAGCACCGCGAGCACGAACACCACGACCAGCAAGGTCGCCGAGAACGCGCCCACCGGGGTGCGCAGGGCCGCGACCCATTTCGCGCGCCGATTCACCACCATGTCAGCTCTCCCGGATCGTCGAACGCGGATCGAGGACGGCCAGCAGGGCGTCCACCGTCAGGTTCACCAGCAGCACCCCGATGCCGTAGACGAGCACGATCCCCTGCACCAGCGGATAGTCCTTCTGCAGGATCGACTGCGCGATGGTGGATCCGAGACCGGGCCAGGCGAACACGTTCTCCACCAGCACCGTCCCGGCGACCATCCCGGTGAGCATCAGCCCGCTCATGGTCAGCGTCGCGGTCAGCGCGTTCGGCAGCGCGTGCCGCAGGTAGACCAGCCGCGCGGGCAACCGTTTCGCCCGCGCTGTGCGGATGAAGTCGTTGCCCAGCACGGAAAGCGTCTCGACCCGCACGATGCGGGCGAGTACCGAGGCCGGGCCGAGCGCCAGCGCGATGACCGGGAGCACGAACGAACTCGCGTCCGCGTTCCCGGCGACCGGGAACCAGCCGAGCTGGACCGCGAAGAACGCGACCAGCGCGACGGCGAGCAGGAACTCCGGGATGGCCGCGAGCAGCACGGTCGTCGAAGTGAACCCCAGCTCGCCGCCCCGCCGCCGTCCGCCACGGGTCAGCACGGCGAACAGGAGGCCCAGCGGGATCGCCACCGCGATGACCACCGCGAAGGCGGGCAACGCCAGCTGGAGGGTGGCGGGCAGCCGGTCCCCGATCACCTCGGAGACCGCCTGCCCGCTCGTCATCGACGTCCCGAAGTCACCGGTGACCAGCCCACCGATGTAGTGGACGTACTGCAGCCACAACGGATCGTCGAGCCCGAGGGCCGCCCGCCGCGCGTTCACCAGTTCCACCGGAGCGGTCAGCCCGAGCGCCGCGCGGACCGGGTCGCCGGGGATCAGCTGGATCATCAGGAACGCCGTGGTCACCAGGACCCACAGCGAAACCGCGAACCGGCCGAGGCGGCGCACCGCGAACGAGAGCCAGGGACTACCGCGCAGTCCCGACGGCGCCAGGGCGACCACCATCAGCTGTACATCCGGACACTAGACGGCTCGATCGAGCCGAAGTTGACCTTGAACCGCGCGTTGCTGCCGAAGATCGGGATGACCGAGTTGACGTACGGCACGACGTCCAGCCGCTCGATGAGCGCCGATTCCGCCGCGAGCCACGTCGCGCAGCCGGCGTCACCCGGCATCTGCGCCGCCTGCGCGGCCTGCGACGTGTACCGCTCGTTCTCGATGTGCGCGAAGTTCGTCCCGGCGGGCGGTTTCGGCCCGGAGACGAACGAGCCGACCTGACTCGGCAGCAACAGGGTCACCGGCGCGAGCGAGATGTCCCACTCGCCGGTGTTGAAGAGCACCTGGCTGGTACCCGGGCTGTCGAGGGCCTTGAGCGTGACGTCCGCACCGGCGGCCTTCCACGACTGCTGCATCAGTTCGGCCGACGACGCCATCGTCGGCCCCAGCTGGGAGCCGTAGATCGCGGTGAGCGCGAGCCGTTTGCCGTCCTTGACCCGAACGCCGTCCGCTCCCGGCTTCCACCCCGCCGCGTCGAGGGCGGACTTGGCGGCGGCGACGTCGAACGCGGGCAGCTTGCCCGACACCGCGTCACCGGCGCACGCCCTGGGTTCGGTGGTGACCATCCCCTGGCTGGGCGCCCCGGCGCCACTCGTGAGCACCTTGCCGATCTGGGCCAGGTCGAGGGCCTGCACCAGCGCGCGGCGGACAGCCTGATCGCCGCCCGCGCGACCGGGCGCCTGGTTGAAGAACATCTCTCCCATCGGCACGACCTGCTCGCCGTGGAACAGCTTCTGGGCGCGGAGGCGCTGCTGGTCCTGACCGGTGATCCGGGCGGCGTTGACCTCACTCGACAGCAGCAGGTTCGAGGTGGTCGTCATGTTCTGGATGACCCGGAAGACCACCTTCTCCGGCAGGCCCGGCTGCTCACGCTGCCAGTCCCCCGGCCCCCACGCGTAGTCCTTCCGCCGCGTCAGGGTGTAGCGGTCGTTCGGCACGATCTCGGACATCGTGAACATGCCGGTGCCGTACTTCCCCTTGGCCAGCGCCTGCCGGTCGGTCACGCCCTTGCCGCAGACGATCGGCAGGCCGCCGGCATTGCGCAGCAGGAAGGCGTCCGGGGCTCCACTGGTGAGGGTGACCGTCCGCGCCGCGTCGTCGGCGGTCGCCTTGGACCCCGGTGCGATCGTGAGCCCCGACATCGGGGACTTGTTGGCGGGATCGCCGACGAAGTTGATGTTCGCGGCGACGTCGCTCGCGGTGAGCGGCGTGCCGTCGTCGCAAGTGATCCCGTTGCGCAGGGTGAAGGAGGCCGTGGTCGTGGTGGCCTCGAACTTTTCGGCGAGCCCCGGGATCGGTTTGCCGGTCTCGTCGAGGTTGATCAGGCTGTCGTAGAGGTAGCGGCCGATCTCGAGAGCGGTCGAGAGCACGGTCATCGCCGGGTCCAGCGCTCCCGGATCGGTCCCGATCGCCATGGTGAAGGTCTTGCCTTCGGTGAGTTTCTGGTTCGCGGTCCGGTCTTCCCCGGATTGCGACGTCCCCCCGCACGCGCTCACGGTCAAGGCCACCACGCTCGCGATCGCGGCGGTGAGCCGGGCTTTCTTCATGGGGTTTCTCCTACTGGGTGACGGTCTGCGCACGGAGGTGTTCGACGGCGAGCCGGGCGGCCTCGCCGAGGGCGGAATCGACCGCGGGCTGACGATCGGCGAGGGAGTCCGCGCGGGTGAACACCGCGACGGCGTATCGGCGACCGTCCTCATAGGTCACCACTCCCGCTTCGTTGCGGACGGCCGGAAGCGTCCCGGTCTTCGCCGCGATCTCGACTCCGGCGGGGAAGCCGGACGAGATCCGGTGCGGCCAGATCTGCTGGGCCATGATCGTCCGCACGCGTTCGCAGGCGGCCGGGTCGCCCGCGCGGTCGGTCCAGATCGCGTCGAGCAGTTCGGTGATCTCACGCGGGGTCGACGCCGTGGTGCGTTCCGGGTCGAGGACGGCGAGCTTCCACAGTTGTTCCTCGCCGGCCGCGGCGAGGATGGCTTCCAGATCGTCGTCCGGTGTCGCGCCGAGATCGGCGACCACCGAGGCGAAGAGGTCTTCGCAACAGCCGATCAGCCGCGTCCTGGTGAGCCCGAGGTCGGTGAGGACCTTGTCGACGGCGTCCTGCCCGACCCGGTGGTAGACGAGGTCGGTCGCGGCGTTGTCGCTCATCGTCAGCATGAAATGCGCCAGGTCGCGCCAGCTCATCTCGACGTCGTCAGCGCAGCCCGCGGTGCCGATCCCGCCGATCCGGTAGCGCGCGGTGACGCGGGTCCGCTCGGTCTCGTCGAGCCGTCCGGCCGCCACCTCGCGGGCGAAGGCGATCGCCACCGGGATCTTGAACACCGACGCCAGCACGACCGGGTCGTCCGCGCCGACCCCGACTTCGGGACCACCGGGGACGCCGACCTCGCGCGCGTGCACGAACCCGCGCGCCCCCGCGTTCGCGAAGACCGCCTCGATCTCGTCCTCGATCGCCGTCACCGGCTCACCCGCCGGTCGGCGCGTCCGGTGTGGACGTACAAGGCGCGGCCGGCGCCGTCGTCACCGACGAACGCGTGCGGCATGTGCAGGCCGAGACCGTCGTGCTCGGCCACCAGCGTGTCACCCTTGTAGCCCAGCAGCCTGCTCTTCTCGGGCGCCGCGCCGAGGTCGGCGAACATGCCCTTCATCGTGCGTTCCAGCCACAGGCCGCCTTCCTCGTCCTGCGTGACCACGATGTCCGCGACCTGCGACGAGTACTCGCCCACGTAGCGGGACGGGTCCGCCGGGGCCTCGGCGGCGTTGGGTTCGGGCAGCGGCGGGACCTCGACACCCGCCAGGTCGCCCAGCACCTTCCGGAAGATGTCCAGGTAGAGGTGCAGCGGCTTGCCGCCGTTGGTCAGCAGCGCCACCGCGACGTTGCTGCCGGGCACCACCCGCAGGAACGCCGACTGGCCGATGGTGCCGCCGTCGTGGCCGATCACCGGGCCGCCGTCCCAGTCGAAGATCATCCAGCCGAGCCCCCACGCCCCGCCCATCAGGCCGAGGTAGGGCAGTTCGACCTGGCGTTCCCACATGGCGCGGGCGGTTTCGGGCTTGAGCACCTGGGTGCCGTCGTCGGCACGGCCTTCGTTCAGGTGCATGCGCACGAAGGTGAGCAGGTCTCGCGGGCGCATCGCGAGATGCGAGCCGGCGGGGACGTTCGACCGGGTGAGCGCCCAGGCCGGGGCCGGCTCCGGCGCGTCTGCCGGCGAGGCCTGGAGGTGGCCGATCGCGGCGCGGTACCGGATCGCGTCGTACGGTCCGGCCGCGGCGTGGGTCAGCCCGAGCGGCGCGAAGAGGTGCTCACGCAGGCAGTCGTCGTAGGACTTGCCGCGCAGGACCTCGACGATCCTGCCGAGTACGCAGTACCCGGCGTTGTTGTACGAGAACATCTCCCCCGGCTGGAACAGCTGGGGGACGTCGGACAGCGTCGCAACCAGCTTCGCGACGCAGTCGTCGCCCTGCCCGGTGTCGGTGAAGATGTCGCCCTCGAAGCCGGAGGTGTGACAGGTCAGCTGCCGCACGGTGATCCGCGAAGCGGCGTCGTCGTCGGAGAGGACGAACTCGGGCAGGTAGTCGCGGACCGGCTTGTCGAGGTCCAGCCTGCCTTCGTCGACGAGCTGCATCGCCAGGGTGGTCGTCCACACCTTGGTGATGGACCCGATCTGGAAGACGGAATCCACTGTGGACTCGACGCCGGTGCCCTTGTTCAGGACGCCGGCCGCGTGGTCGATCACCTCGCCGTTCGCGAACACCGCGACGGCCGCGCCGGGCACCTGATGCTTCGCCAGGAGCGAGGAGAGGTTCTCCACGAGCCAGGTATCGATATCGGAAAGTTTCGACATGGGCATCCTTGTCCGTCGAAAGGGTGAACCGGCAGTTGCCGGAATGCTAGGACGGTGACGGGCGTCACCGGTTCGTGCGGAACTACGAGAGCGGCGGGAAAATTCATCCGGGCGGACGAATCATTCGCTTCCGGCCTCGGGAAGCCTGAGCCATTCGACGGCCTGTGCCGCGGCGAAGCCGATGAACGCGTCCCGCTCCGGCACCCGCGACCGTCCGTCGACGGCGTCGGTGAAAATCCCTACCGCGTAACGGCCGCCATCCGGGTACTCGACAACACCGACCTCGTTGCGCACCGACGGCAGGGTCCCGGTCTTGCCGCTGACGCTGATCCCGTCGTCGGGGAACCCGGACCGCAGCCGATGCGGCCACACCTGGAGATCCAGCCAGCGCCGGACGTCGGCGCACGCTGTCGGCGACGCCGCCTCGTCGCGCCAGATCAGCCCGAGCAGCCGGGTGATCTCTTCGGCGGTCGTGGCGCAGGTGTGCTCCGGTCGCAGCGCGCGCAACGCGGCGATCCGCTCCATCGGGAGTTCCGCCAGCAGCTTTTCGTCGTCCTCGTAGGAGATCCCGAGATCCTCCCCGATGCTGCCGAGCACCTCCCCGCAGTCCTGCGGGACGGTGGTGTGCTCGAAACCGAGGCTCCGCAACGACTTCTCCGTCCGCTCCTTCCCGACGCGGGCGAGGATCAGATCGGTGGCGACGTTGTCGCTGATCCCGATCATCAGGATCGCGAGGTCGTACCAGGACATCGTGATCTCGTGCCGGAAGGTGGCGAGACCGTACGGGCTCGGCGTGGGATGCCCCGGCGGGACGGTGATCGGCTCGCCGAGGTCGAGCCCGTCGTCGGCGGCCTGCCTCGCCAGTTCCAGCGCGACCGGGACCTTGAAGACCGAGGCCGTGACGACCGGAGTGTGTTCGTCGACGCCGATCCGCCGGGTGCCGTCGACTTCGGCCGCGTGCAGCCGGACCCGGACCCCGACCTCCTTCGCGCGGGCGTTGATCGTTTCGATGACTTCGGACGCGGTGGGCATGGAACTCCTGTCTATTTAGGACTCGCCGTGGGTCAGGCGGGGTCACGCGGTGATCGCGGACCGAGATGAGGTTGCGAAAGCCACTTTCGCAACGTCCCCCTGGGCGCCACCCGGACACACGAAGGCGTGACTCGCGTGATCAGACGGCGAACTCGCGTGATCAGACGGCGAACTCGCGTGATCAGACGGGCGACACGCTCGCGGCAAACGCCCGCCGCGATTCGTCCGTCTAGACACCCGTGTCGCCCGTCTGATCACGTGTGTCGCCCGTCTGATCACGTGTGTCGCCCTTCCGATCACGTGTGTCGCCCTTCTGATCACACGGAACCGGCCCGATAGCGGGTATCCGGGAGACGGTCGGCGCTCACGGAGCCCCACGGGCCCCCGCGACGGGACCGGCCGGGGAGAACTTGAACTGCGCCGGGTTCTGCGGGACCCAGAACGCCATCACGGCGGTCAGGAAGGTGGTGCCGATCAGGAAACCGAACGCGGCCGTGTAGGAGAAAGCGTCGGCGAGCCAGCCCATCGCCACCGGGGCGACCGCGCCGGCCACCTGGCCGCCGAAGTTCATCACTCCCATGCCGATCCCGGTGACCTCCGTGGGCAGCACGCGCAGCGGGAGGCCGAAGACGGCCATCGTCGCCATGCCGAACACCGCCAGGGCGAGCGTCTCGTAGAGGGTGAACTCCGCCGTGCTGTCCGCGTTCACCATCAACGTCAGCAGCACCACGGTCACCAGCGCGATCGAACCGAGATACCAGCGGCCGTGGTCGTGGAAGTAGCGGTCGAACAGCCAGCCGCCGAGGATGGTCGTGCCGATGCTGACCAGCATCGGGATCGCCGCGAGCACCCCGGTCTGGCTCAGCGTCAGGCCCCGCGTCTCCAGGAGGTAGCTGGGGACCCAGGTGATCATCCCGTAGTTCAGCATGTTGGTGACGCAGAACAGCAGGGTGAACTTCCAGATCACCGGCGACCTCAGCACCTGTTTGCGCGAGACTTCAGGGGTCTTCGCCTCAGTGCGGGGAAGGCTGCTCAGGGACTTCGGCAGCGCCTTGGGCAGCAACGTCCAGACGACCACGCCGATGATCGCGCCGATCCCCGCCATCCAGAAGAACGTGTGCCGCCAGCCCACCGCCATCAGCAGCGGGCCGACGATCAGCGGCGCCAGCCCAGCGCCGATCCCGCCGGCGGACAGCATCACGCCGGTCACCGTCGCCCGGTTGCCGGGGGTCGTCCGTTCGGCGATCGCCTTGAACGAGGCCGCCGGGAAAAGCCCCTGGCAGACACCGAAAAGACCGCGGACGAACAGCAGCATGCCGAAGGTGCCCGCCATTCCGGTCATCGCAGTGAACGCCGACCAGGCCAGCAGCGTCACCAGCATAGGACCCCGTGAGCCATACCGGTCGGCGAGGAACCCCGCCGGGATCTGGCAGACCATGTAGACCAGCGCGAACACGGTCACCAGCCAGCCCTGCTGGGTCTTGCTGAGGTCGAATTCGGCGCCGATCATCGGCAGCGCCATCCCGATGGAGAACCGGTCGATGTAGTCGACCGCCCAGGCGAAGACCATCACCACCATGGTGATGAGCGCCGTCCGGTTGATCCGCCGCGCTGTCCAGGTGTCCTCGTTGACCACTGCCGTCATGGCGCCTCCGCGGAAACGTTGGGAGAGAAGGGAGACCGGCGAGGGTGGCGCCGATCACTCATTCTGAAACGCACTCGGCGGAGGGAGTTCGTGCGATCACACGAACATCCGCCGCCGTTTCGGGCCGGGCAGACCAAAGTCAGTCTTCGGCACCCGGCGGCCCTGTCCGCGCGTCACGGGGCAACAGCCGTAGTTGCACCATGGCGGCGAACCGCTCGCCCGCGTCGTCGAGGTCGATCTCGCCGACTTCGGCGAGGCGCCGCAAGCGATAGCGGAAAGTGTTCGGATGGACATAGGCCGCGGCGGACGCGGCGCCGATGTCACCGAAGGCGTCCAGCCAGCACCGGAGGGTGTGCACCAGTTGTGACTGGTGCTGGGCGTCGTAGGCGAGCAACCGCGCGACAGGTCCTGTCGCGACGTCTCCCCTGGCCGCGGCGAGGTCGGCCAGTTCCAGCATGAGCGCGTCGACGTGGACGTCGTCGGCGGTCGCCACGCGTTTCACGCCGGCGTTGGTGAGCAGCACGCGCAACGCCCGGTCCGCGCCGTCACGGGAAGCACGCAGGCCGGAGCCGTCGAGCGCGAGCGGTCCGATGCCGATCGCGGCGGCCGCGCGTCGCCCGGTGCGCTCCAGGAAGGTCGACGCGACCCGCACCGAACGCTCCTGCCAGTCGTCGTGACCGCCGGGCATCGGGACGATGCCGTAGGCGACGTCGCCGACGAGAGCGACTGCCGAACGCGGCTGGACCGCGCTGAGGTGCATGGCGAGCGCGTCGGCGACCCGCTGGCGGTCCGCGACCAGCCGGAGGTCGTCCTCGATCGCGGGCGCGCCGAGCAGGCCCATGGCGAGCACGATCGACGGCTGGCCGAGCAGGCCGAGCCGGGCGATGGCCTCCGGCGCCCCGGAACCGCCTTCGAGCGCCGTGCTCACCAGGTCCGCGCGCAGCCGTCGTTCGACGTCGGCGCCCGCGCGCAGCCGGAGCATGTGCAACGCGACGAGTTTGGTGGCGTCGATCAGGGCCTGGGTCCGCTCCTCGCTGAGCGGCTCCCGGACCGCCGCCCAGATCGAGCCGAGTATCTCGTCGCCTGCCCGGACGGCGAGCGCCACCCGGGGCAGGACGAGCTCGATTTCGTCGTAGCGCTGCGGGTCGACGTAGACGGGCGTGTGGTCGCGGTACAGCTTCTCGAAGACTCCGTCCCGCTCCAGCCCGCGGGCGAACCGCTCCGGCACCTGGCGGCCGAGGATGGTCTCGACCCGGGAAGGATCCGCTTCGTCCTGGCGCCCGGAGAACGCGAGGATCCGGTTGCTCCGGTCTTCGATGGTCACCGGCGCGTCGAGGAGCGCGGCGATCGCGTTGGCCAGCGCGAAAAGGTCGCCCGATGGCATGCCGCCGAGCGTCTGCGGCGAGACCTCGCCGACGTCCCCCTCGGCGAGCAGGGTCCTGAGCATGGCGGCGAGCTGGGCCCAGGACGCGCCGCGGGCGAGCCCGAGCAGGGCGACCCCGGACGATTCCGCGGCGCGCCGGAGTTCCGGCGTCGGGGTGACGGGAGAGCGGACGACGAGCGCCGCAGCGCCCCTCGCGCCCACGTCGCGCAAAAGGCGGACGACCTCGTCCTGCTCCCGCACCCCGACGCCGAGCACGACGGCTCCGCCAGGGATCTCGGATTCGTCGTGCGGATCGTGGATGACCACCCCGCCGAGCTTCCGGCGGGTGCTCCGGCCGACCGCGACCGGCTCCAGGAGCACGTCCCCGAGGTCCTCGAGGACGCGTCCCAGGCTCGTGTGCGGTTTGCTCGGCACCGGTGTCAGCACCCCCCGAAGTTAAACCCGGCCTCACCGAACCGATTGGTTCGTTTCGACCAAATCTAACCCCGGAATTAGTAGCTCGCTATGAACCGATCCACACCTTTTCGGTGGTGACCTCGTCCAGGAGGTCGGGAATCGGGGCCACGCCGAGGCCCGGTCCCGTCGGCACCGGCAAGTGCCCGGCGTCCAGCACGAACGGCTCGGTGATGTCCGTGCGGTAGAACCGGCCGGACGCCGAGGTGTCACCCGGCAGCGTGAAGCCGGGCAGTGACGCCAGCGCGACGTTGGCCGCCCGGCCCAGTCCGGTCTCGATCATCCCGCCGCACCACACCGCGACCCCGTGGGCCGCGCAGACGTCGTGCACCCGGCGGGCTTCGAGGTAGCCGCCGACGCGGCCGGGCTTGATGTTGACGATCTGGCAGGCGCCGAGTTTGATCGCGTCCGCCGCGGCCTTGGCCGAGACGATCGACTCGTCGAGACAGATCGGGGTCCGGATCCGCTTGGCCAGTTCGGCGTGCCCGAGCACGTCCTCTTCTTCGAGCGGCTGCTCGATCAGCAGGAGGTCGAACGGGTCGAGCCGGGACAGCAGGGGCGCGTCGCCCAGGGTGTACGCGGTGTTCGCGTCGACCTGAAGCAGCACGTCGTCGCCGAAGCGCTCCCGCACCTGGCGCACCGGCTCGATGTCCCAGCCGGGTTCGATCTTCAGCTTGATCCGGACGTAGCCCTCGTCGAGGTAGCCGCCGACGACGTCGAGCAGCTGCGGGATCGAGTCCATGATCCCGACCGAGACGCCGCAGGCCACGGAGTCGCGAGTGGACCCCAGTTCGGCCGCGAAGGACCGTTCGTGCGCGCGGAGTTCGGCGTCGAGGACGGCCATCTCCAGCGCCCCCTTCGCCATCCGGTGGCCCTTGAACTTCGCCAGCAACGGCGTCACCCGGTACGCGGTCACGTCATCGGCGGCCAGGAGGGCCGGGACGAGATGGTTCCGCATGACGTGTTCGGCGGCGTCGTTGTACTCCGACGAATAGAGCGGCGCCTCCATCGCGACGCATTCGCCCCAGCCCTCGCCCGCCGGGGTCACCGCACGGACGAGGAGCAGTTCCCGCTCGGACTGCGTCCCGAACGACGTCCGGAAGGGTGCCACGAGCGGCATCCGCAACCGGCGCAGTTCCACACCGCTGAGTTTCACGACTGCTCCTTCGAGATCACGTACCAGCCGGCACGATCGAAACCGGCGACCCGGGCGTTGTCCGCCATCAGTCCGCCGAGGACTTCGCGCAGGGCGACGCGCCACGCGTTGCCGCGACCGGGATCGGTGCGGCGTAACCGTTCGATGTCGGAGGGGACGGCGACGAGCACGGTCGGCGCGTCGGCGGATCCGATGCTCGGACCGCCGTCGGGGTCGACCGACAATGCTTTCGCCGCGCCCAAGGCTCCCGCGTCGATCAGGACGGGTTCACCGGAAGCGGCGGAGCGGACGTCCGGGCTCGTCAGATCCCAGCCGACCATCAGCCGGTCGGTGTCGCCCGAGCCGTTGATGCTGTCCTCCATCGGGCCGTAGAAGTCGGGCTTGTAGCCGATCGGGCGCGCGCCGAGTTTCCCCAGGTTGAAATAGGCGTTGCGCCGCACCAGCGGATCGAAGGTCCAGGTGATCATCGAGACGTCCTGGAGCAGCGCCCAGCCGCGCTGGTGCAGTTTGAGCGCGTGGCCGATCCCCCGGCCCACGCCGGCGCCCGCGACCCCGGCGATATGACTGTGCAGGCTCGCCTTCCCGGGATTCCCGAAGAAACCGAAACAGGCCCCCAGCAGTTCGCCGTTCTCGAACGCGCCCGCGACGTAGTTCCCGGCCGAGGACATCGCACGGAGCAGTTCCGTGCTCACCGGCCGGGCGCCGGGCGCGGACTTCCAGATCGACTCGAACAGGCCGACCACCGCGGCCAGATCGGCGATTTCGGTGAGTTCGCGGATTTCGACGCCCGAAGCCACGGCCGCGGCCCGCGCGGCGGCGACGGCTTCGTCGCGCACCTCCGCCGCCAGGCTCTCCGTATTCGTCGCAAGATTCGTCACGGGACAATCCTTTCCCGGCTCGGCGGCCGAGTCACCGTCGTGCCGTACCAGATTCGCCCGCGGGATTCGTCGCACCGGACGGACCCCGCTTCGCGAGCACGTTTTCCACGAGTGCGGCCAGCAAAGCGGTGCGTCGCGGCAATTCCGCGACGACGACGTGTTCGTGATCCGCGTGTGCCCCGCCACCGACGGCGCCGAGGCCGTCCAGGGTCGAAATACCCATGCCCGCGGTGTAATTGCCATCCGAGGCGCCACCGACCGACGCGGAGGCGAGCTCACCGAGACCGAGCTGGCCCGACAGTTCCCGGGCCAGCGCGAACAGTCCCGCCGACGAGCTTTCTTCGAGCGGCGGCCGGTTGATCCCGCCGGTCACCCGGACCTCTGCGCCGTCCAGTACCGGGCGGAGGTCCCGCATGGCCCTGTCGACGCGGAGCTGCTCGGCCTCGTTCCACACCCGGACGTCGACGGCCACCCCCGCGGCGGCGGGAACGGTGTTCACCGTCGTGCCCACCGAGGCGACGGTAGGGGTCACGCTGGTCCCGGCCGCCGGATCGGCGAGCGCGGCCACCGCGAGGATCTGGTGGGCGATCTCGATCCCCGCGTTGATCCCCTTCTCCGGTTCGAGCCCGGCGTGCGCGGCACGGCCGATCACCTCGACCCGGTAGTGGGAAACGCCCTTGCGGCCGCACTTCAGCGCGCCGCCGTCGGCCGAAGCCTCCAGCACGAACGCCGCGTCGCAGCCCGCCGCCGTTTCCTCGATCAGGGCACGGGACGACGGCGAGCCGATCTCCTCGTCGCCGGTGACCAGAATGGACAGTCCGTCGCGATCGGGGACGACCGCGGCGGCGTACAGCGCCATCACGACCCCGGCCTTCATGTCGAAGCAGCCTGGGCCGCGCAACACGCCGTCCCGTACGGAGAGCGGATGTGTCTCCAGCGAACCGTTGGGCCACACCGTGTCGTGGTGACCGAGCAGCAGCACGCGAGACGGTCCGTCGCCGAACCGCCAGCGCAGATGCGTGACCCCGTCGACGACGATCCGCTCCGGCTCCGCGCCGAGCAGCCTCCGGCCCACGTCCGCCACCACTTCGGCGCTGCGGGCCACGGCTTCGTGATCCGAGGACGGGGATTCGCAGCGGACGAGGGTCTCGATGTCGGCGAGCAGTTCGCTCATCGCGGCTCACCCCGCAGCGGCTTGCCGGGGAAGGCTTCGGTGCGCAGGTTTCCGTCGGTGACGACAGGAACGCCTGAGACGAACAGATGCCGGACGCCGACCGAAGGCCTGATCGGGTCGAAGTAGGTCGCCGCGTCGGTGATGGCGTTCGGGTCGATGACGACGATGTCGGCGTCGGCTCCCACGTTGAGCCTTCCCTTGGCCAGTGCCCCGGGAGCGACCTCGTCGAGCACGCGCGCCGGCAGATAGGAACAGCGCCGGAAAGCCTCCAGCCACGTCCAAGCCTTGCTCTCGCGCACCATCAGGCGCAAGGTCTTGGCGTACGTCCCGGCCGTACGCGGATGGGTTGCGCCGCCGGGCGGCAGCGGCCATTCGGTGCTCTCGCTGGTGCCGTTCTTCCAGTACACGGGCAGCGCGTCGCTGGCGACGATGGCGTCGGGGAACGCGAGTGCCTGGTGCAGCAGGCCGAGGTCGTGCGGGCTGCTTTCGTCGAGGAACTCGAGAATGCACGGCGCGCCCGGGTCTTCGGCGCGGACCTGGAGCAGGCGGCCTTCGTCGGCGATGCGCTCCCCCGACTCCAGCATGATCACGCTGGACGGGGACAGGCCCTTCATCTTCAGGCGTTCGGGCGAAAGGAACGCGGCGCCGATCCCGGTGCTTCCCGCACCGTAGGGATAGGCCTCGACGGTCACCCGGGATCCGGCGGCGCGGCCCGCTTCGAGCGCCGCGAGCACCCGCTCGATCTGATGCCCGGAGGTGCTGTTCACGTGGCAGTGATGCATCGCGGCGCCGGTCTCGGCCGCGACGATCGCGATCTCCGCCGAACCGTCGACGGGCGTCTCCGGATTCACCTCGACCAGTTCACGGACGTGGGTGTAGGTCGGCGCACCGGCTTCCTTGGCGAGACGCGCCAGCGCGAGGAATTCACTGGGGTCGGTGTCGGGCGCGTAGCCGAGGAGCACCCCGACGCCGAGCGCGCCCGCGGCCAGCTCACCGTCCACAAGGGACAGCCAGGCGGCCAGTTCCTTCGGCGACGAAGACCTTTGCCAGACGGGGTTCCCGAGCACCGCCAGCCCGCTGTCGATGTTCGCGTCCGGTTCGATCCCGGCGAGCACCTGCGCCCGCGCGGCGCCCCAGGACGCGGAGAACCCGTAGTGCAGCGGGCGTCCCGCCGCGGCCGCCTCGGCGTACGCCCGCTCGATCGGCATCAGCCCGGCTTCGAGGTCGAGCGCGGTCGTCACGCCGTCCATCGCCTGCAGCCGCTGGCCCGCGATGGTGTGCACGTGGCTGTGCAGGTCGATGAAGCCCGGTCCGACGACCAGCCCCGTGACGTCGATCTCCACGTCGCCGGGTTCCGCGGTCAAGCCCGCCCCGACGGCGGTGACCACCCCGCCCGATACCAGCACGTCGGCCGTGCCGTCGAACCCCGTCGCCGGGTCGATGACACGACCGCCACGCAAGAGTGTCCGCATGCTTCGCCTCCTCAGATCGCCTCGTTCATGGCGACCCTAGGAGGTTTCCGCGGACGTCCGTTCGTACCGCGCGACGAATCCGGGCCCCTCGGTCCATCCGCGCGCACGAACCGGTTCCGTCCCCCTCGCCCGTGTCACGAAAGGGTCGTTCAAGACACTTTTCGTCTTGAACGACCCTTTCATGACACCCCTGGGCCCGGTCAGCGGCCGTGGTGCTCGGCGATGATCTCCGCGTACCGGTGGCCGCTCGCCTTCACCGTGCGGACCTGCGTGTCGTAGTCGACCCGGACCAGCCCGAACCGTTTGCTCAGCCCGCTGTCCCATTCGAAGTTGTCGAGCAGCGACCAGGCGAAGTAGCCCTTCACCGGCGCGCCCGCTTCGGCGGCCCCGGCCACCGCGCCCAGGTGTTCCTCCAGGTAGGCGATGCGGTCGGCGTCGTCGATCGAACCGTCCTCGGCGACCTTGTCCTCGAAGGCGGCCCCGCTCTCGGTGACGTAGATTTCCCGGGCGCCGTACTCGTTGGCGAGCCGGTGAATCAGGTCCGCGAGCCCCTGCCCGTGGATCTCCCAGCCCATCGCGGTCGTGGCGGCTCCCTCGACAGGCACCTGCCGGGCGCGGGGCGCGGCACCGTCCGGATCGTCCTCGACGATCTGGCGGAAGTAGTAGTTCAGCCCGTGGAAGCCCACCGGAGTCGAGATCACCTCGAGGTCGTCCCCGACCACGGGCGGCTCGACGCCGTAGACCTCGATCATGTCCGCCGGGTAGCCGCGTCCGTTCGACGGGTCGAGCCACCAGCGGTTGACGTGCCCGTCCATCCGGGCCGCCGCCGCGACGTCCTCGGCGGAGTCCGACGCGGGCTCGATCCCGCTGAGGTTGACCACCAAGCCGACGTTGGCGGGCTCGGCGGCGTTCGCGGTGATCGCCCGCACTCCCAGGCCGTGAGCGAGCAGGAGATGGTGCGACGCGTGGATCGCCTGCTTGAGGTCCTTGACCCCGGGGGCGAAGCGGCCTTCGAGGTAGCCGAGCCAGGCCGAGCACAGTGGCTCGTTGACGGTGTTCCAGTCCTGGACCCGGTCACCGAGTTTCGCCGCGACGACAGCGGCGTAGTCGGCGTAGGCGTAGGCCGTGTCGCGCTCGGGCCAGCCGCCTTTCAGTGCTGAGGGCAGATCCCAGTGGAACAGCGTGGCGAACGGCCGGATCCCGGCTTCGAGCAGCGCATCGACGAGCCTGTCGTAGAAGCCGAGGCCGACAGCGTTGACCTCTCCCCGGCCGGTCGGGATCACCCGCGGCCAGGCGACGGAGAACCGGTAGGCGTCGAGGCCCAGTCGCTTCATGATGGCGAGATCCTCCGGCCAGCGCCGGTAGTGATCGCACGCGACGTCGGCGGTGTCGCCGTTCAGGACGGCACCCGGGACCCGGACGAAGTCGTCCCAGATGGACGGGAGGCGGCCGTCGACGTCGACGGCGCCTTCGACCTGGTACGCGGCGGTGGCCACACCCCACAGGAAATCGGCGGGCAGGTGCAGATTCAAGGCAGACCTCTCTGTACGGAGCGACGGGCGGGTCATTTCACGGCACCGGCGGTGAGCCCGGCGACGAGATAGCGCTGGAGCAACAGGAATCCGGCGACGACCGGGACGGACACGATCAGGGAGGCGGCCATGACCTGGTTCCAGTACACCTGGACCTGGGTCGAGTACTCCTGGAGACCGACGGCGAGGGTCCGCGTGCCCGAGTCGGTCATCACCGACGCGAACAGGACCTCGCCCCAGGCCGTCATGAACGAGTAGATGCCGACGGCGACGATGCCCGGCATGGCCGCCGGGATCACCACCCGGATCAGCGCGCCGAGCGGCCCCGTGCCGTCGACCATCGCGGCCTCGTCGAGTTCCTTGGGGATCGAGTCGATGTAGCCGGCGAGCATCCAGATGGCGAACGGCAGCGAGAAGGTCAGGTAGGTGATGATCAGCCCGAGCCGGGAGCCGTACAGGACGATGCCGGTGGTGTTGCCGATGTTGACGAAGATGAGGAACAACGGCAGCAGGAACAGGATGCCGGGGAACATCTGCGTGGACAGCACGGTCAGCTTGAAGAAGTTCTTGCCGCGGAACCGGAAACGGCTCAGGGCGTAGGCCGCGAAGATCGCGATCACCACCGAGAGGATCGCCGCCGAACCGGAGATGACCAGGCTGTTCACGAAGTACTCGGCGAGCGGGATGGTGTCCCAGATGTCGAAGAACGGCTGGATGGTCAGCGTCGTCGGGAACCACTCCCATTTGCCCTGCACGTCCCCGAGCGGCTTCAGCGACGAAGACACCATCGCGTACAGCGGCACCAGGGTGAACAGGGTGAGGAAGCCGAGGACGAATCGGCGGGCCCACGGGACCCAGCGAGGCTCAGACAACGGCGTTCCTCCTTCGTGCGGTCAGTCCCAAGTAGACGGTGCTGACGATCAGGAGGAACAGCAGCAACAGCACCGACATCGCCGAGCCGAGGCCGAAGTTCCAGGTCACGAAGGAACTCTGGTAGATGTGGATCGAGATCAACGATGCCTCCTTCGGCGCGGACGCTCCGAAAAGGACATACGGCGTGTTGAAGTCGTTGAAGGTCCACAGGAACAGCACCAGCAGCAGGACCTGGTTGACCGGGCGCAGCATGGGCTGGGTGATCGCCTGGAACTGCCGCCACCAGCCCGCGCCGTCGATCGCCGCCGCCTCGTACAGTTCGCCGGGGATGTTCTGCAGCCCGGCCATCACGATCAGGAACGCGAACGGCCAGTTGCGCCAGACCGAGACCACCACCAGCGACCAGAAGCTGTTGTCCCCGATGAGCCAGAAGGAATCGGTGCCCAGCAGGTCGTTCACCAGGCCGGTGTCCTTCTGGAACATGAACGACCAGGTGATCACCGCGGCGTACATCGGCAGCGCGTACGGCACCAGGAACAGGGTGCGCAGTACGCCGCGGCCCCGGAAGTTCTTCTGCATCAGCACGGCGGCCGAGGTGCCGAAGAGCCAGCAGAACCAGACCGAGAGAACGGTGTACAGAACGGTGATCCAGAACGAGCCGAGCAGCGATTTCCCCGCGGCGGAGTCGAAGTCCAGGACGAACTTGTAGTTGTCCAGCCCGGCGGCCGGGGCGGACGAGAAGTCCCGGATGGAGAACTGCGTCAGCTTGAAGAAGCTCATCACGAGCCCGGCGATCATCGGGATCAGGTGGACGAGCAGTTCGAGCAGGATCGCGGGAAGCAGGAGCAGATACGGCAGCGCGACCCGGCGCCGCTTGCGAGCGGGCCGGCGTCCGGGCGCCCCGGCCGCTTTCACGGCCGGGGCGTCATCGAGAGCGGTCGGCATCAACTACCGGCCGCGATCTGCTGGTCCGCCTGGTTCAGCTGGTCCCGGATCTTGGCTCCGTCGACAGGCTTGCCCGCGGCGACGTCGGCGAACATCGCCTTCATCGCGGTACCGATCAGGGTCTCGAACTGCGACTCCTGCGGCACCTGAGGCATCGGCTCGGCCGAGTTCGCGAGCACGCTCTGAAAGACCTTGACGTCCTCGGTCTGGAACGCCGCGTCGCTGTACGCGTCCTGGACGGTCGGAAGCGAACCGTAGGTCTTGTTGAGCAGCGCCTGTTCCGGCGCCGAGACCATGAACTTCACGAAGTCCAGTGCGGCGTCGGGGTTCTTGGTGTTCTTGAAGACCGACATGTTGATGCCCGCGACGAAACTGCTCACCTTGCGGCCGTTCGGCGGCGCGGCGGCGGGCAGCGGGATCGGTGCGACGCCCAGGTTCGCCATGTCCATCCCGATGCTCTTGAACGAACCGGCGGACGCCTGGTTCATGAACATCGCGGCCTTGCCGTCCGACAGGTCCTTGAGGGATTTGGCGGTGTCGGCGTATTCGGCGTTGGACGGATTGACGATCTTGTCCTTCTGCATCAGATCGACGAACTGCTGCACGGCCGCGACCGAGGGGTCCGAGGCCAGCTGCGGCTTGCCCTCGGAAGTGAAGAACTGCGCGCCCTGCTGGGCGCCGAGGATCGCCGCGTGGTGGCTGTTCTCGGTGACCTGGCCCGCCTGGAGCGACAGTCCCCACTGGCCCTTGTCGGGTTTGGTGAGCTTCTTGCCGTCCTCGACGAGCTCCTCCCAGGTGGCCGGAGGCTTGGTGATCCCGGCTTCCGAGAAGAGCTTCTTGTTGTAGTACAGGCCGTATGCCTGGCCGTAGAGCGGCACGCCGACCGGCGGCTGCCCGCTCGCCCCGGTGGCCGCCAGCGACGGGCCGAGGAACCGCGACTTGCCGCCGGTCTTCTCCAGCGCGACGTCGTCGAACGGCAGGAACGCTCCGGTCGCCTGCAACGAGGCCGACCAGGTGTTGCCGATGTTGAGCACGTCCGGCCCTTTGCCGGAGGTGGTGGCCGCGAGGATCCGGTTGAGCAGATCCGTCCACGGGACGACCTCGAGCTTGACCTTGATCCCGGAGGCCTTCTCGAACTTGTCGAGTTCGGGCTGCAGGACCGCCTTGTCGTTGTCGAGGCTGGTGCCCTGGTTGGATGCCCAGTACACGAGCTCCTTGGGAGCACTGGACGACGTGTCGCCGCCGCCGCACGCCGCCGTGGTGGCGGCCGCCAGCGCCAGGACGAGCGCGGGAGCGATCTTTCCGATTCGCATCGATGGTCCTCGGGGTGAGTGGCCAAGCCGCGCCCGAGGCCTGTGACCCGGGACACGTCTTATTTCAGGGCTTGAGTTAAGCCGTGGCTGAGGTGGGCGTCAAGGGTTTTCGCTCGCATTTTGTCTCGTGAGCGGCGAGGACGGTCAGAACCGTTGTTACCGCTCACGAGCCAGCATCACGTCGAGAGCCTGACCTCGGTGTGAGGCAAAGAGTTCCAGGGCCTTTTCGCCGTCCCGTGCGCGCAGCGCGGACGCCAGCCGACGGTGCTCCTCCGGAATGCTCGCGAGGTAGCCCTCGGCGCTCACACCGATGCGGGTCAGCAGGAACAGGTGCACCTGCGACCGGATGGCCTGCCACGCCTCGACGAGCCGCCGATGCCCGGAAGCCGCGTACACCGCGTCGTGGAAGTCGACGTCGCAGCGCACCATCTCGTGCTCGTCGCGCGCCCGGTCCATCCGCTCGACGGCCTCGTCGATCGCGGCCAGCTCCGCGGCCGACGCGTTCGCGACCACCAGCCGGACAGCCAGCTGCTCCAACGCGGAGCGGAGACTGTCGAGTTCGGCGACATCCACGTCGGACAAGGTCGTGACGAGGGCACCACGATGCCATTCGCTCCGGACAAGGCCCTCGCGGTCCAGCTTGAGCAGCGCCTCGCGCACCGGCCCGCGGCTGACGCCGAGCGCCGTCGAAAGCTCCACCTCACGCAACTGCGCGCCAGGCGGGTACGCGCCCCCGAAGATGGCGTCCCTGACCCTGTCGGCGACCTCGTCCGCCAGCCCGCGACGACGCGCCGGCACCACCTTGCTCATCGTCACCCTCCCTCAGGATCGTCCGATCGTAGCGACTCCCCTCTTGTCCTAATGTTAACATTGAGACATGAGCATCCTCGACTCCCCGATCCCGCGCTTCCACCTCGCGATGCCTGTCGACGACCTGGCCGCCGCCCGCACCTTCTACGGCGAAGTGCTCGGCCTCGAACAAGGCCGCAGCTCCGAGTCGTGGATCGACTGGAACCTGCGCGGACACCAGTTCGTCACGCATCTCGCCCCGGAGCGGCAACAGCGGATCCACAACCCCGTCGACGGCCACGACGTGCCCGTCCCCCACTTCGGCCTGATCCTCACCGTGCCGGAGTTCCAAAAGCTGACGGACCGGCTGCGTGCCGCCGAGACCGAGTTCGTCATCGAGCCCTACGTCCGGTTCGAGGGGCAGACCGGCGAACAGTGGACGATGTTCCTGCTGGACCCGGCGGGCAACGCCCTGGAGTTCAAGGCCTTCGCCGACGACTCTCAGGTCTTCGCCGCCTGACACCCCGACGCTCCGTCGCTCTGTGCGACGCTTTGCGGGAGCGAGGCGGTCCGCCACATACGCCCCACCCGCACCAGCCGTCACGGCGGCCGCGCGTGAAGGCCCCCTTCACGTACTGCAGGCGACCAGGGTGCCGCGCCGTGGTGGGTCCGGGTGGTCGTGAGTGGCGATTCGGGCTAGAGCCAACAGTGTCTTAGGTACCCACAGTCTGGCGGTTTCGCGTGATTGGAGGGGCAACACACGTGACTGGGTGGGCGACTCGCGATGAGACCCCAGACCGCGGCGTGTCGCCCGTCCAGTCACGCGTGTCGCCCGTCGGAGCACGCGTGTCGCCCACCCAGTCACGCGAAGCACCGACTCGGTCCAGTGGTCGTGAGTGGCGATTCGGGTTATTAACCGTCCTAGCCACTCACGACCACCGCGCTCACCGCACTTCCGGCACCGCCCCGACCACCAGCTCAGCGAGGTCGTCGAACCGGACCACGGCCACCGCCCCCACCGCACCGACAGCCGCAAAAAGCACCACCGCGACCGGATCCCCGCCGCCCACACCCGGCAACGCGACGAGGCCTGCCGCGGCGACCAGCAGCAGGAGCGCGTTGCGCACCACGTGCCGGTACGCGAGCACGGCGCGCGCCGGGCCGAAACAGCGGCACGCCGCACCGGTCCGGCGCGCCACCGCCCGCCACACCGCCGCGGTCAACACCGCGAACAAACCCGCCGCGAGCACCAGCCCGCCGAGAGCGAGCCACCGGCCCGCGTCCGCGAAGACGTCCGCGAAGATCAGCGCGGCCGCGGGAAGCAGGAGCGCCGCGATCGCGAACTCGGCGGCCAGGGTGGCCACGGCGAACAGCCCGGTCCAGCGCGCCGGGATCCCGAACGCGGGCACCGACGCGGCGAACTCGGCGTAGGAGCCCTTACCCCGCACCTTGCTGACGGCTGACACCAGCAAAACCAGTCCGCACAGGACGATCGCGAAGACGGCGACGTAGCTCATCGCTGCCCGATCGGCCGGAGCACGACGCCGATCAGCGCGTCCGCCGGGATGTAGCCGAGCCGCCGGGAGTCGTTGCTGCGCGCCGGGTTGTCGCCCAGCACCAGCAGGTTTCCCTGGGGAACGACCGTCTCGGGCACCGGGATCTGCGACGGCACCGGATCGCCGGGGACGGCCACCGCGCGTTTCACCAGCCGTCCTGCCGTCGGGTCCCCCGGCCCGCCGGGCCCGCCCTGCACCACCACGACCTGCCCCGTCCGTACGCGTTCCAGCCGGGACCGCCGCACCAGCAGCCGGTCGCCCGCGACGTAGGTGGGCTCCATGCTCACCCCGTGCACCGTCACCACCAGCAGCCGCCGTCGCAGTGTCACCAGCCACACGACCAGGACGGCCACCACCACGGCCGCCGTGAGCACCACATACATCATGGGGACACCACCTCGTCGTAACCCGAAGCCTGCAGGCGGAAGAGCCTCGCGTACTCCCCGCCGGAGGCGATCAACTCGTCGTGCGAGCCCAATTCGGTGACCCGGCCCTCGGCGAGCACCGCGATCACCGCGGCGTCGCGGACCGCGCCGAGCCGGTGCGAGATCAGCACGCTGGTCGCGCCTTCCCGGTGCCGCCGCAGGCTGCTGTGCACCTCGTGCTCGGCTTCCGCGTCCAGTCCCGAACTCGGCTCGTCCAGGATCATCAAGTCCCGCCGGTCGCGCAGGAACGCCCTGGCGAGCGCGAGCCGCTGCCACTGACCGCCCGAAAGGAGCACGCCGGTCTCCGGGTCGTCCCGGTCCGCCTCGTCGAAGAACATCCGGGAGAGGAAGGTGTCGTACCCGCGCGGCAGGCCGGCCACGATGTCGTGCGCGCCCGCGCGCCGCGCCGCCGCGACGACCCGCTCGCGATCGTCCATGACGGACACGTCGCCGAGCCCGATGTTCTCGGCGGCGCTGAGGTCGTAACACATGTAGTCCTGGAACACCGCGCCGATCCGGGCGCGCAGGTCCTCGACTCCGACGTCGCGCAGATCCACGCCGTCCCACAGGATCGCACCGCGTTCCGGATCGTAGAACCGGCACAGCAGCTTGACCATGGTCGACTTCCCCGCCCCGTTCAGCCCGACCAGCGCCAGCGACCGTCCGTGCGCGATGGTCAGGTTCACTCCTCGCAGCACCCAAGGCTGGTCTTCGGCGTAGCGGAACCAGACGTCGCGCAGTTCGATGCCCGAGCGCAACGCCGCGAGCCGCCGGGGCTCGGCCGGGACGGGAAGATCCGGGCCCTGCGACTCGATCTCCTCGTAGTGGTCGAACAGCAGAGTCGAATGATGCGCCGAAGCCAGCCGGGTGACGAGGCTCTGCAACGCTCCCTGCATCCCGCCGACCGATGCCACGAAGATCGCGATGTCGCCGAGCGAGAGCCTGCCGTGGGCGGCCAGCCACGCCGCCCAGACCAGGCCGCCCGCCGCGACCGCCGCCGTGAGCCCGGCCAGCAGGCCCTGCACGCGCGCGTCCCGGCGATCCTGGCCTTCGACGACGGCGTGCGCGGCGGTCAGCTCGACGAGCATCCGCCGCCGGAACAGCTCGCCGAGTCCCAGCAGCCTCAGTTCTTTCGCCGCGTCCAGGCTCGCCAGCAGGTCGGCGTAGAACAGCTCGCGCCGCTCGGTGGGCGCGATCGACCACAGGACACGCGCCCGCGCGCGACTCAACCGCAGATTGGCGAGCAACGCGGGGATCGCCGCCACCAGCACGATCACCGCCATCCCCGCGTTGATCACGAGCAAGGTCCCCAGGAACCCGCCCAGGGTGACGGCCGCCTGCACCGAGCCGACACCGTCGTCGACGAGCTGGCCCGGGCCGCTGCGGCCGGTCTGCTGGGCGAGCCGGAGCTTGTCGCGGAATCGTGGATCCTCCATCCTCGCGATCCCGGCCAGCCGGTCCATCGCCCGGTAGAGACGGTCCATCGTCACCACGGCCACCGACCGGTCCAGCCGCTGCTTCAGGTATTCGGTGCCGATCGGGAGCAGGCCCACCAGCAACCCGGTGACCGCGAGGGCGACCGCCCACGGGAGCAGCTTCAGCCACACCTCGCCGGCGGCCAGTCCGTCGAGGAGGACCTTCATGCACCACGCGGTCGCGATCGGGACGACCCCGCCGATCAGGCACAGCACCAGGTACAGCGGCGTGCCCACCGGGGCGGCCTGCCTGGTCAGGCGGACAGCCGCCGCCAGCAGGCTCAGTACCCGGCGGGCGCCGAGGGAGGTGTTCACAGCTTGGCCGGCACCGGCAGAACCGACATCTCCCACCCGCTGGCCAGCACGGTCCGGTCGCCCTCGACCAGGCAGAGCGCGGGATAGCCGGTGGCGCCGAAGGCCTGGTGCACGTCACCGCCGTCGAACTCTCGGATCACCTCGCCGACCTCGCCGAGCCGGGCGACCATGTCGGCCGTCTCCGCCTCATCCCCGGCCGCGATCGCGAACACCTTCCCTTCGAACCGGGCGGCGTACTCGATGAACTCGGGCATCCGCTCCTTGCACGGTTCGCAGTTCGGCGAGAAGAAGCCGACGAGGGCACGGGAACCGTCGATGTCCGCGATGGACAGCTCGGCGCCCCCGACCGTGGTGGTGGAGAAGGCGCCGATGGTGGCGCCCGCGGGCAACGCGATCTGCTGGTCGACGCCGGACTTCTGTTGCACGTTCTTCAGCGTCTCGTTCTGCTCGCGCAGCCTCCGGATGATGCCGAAGCTGAGCAGCAGGTCCAGCACGCACAGGAGTCCGACGAGCACGACGGCGGCGGTCAGGATGGGCATGGTGTTCTCCAGTGGAGGAAGAGGGACGGGCGGGGTACCGCGGGGTGGCGGCCGGTGTCGCCGCCGCCCCGCGGTGTCGATCAGCCTCCGCAGATCCGGTAGGCGTAACAGGGTCCGCAGAACACCTTGCAGGCGCCGTTCGTCGAACAGTTCTGCCGGAAGTCGCTGCGCTCACGGCAGTAGCAGTGCTTGGTGAACGGGTCGGGCGGGCAGCCGGCGCCCACGTCGGCCTTGGCCACGAACACGCTCAGCAGCTTGTCGCTGAAGGTTCCCAATGTCTTGCGCATGTTCCGCGCTCCTCACTTCCTCCGCGCCGGGTGGCGTCGGCAGCGCCCAACGTAGGAAAGGGCGGTACACGAACGCGGATAGTGCGGATACACCCGCGCGTGTATCCGCTGTGCACCCGATGCGAAGTGAACTTCCGGCAAAGTCGTCGGTGATAGAACTGCCTTAAGGGGTCTCACGTTTCTGTCTCCAACTCTCGGGAGAGGTGTGAGTGTCGTCGATCGAGTTCAGGGTTCTGGGGAGGCTCGAGGTACACACCGAAGGCGGGACGATCGCGCTGGGCTCGGCGAAACAGCGCACGCTGCTGGCCGCGTTGCTGCTGCATCCCGGCCGGACAGTCCCGCTTCGCAGGCTCGTCCAGACGTTGTGGGGTGACGAACCGCCGCTCTCGGCGGTCGCCAACCTGCGCACCTACGCGAACCGGCTCCGGAGCGTCCTACCGGGAGAACACATCTCCGGTCGCGCCGCGGGCTACGAAATCACGCTGCGCCAAGGGGAATTGGATCTCCACGGGTTCACCGAACGGGCCGGGGCGGGCCGCGCGGCGCTCGCACGCGGTGATCACGCCGCCGCCGTCCGTCATCTCGGTGAGGCACTTTCCGCTTGCCGGGGCGCGGTGTTGGAAGATCTCGCCGACAACGAGGCGCTCGCCGGATCGATCGCGCCGGTCGAGGAACTCCGGCTTTCGGTCGCCGAAGACCATCTCGACGCCCGGCTCCGGCTCGGCGAACACCGCGAGGTGATCGCCCCGCTCCGCGAGTTCGTCGCCGAACATCCGTTGCGGGAGCGGCCATGGGCGCATCTGATGACCGCTCTGTACCGATCCGGTGATCCCGCGGGCGCGCTCGCTGTCTACACGGACTGTCGCCGGGTGCTCGCGGACCGTCTCGGCCTGGAACCCTCGCCGGATCTGGCGGAACTGCACCGGGCGATGCTGGACCGGGATCCGGGCCTCACCGCGGTCTCCCCCGCCGCCGTCACCGTGACGGCCCCGGAAACGACCGCGCCGCAGGAGCTTCCGGTGCGCTGCCGGTCGTTCGCCGGCCGGGCCGGGGACGCCGCGCGCCTGACCTCGCTGCTCGTCGAGACGGGACAGTACGGGCCGAAGGTCGCGGTGGTGCACGGTCCGTGCGGCATCGGCAAGAGCGCGCTCGTACTGGAGGTGGCGCACCGGGTCGGGGCCCGGTTCCCCGGTGGACAGTTGTACGTCGATCTGAGCGTCGACGGCCCGGCCTCCCGGGTTCCGCCGCGGCTGCTGCGGCACCTCGGCGTTCCCGCGTCGGACATCCCGTGGACGCCGGACGAGGCCGCCGCCGTACTCCGTTCGCAGCTCGCCCACCGCGCGGTGCTGCTGGTGCTCGACGGCGCGACCGAGTCCGTCGCACTCCGGGCACTGATCCCGGCGACGGGATCGTGCGCGGTGCTGATCACCGGCCGCTCGCCGTTGATGCTGGACGGCGCGGAGCATGTCGCGCTCGGCAGGCTGTCCGATGGGGACGGGCTGGATCTGCTCGGACGGCTGGCCGGACGGTCCAAAGTGGACGCGGATCCCGCCGCGGCCGCGGAGATCGTCCGGCTCTGCCATGGGATCCCGGCGGCGCTGCGGATCGCGGGCACCATCCTGGCCAACCGGCCGACCCGGCCGCTGTCCTGGCTGGCGCGTCGCCTCACCCCCGAGGCGAGCAGGCTGGACGAACTCGGTTTCGGCGGGGAGTCCCTGCGGGCGCTGTACTCTTCTGCGTTGCGGCCGATCGCGGCGGGCAGGGATCCGCTCGCCGCGGCGGCGTTCCGGTTGCTCGGCAGGCCGGGTTTCGAGGTATGCCGCTCGGATCAGGTCGCGGCCGTCCTCGATACGTGCCCGTCGAAGGCCGAGGCCGCGTTGGATCGCCTCGTCGATCTCGGGCTCGCCGAATGGGGCGAGGAGGACACCTACCGGTTGCCGCCGCTCATGCGGCTGTTCTCGGCCGAGTTCGCGGCGATCGTCCCGGCCCAGCGAGCCGCACTGTCCTGGTGAATGCCGCACCGATCGATAACCTTAGTATTATCGACCGGTGTGGTTTTCCGCATTGATCAAGGCCCGCCGCCGGGAGAAGCTTGTCCTGTCAGCGAGCCCGCTGAACACGGAAACCAAGGAGACGCCACCATGTTCGACCCCATCCTGCTCCGGGCCGCCGACGCCGAGATCGTCAGCGACGCGCCGGGCAGCGACATCACGCTGCTGGCCGACTCGGACACCACCGACGGGGGCTTCACCGCGAACCGCGCGACCCTGAAGGACGGCGTCTTCGGCACCCCTGCCCACTTTCACACTCGCGCGACCGAGTTCTTCTTCGTGCTCGAAGGGAAGCTCCAGGTCCTCGTCGACGAAACCCTGCACACGCTGGAGAAGGGCGACTTCCTCGCCGTTCCGCCCCAGGTGCCGCACGCGTTCGGGCCCGCCGCCGGCTCGGACGCCGACGTCCTGGTCACCTTCACCCCGGGCATGGCCCGCTTCGACTATTACCGGCTTCTCGAGCGGGTCGCTCGCGGTGAAGCCGACCCCTCGGAGATCGCCGCGTCGTCGAAGCAGTACGACAACCACTACGTCGACAGCCCGATCTGGCGCGCCGCACGCGGCCAGTGAGCGTCAGTCGATGACCGCGGTCGCCTCGATCTCGACCAGATGCTCGGGCACGTCGAGCGCCGCGACGCCGATCAGCGTGCCCGGCGGGACCGGGGTGCCGCCCAGCTTGGCGGCGGCCCGGTCCACGCCTTCGAGGAACAGCGCGAGTTTGTCCGGGGTCCAGTCGACGACGTAGACGGTCATTTTCGCGACGTCGCCGAAGGTGGCACCGGCTCCGGCGAGCGCGGTGGCGATGTTCAGGTAGCACTGCTCGACCTGCGCGGCGAGATCACCTTCGCCGACAACGACGCCATCCGCGTCCCAGGCGACCTGCCCCGCGACGAACACCAGCTTCGACCCGGTCGCGATCGACACCTGCCGGTAGGCGGGGATCTCGGGCAGCCCCGCGGGATTCACCAGGGTGATACTCATCCGTACTCCTCGATCGTGGTCACTTGTGGTTACCCAGGAACTGTAGGAGAGTGTGCGTCGACCTGGAAGAACGCACTTTTTCGTGACTGGGGAACCTGATGGTGACCAAGCAGCTCAGCGGCAAGACGGATGACGCGGATCTGCTGCGGGCGGACTCGCTGGCGCGGGAGATCTTCTCCGACGTCGCCAACAAGTGGGCGCTCCTGATCATCGAGACGATCGGCGACCGTACCCGGCGGTTCACCGAACTGCGGAACGACATCGAGGGCATCAGCCACAAGATGCTCACCCAGAACCTCCGGATGCTGGAGCGCAACGGCCTGATCGAACGGACGGTGCATCCGACCGTGCCGCCGCGGGTCGACTACACGCTCACCGAGGCGGGGCACGGCCTGCGCGCGACGGTCGACGGGATGTGCGACTGGACCCACCTGTTCCTCGGCCACATCGAAGACTCACGCCGCCGGTTCGACAAGCCTGTTAACGGTTAACAACCTGGCCAGGGCCTCGCCCGGTTCAATTCCCGTCTTCGCGGATCTATGCTCGGCGCGTGATCTCCGGCGGAGCCGAATCCCGGCCCGAGTTCGAGCGCTTGCTCCGAGAGGGGCCCTTCGCCGACGCGCTGCGCGAGGCGATCCGGGCGCGCGGCCTCAGCCTGGAACGTCTGCGCGACCATCTGCGGGCTCGTGGCGTCTCGATCACCGCGGCGACGCTCAGCTATTGGCAATCGGGGCGCAGCCGCCCGGAGCGCCGGGACTCCGTGCTCGGGCTCGGCCACCTCGAACAGGTACTGGAGGTACCGCCCGGCTGTCTGACCGCGCTGCTCGGACCGCCGCGTGCGAGAGGCCGGTGGCCTGCCCGCGCCGACGGGCTGCCGGAGATCGGCCGGTACTGGCCGGACCGGACACGGATCGACGCGGCCGTCAGCGAGGTCGACACCCGGTGGGACGAACGGCTGACGAGGATCAGTCAGCACGACGTCATCTCCGTCGGCCCCGGTCAGGAAGAGCTCGCGTTCCGGTCGCGGCAGGTGCTCCGCGCCGAGGCTGACGGCCCGGACCGGTGGGTGATGATCGTCCACATCGACGAGCACGACCGGCCGCTGCCCGCGGTGACCTCGTTACGGGGCTGCCATCCCGGCCGGAGCGTGCACCGTCCCGAAGACGGTCTTCTCGTGATGGAACTACTCTTCGAACGGCCACTCGTGAAAGGCGAAACCGTCATCACGGAGCACACTCTGGTGAACAGTGCCCCGTTCCCGCACGCGACGAACTACGAACGCAAGTTCCGGCTGCCCACCCGGGAATACGTACTCGAGATCCAGTTCTCCCCCGGCATGCTTCCGGCGCGATGCCGCCGCTATTCCGAACAGGACGGACAGCCCGCGGAGTGGACGGAAGTCCTGCCGGGACGCGATTCCGTGCACGGAGTCGCGCTGAATTTCGGGCCGGGCCGGTTCGGCTTCGAATGGGACTGGAACTCTTAATTGTTAACGCCTCGCGGACCTACAATTCCGCGCGGTTCGGGAATTACCGTCGGCACACCTGCTTTTCGATTCGAGGAGTGTGTATGCGACGGCACAGCAGAATGGTTTCCGGTCTGAGCGTCATGGCTTTGGCCTTGGCGGGACTCAGCCCGACGGCTCAAGCGGCTTCCCCGGCGACACCGGTCCATCCCGACGCCGAGGTGAACGGGGTGGCCGCCGCGTTCGGACTGACCACGTCCGAAGCGAAATCCCAACTGGCCGCACAGGACGAGGCCCACCGGCTGGCCGCGTCGCTGCCGGACGGGTTGCGTGCCCGCTCGGCCGGGCAGTGGTTCGACGCCTCCGCGGGCAAGCTGACGTTGGCCGTCACGAACACGGCCGACGCCGCCATGGCCAGGTCCGCCGGCGTCGAACCGCGGCTGGTGTCGCGGACCAAGGCCGAGCTCGACCGGACCGACGACGCCGTCCGCGCGCTGGTCGGCGACGGCGTCCCCGGCGTGTTCGGCTGGGGTGTCGACGTCCGGAACAACGAGGTCGGCGTATCGGTCGACCGCTCCCGCAAGACCGCCGAAACAGAGAGTTTCCTCTCCCGCGCAAGGGATCTCGGCGTGCGGATCACCGAAACCGCGTCTTCGCCGGGACAGCAGGCGGGCACGATCCAGACCGGCAATCCGTGGTGGCCGGGCGGCGAGAGCAACTGTTCGGTCGGCTTCGGCGCGACCGATTCGGCGGGCGCCAAGCACTTCCTCACCGCCGGGCACTGCACGAACGACCGCGACCAGGCCGCCTACGGCGCGTCGGGTCAGCAGAACCGGCTCGGCACGTCGAACGTCGGCGGGACGCGCAGCGTCAACGCCCGCGAAGGCGACATGGGCGTGGTCGCGGTGACGCAGTCCGGCTGGGAGCTCTCGGCGGCCGTCAACACCTGGGGCGAGCCGGCCGTCACCGTCACGGGTTCGGCCGAGGCCATGGTCGGCGACCGCGTCTGTCACTCCGGCAACACGTCGAAGTGGAAGTGCGGCGAGGTGAAGTACACGCACAAATCCGTCGACTATGGCGGCGGGCTCATCATCGAAGACCTGACCTGGACGACGGCGTGTTCGCTCGGCGGTGACTCGGGCGGCGGCTGGCTGCTCGGTACCAAGGCTGTCGGCCTGCACGACGGCGGCCCGTCCAAGTGCGTGGAGAACCCCAGCGACGGCGACATGTCCCTCTTCCAGCCGGTCATCGAAGCACTGAACAAGTGGAATCTCACACTGGTGACCGGAGGCGGCGGCGACACGACGGCACCGAGCGCGCCCGGCAACGCGCGGACCACCGGCACGACGTCGAACAGCGTCTCGCTGGCCTGGGACGCGGCCACGGACAATGTCGGTGTCACCGGTTACGACGTCTACAACGGCTCGACACTGGCGACCTCGGCGACGGGCACCAGTACCACCGTGACCGGTCTCGACCCGGACACCTCCTACGCCTTCACCGTGAAAGCCCGTGACGCGGCGGGGAACGTGTCGCCCGCGAGTGGTGTCGTGTCCGTCAAGACGGCGCCCGGCAACGGCGGCGTCCGGACACTGAGCAACGACACGGACTTCGCGATCCGCGACCACCAGCAGGTGTTCAGCCCGGTGACCTCGACCCTCACCGGACAGGCCGCCGCCTCGCTCGGGATCTCGGTGACGATCCGGCACACCTGTGCCGAGGACCTGGGCGTGACGCTCCTGGACCCGAAGGGCAAGGCCTACCCGCTCAAGTACAGCGGCGGTTCGGCGTGCACGGCCTGGAACGGCGCTCGGACGTTCTCGGTGCCCGGCGCGGCGTCCCCGGCGGGCGGCAAGTGGCAGCTGCGGGTCACCGACTACGGACCCGGCGACACCGGGGTGCTCGACACCTGGTCGCTGACGCTCTAGAGCTCCGGGCGGGCGTGGGTCTCGTGAGTGGTCAGGACGGTTCCGACCGTCCTGACCACTCGCGAGGCTTCAGGGCAGACGCACGACGCGCAGGAAAGCGGGCAGCAGCCACGGCCGCGGACCACCGACGACGATCTTGCGCGTCAGCGCGGTACGCACCCTGCCGACCCGGTGGAACATCATCAGGTTCAGCGACGGCGGATCGAACGAGATCCGGACGTCGACCGGCCCGCCTGGCTCCTCGACCGTGACCCGTCCCCGGTGCAGCACCAGCACGACCGGAGTCGTGTAGGCCGAGCGGAACGCCACGGCGATCCGCCTTTCCCTCGGCGGCTCGTCGGTGTCGAGAAGATGCCCGACGTCGTGGGTCAGCATGCCCACCATGAAGAGCTCGAAGAACAACGCCGCGTCGGCGGGCGAGATCGTCCACGGCAGTTTCAGCGCCTCGGCGATGTCCCAGCCGTGGATCTGCAGTTCGTTGACCAGGTGCGCGAGGACACCGGCCAGCGGCACCTTCGAGTCACCGAGCCAGTCCAGCGGGGCCGCCGGGTCGGCGTCCTCGGTCACCCGCAGCACTTCCTCGATGTCGGCGAGCAGCCCTGTCACCAGTTTCCCGATGTCGCGTTCGGGAAAATCTCGCAACACCAAGGTGTTCAGCACGGAAACCGTGTCCACAGTGGTCTTTTCGAGCTGCCCCTGCCCGCGGGCGTCCAGTAACGGGGGACGGTCCGGCCGCACCAGCGACGTGTACATCTTCGCGATCATCGCGACGTGAGCGACGGTGTCGGCCGCCGTCCAGTCCGCGGTGACCCGCGCGCCCGGATCCGGAACGCGGGCCACCATTTCCGCGAATCGCGCGCCCGTCACCCGATAGGCAGTCCGGACCGATTGCCATTGATCAGCCGTGATCGCTCTGGTCACAGGGGTGATTTTATCGTGATAGGGCGCGCCGATAAATAAACCGTATATTTTGATTTCGGCTGTCATGCTTGTGTTATGGGTTCGGTGGAGGATGTCGAGGCGGTACTGGCGGCGAAGTTCGAGG
>NZ_JBHRWK010000031.1:0-78438 GCF_042647925.1 Amycolatopsis speibonae
CCTTGTACTCCTCAGTAAATCGGCGGCGTGTCGAACCCATACTCGTGTCTCCCGAAGGACCGGGCGACCCTCACCCCGAGTCCACCGAATCGGGAACGGTCCAGTATGAGAAGATCGCATCCAGCAGATGCCCTCTCGCTAGCTGGTTTTTGTTCCGTCGCAAGAACAATCATCCCAAGCCAGAGGGCATTTGCGTACCCAGACACACCCCAAACACCACATCAACACCGGTGGATCCAAGCTGGGTGTCCCCAATGCCACATTCGGGGCACCTCTGGGGGTCGGTGACTCGACGCCGTGTCCTGAAGGGCCCCTTTAAGACATTCAACGTCCTGAAGGGCCCCTTCAGGACATTCCGCAGCGCGGCTCAGGGCACCGGAACCCTTACGGATGTGACGCGAAGGGAACCTTCCCCGCATGCGATGCGACGAAAGCCCCCTTCACCCCGACCGACAAGACTCCTATGCCTACCCCTCAATAAGTGCGCGGTGGTCCGGCCGCGTCGGGCACCAAGGCTTCGAAAACACTGTTCGACCCCGACGTCCCGGCAGGCTCCGGTGGCTCGGGCACCTCTTCCATGCCCAGGCACTGACCGACGTTCCAGGACGAGTTCTTGATGTCGTTCCACGCTTCGTGCCGGGGGGTCACCAGCTCGGTCAGTCGTTCCACCTGCCGCTGGGTGTCGAGGAACGGGCCGGACTTGATCCGGAACACCTGCCAGCCACTCTGCTCGTACTCCTCACGCCGCGCGGGGTCCAGCAGGCTCCCGCCGAACAACGCCTCCTCCTCCGTGCTCGGCACGCCCCCGCCCTGATACTCGGCGAGCAGGGAACCCAGCCGCTCCGCCAGTTCCGTCCGCGGGTAGGACCGGCCGGCGCCGAAGTTGCCGGCGAGGGCGAGCTTGCCGAGGTAGCTCTGGTGGATGGTCGCGCGATCGCCGCGCAACTCCAGGTAGAAGGCGTGCTCCGAGCCCGCGCTCACCCGCACGCCGACGTCTTCGCCGCCGGTGATCACGGCCGCCAATCCGGCCACGGTCGTCTCCGTCGTCGCGTCCACCGGCTCGTGGGCCACCTCGAACAGCAGATTGGCCGTATCACCGCAGGCACCCTTGAGGTCACCGTCCGCGAGCGCGCGATAGGTCTCCGACGCCGAGGCTTGAGGGTTCTCTTCGTAAGCGGGCCACAGCACGCCGAACGGCTCCATCGTCCGCATCTCGAGTTCGAACAGGTTCACCCCGAGACCGGCCGCGACTTCCTCGAAGACCCGCGCGGTCACCGAAGGAGCATCGCCGGACCTGTCCTGCCTCAGACTCGCGAGGCTGTCGTGAACCTCTTGAGGGTCGAGCTCGGTCCGCCGGTCCGGGTAGGCGTCCGGGTCCGACGTCACGACCGCGAGGCCGTGCTGCCGCGCGAAGTCCAGGACCCGCAGCCGGACGTCCGGGCTGATCCCGTCGTCGTCGATCCCGACCGCTTCAGCGGGAATCGAGACGGCCTCGACGTCGCGGCCGAATCGGAGCCCGCCGTAAACGTGCACCTCCCACTGCAACAGCCGCAACGGGATCATCCCGGTCAGGCCCAGCGCGTTGTTGATCACGGCCCTGGCTCCCGTTTCGTCTCCGTCCTTGAGCATGTCGGACATCATCCCGACGACGTCCGACCTGGCCTGGCCCGTGTCTCCGACGGTGAAGTACGACCGCTGCCGGACCTCCGGCTTCAGGACGAGATGGGTCTCGCCGTAGTACTTCGTGCCCTCGAATCCCAGCGTCTTCGCGTAGTTCGTGTTGACCGCGCCGAACACGGCCTGTTCGTGCGGGCCGAAACCGCGACGGCCGGTCTCCTTGTCGTCTTTCTCCCGGCGCCATCTCGTGTAGTTCTCGCCACGAGCCGCGTTCACGTCGTTGGACAGCGTCCAGACGGCGAATCGCGGATCCTCGTCGAAAAGACGCCGCAGGTAGCGGTGCCGGTTCCGGGCGGCTTCCGCCGCCCGGAGGCCGGCCTGTGCGGCGGCGTGGTCTCTGCTCAGTCCGATGAGTTCCGCCGCCGACTGCTGGGCGGTGCCCTTCGACGCGGCCTCCACTCGGCTCTCGATCTGCCGCACGGTGGCCTGGAGGCGGTCGATCTCGGCGTCGTCGACGGGATCCAGGGTCGGCAGGATCGAGCTGTCGACGATCCGCAGCCCGAGTTCGGCGGCGGTCAGGTACTCGGCGTCCGGGCGCATGAGCCTCGCCGCGGTTTCCTCGTTCCCGAAGACGTTCGCGCCTTTGAGCGAAATGGTGAGCGGTGCCGTCTCGAACCAGCGCTCGATGTGCCCCAGCACCTCTTCCGCCTCGTCGGTGCCCTCCAGCCCGGTCAGCCGCTGGACGCCCTCGATCACCTCGGCCCGGATCAGCGTCCGGTCGGCGGGCTCCAGCCGTCCGGTGCGGATGTCCCGGAGATGCGTGTACTGCCTGCCGGTCAGGGCCGCCGCCGCTTCGGTACCAGGAGGCGGCACATGCGAGACGGCGGTCGGGCGCCGCAGGCTCTGGACGCCCGTCTCGATCTCCGAAGCGTCGAAGGGCAAGGGCGACGGCGGCTCCGTCTGATCCTCCGAGGACGGTGCTGTGCCGGGGACGGCCACGGCCTCCGTGGACACCGGCTCCGCGGAGAGCGAAGACCGCAGCGCGTTCAGGCGATCCTTCGCCTCGGCCGTGAGCGAGAGCTGCAAGTCGGCCCAATTCGGCGCTTCACGGGAGGACGAGTCACCGGAGAGGAAGTCGCGAAGCCGCTTGGCTTTGGTCTTCTCGGATTCGACGGTCAGCGAGTAATGGGTCGCGGAGATCTCCCCCGGGAGCTCCCTCAGATCGAACTTGCCGTTGGCACCGGGATCGTCTCCCAGCCCTCCGTACCTGACCTCGCTCGTCGTGTACGAGAGCATTTCCGCTTCGTATCGGGAAAAGAGCAGGTCGAACAGGTCCCGATCCGGCAACCCCGCCCGCTCGGCCATCGCGGCGATCCGCCCCGCGGCGGCGACCTCGTCGATGTCCCGGCGCACCAAGGCGCCGAGCGGATCATCCGAAACCAACGCGCGGGCGAGGCCGATCGATTCCGCCGAGACCGTGTTCCCCCCGGTGTGCCTGCCGAGGATCCATTGAGCGAAGACCGGCTTGAGCAGAGGGTCGTTGAACGACGACGACACTTCGCGCGCCACATTGTCCACAATGGACGCCAGTGCCAGCGCGTCACGGCGCCACCGCTCATGCGCGGCTTCCGAATCCCGCCGCTTGAGTACACGGAGAACACGATCGACGTGCTCACCGACGGTCTGCTTCTGCCGGATCCGGGCGCCGGGGTCGGCCAGTACGAGGTCGACCAGTGGAAGTTGCTTCGCCCAGTCGAGAAGCCGCTTCGGCTCCCGTGTCAGCGGAGGTTCCGGCGACTCCGCCGCCGGATCGAGGTCCACCGTGATCACGGCGCGCCTGCGCGCCTCCTGCGACAGGCCGGCCCGGTGTTCCTCCGGCTCCGGAACGACGCGGACGTTGCGTGCGGGCAGCACTCCCGCTTCGGCCCGAAGGGTGCCCAGCTCACGGCTGACGGCGGCGCGCACCGCCGCGACCGTCACTTCCGCGCGCGCGTGGCCGGTCCGCGCGGCCTGCCCGATCCCGAGCACGGCCCCGTTGCCGGACCCCGCGACGTTCACCATCGGCGCGGGCAGCCCGTCCGCGCGCCGTCGTACGGCGATCGCCGCCAGCTCCCGGGCAATTCTGTCCACTGTGGACACAGCGGCCGGGGACAGCTCCTTGCTCCCCTTGTCGAAGCGGATCTCTTCCACTCGCCAGGGTTCGTCGGCGAGCCGCACCGCGCCGTCCAGGTCGCCCGCGGACTTCCCGAACGCGTAACCACGCGGCAGGCGGTCTTCCCTTTCCTCCGTGGCGATATGCGGACCGATCGGGAGCGCCCGGCCGGTGGAGGCGGTGAAGCGCACCCAGTTCCCCTTCGGCGCGACCACCGGCCGACCGGCCGCGTCGACCCCCACCTTCCCGGTCACCACGAGGTGGCCCGGTCCGTCGGGGTCGGTCGTGCCGGGCACGAAGTACACCGGACCGTCGGGTGCGACGGCCTCCACGTCGATCCCCCGCGCCCGCAGCTCGGTGAGCACCTTGGCCGCGAACGACTCGCCGCGGCCGGTACCTGCGCCGCACGACGCGAACATCAACGGCTTCTCGCCGTCCCACCGGCCTTCGTCCCTGGCTGTCACCAACAGCGTGGCGACGTCGGACGGGCTCAGCGGCGTACTCCCGGTTTCCGGGGCGCTGTGGACCGGAGCACCGTTCACGTCCCCGTGGGCGAGAAAGGTGAAGTACCGGTCGTCCGAAGGCCAGCGGCCGGCGATTCCGTCCAGCCGTGGGTCGGCCAGCCGGATCCCGCGGTTTCCCGCGAGCGGGACCGCCGGGACGTCGCTCGCGGCGATCGGGTTCGGCCGCACCGTGATCACGGCACGCCGCCGGCGTTCCTCCGGTGTCGAGCGCGGATCGTCCGGGGCCTCGGTGAGATCACGTCCCCTCGACGACGCCGCCACCCGGACCGTCGGAACGCCCTCGGCGACGGGATCCTGGTCGGAGGCGACCTTGACCACCTGATCGCCACCCTGGAGCCGGTTCAGCTCTTCCCCGAGCTCGTGGATCAGCATGGACCGGACCGCGTCGGCTCGCTCCTTCCCTTTCTTGACCGCACCGCCCGGCACGGCGAAGGCACCGTTGCCGTACCCGGTGACCGTCACCGCCGGAATCGGCAACCCGTTGGCGTTGCGCCAGATCGCCGCTCTCGCCACCCGGGTCGCGACCGAACGAAAGGTCTGCACGTCGGACTCGCGGGGTTCGCTGGCCCCCTTGTCGAACGCGACCTGCGCGGACCATTCGGTCGCGGCCCCCTGCCCGCCCGAGACCACGAAGGTCATCAGGTTCGGCATGATGAACATGTCCGGGTCGTCGTAGACCGCCCAATGCTCGTGGAACGAGTCGCCGGGTTCCTTGCTGTACGGGACGAAGTGCCAGTTGTCCCGCTCTTTCGGCCAGGTGGCGAGGTTGTACACACCGCCGGCCGCCTCGTTGTAGGCGCGTTGCATCGCCGGGTCGTCCGGATCGGCAGTCCGGCCGATTTCCGCCAGAGCCCGGAGCTTCCTGACCACATAGAGCTTCAATTCGATCTCGGTGACCGCTGGGGACGAATTCGCCTTGGCCTGCTGCAGGTCGGCGTCGAACCCGGCTTCGAGCACGTCCCACAGCCCGTCGTACTGGGCCAGTGCCTGCTGGATCGCTTCATCGACCTTCGGCGTGCGAATTCGCGCCTGCGGCGAATTCTCCAGGGTGATGTTGAACCGGCCGTCCAGACTGGTCGCGACGACAGCCGCGAAGTGATAGCCGAAAGGAGTGCCGTCGTTTTCGATTCCCTTCGCGAAGTCGCGACCCATCGAGACCAGGCCGTTCTCGTCGTCGAAGGGGATGGAGTTGGCGCAGTACGCTTCCCCGACCGACGGCCAGGCATGCTCGTTGACACCACTGTCCTGAGCCGCCTGGTCCATTTTGGCCCGGCGCGGGGCGTTCGACAGCTGGTGACTCATCGCGCTGCCGTAGGCCTCCCCCGGGCGGGGCGCTCCCGCCCCGCCACCGGTCGGCCTGACGTCCTTGCCCACCTGCTTCGCCGCCCAGCGCGGATCCACCGGATCCGACAGGTCCTCTTCGGCCTGTGCCGCCATCGCCTCGGCGAGGTGACGCACCCCGGTCACCTCGACACCGTTGGTGGTACTGACGTTTCCGAGCGCGGCGTTCCCGTCCTTGCTCCGGAAGACCGCGATGTCCGGTAGCGCGCCAAGGACCTCTTGCGCCATGTCACGGCAGATATGGGACGGCTTGTCCCAGAATTTGACGGTCACCTTGTTCAGCCGGTGCTCGACTCCCGCTCGCTCGACCACCAGGACCACGTCTTCGTGCACTTCGAGACTGACGTTGCTGTCCGCCCGCAGCAACCCGGCCCGGGACGCGGCGACGACGTCGGGCACGGCGAAGAATTCTTTCGAGGACTCCGCCGCGCCCACCGCGATCGACAGGTCATCGGCCACCCTCAAGGGGATGTGGTCCGATTCGACGTTCTCCTGATGCGGTACGACGAACGGGCTCGAGCGAGCGGTGACCGACAAAGACATGTCGGAGGGATACGTGAAGGCGGGCCCTGCCGCCGGACCGGTCCGCTCTATCCGGAACACCGTCGTCACTTCGACCTGTTTCCGGGGTGCCCGGCGGTGCGCGGTCGCGATGTCGGAGCCGTCGATGCGGACCTCGTGCCGGCCCGGCTCCCCGTCCGGGTCACGCCGGACGGAGATGAGGAAACTGCTCAGCAGGTCCTCCCGCTCCTGAGGGTCCAGATCCGCTCGCGCGGCCACCAGGTCTTCGAGCATCTGCCACAACGTCTCTTCCAGGACATCGTTGCGGGCGACGTCGAGGCTCGCGTCGCCGCCGCCGCCCGACACCTCGATCGACGGCATCGGCTCGAACATCTCCGGGCGCATCAGATAGGCATGGGCGACGTCCTCCATCTGCCGGGCGATCCGCCCCAGCCCGTCCAGCTGCGGGCCGGTCAGCTCGGCCGAACCCCCGGCGAAGTCGATCGTGACCGGCACCAGGAGATCGTCGTACTCGTGGGGATCGTCCTCGACCGAGGACTCGTCGCTGATCGAGGACTCGTCGTCCTGATGGGCCGCCACGAGCGCGTCGAACACGGAATCCGTATGTGAGCCGTCCAGCTCGTTCAAGTCGTCCCAGAACCCGTCGTCCTGCGAGACCTTCGTGGGCGTGCGCAATCCCTCCCAGTCGATCTCCGCGTAGTCCACAAGGGACTCACGCGCGCTGCCGGGCGCCGGGCCGGTGTCGTCCAGGACCACTCGCGGTTCGCTCCCGGGAGCGAACCGGATCAGCGGTTCGCTGCCGTGCCTGCCGAGCCCGGCGGTGTCACCGAGCGGCAGGGTGTGCGTGACGAGTTCGAGCAGTGGCGCGTCCAGCTCCACATCGTCGGTCAGGACCGAGCCGGTGCCGTCCGGACGGCGGAGGTGGTGCGAGTCGGTGCCGATCACCGGGGCCCAGCCGTTCACCGTCTGTTCGTGCACGACGCCGCCGATGACCCGGTGCCCGGCGGGGAGCGAGTCCGCCAGCGTGGTGAACTCGGCCATCCGTTGCCGGTAGCGGTGCTCGATCCTGTCGCGCACCTGAGGCGGCAGTCCGGTCAGCTCCGGGAGCCGGGGTTCGAAGCGAGCGGCCAGCCCGATCGCCTGCTCCGGCATGCCGAGGTGGACGTCCCACGTCGTGACCGTGCCCGCGGCGAGCCCGGGCGTCGCCGGTCGCCCGCCCCGGAGCAGCGCACGGATCGTCTCCGGATTCACCGGCCGCAGCTCGAACGCCACCCCCGCGGCGTCCGCGGCCCGCTGAAGCCCGGCCTGCGCTTCCGGGCCGATTCCGAACTCCCGCTCGATCCGCCGCGAGACCGGTTCCGGCGCCGTCTCCGCGTCGAAGAGCGTGCCGGAGTGATCGGCGAATCCGTCGGCACCGGGAAGCCGGACGCCGCCGGGCAGCCGGGGCCGGTCCCGGATCGAAGTCTCTTGCCAGTCCTGGAACGCCTGGTCCAGCCTGCCCGGATCGTTGCCCCAGGCGCGGAGGTCGTCGGTCGCCCTGGCGACGCCGTCCCGCGCCGCTTCGAGCGCGGTTTCGGAGTCCGTGAGGCGCTCGGCGTCACGGGAGCTTCCACCCTGGTCGAGGCGGGACCGGAGGCCGGCGTGCGCCGCTTCCGCCTGGCTCAGCTTTTGGCGCGCGCCGAGGAGGTTCGCCCACGCGTCGCTCCGGGTGACCGGGAATCCTGTGGTGGCCGGGCCTTTCAGCTTCGGCCCGGGGTGCCCGTTCGCGTCGCGGTCGAGGATCTCGCTCCAGCTCGCCGCGTCTCGCCGCCAGGCTTCGGTGAGCAGGGCGCCCGCCGACGGGGGTGGCACGATCTCGACGGGGGTGGTGATCTCGTCACGGGACTGCTCGAACGAGGCGCCCGGTTCCGCCAGCAGCTCCCAGACCGAGTCCGGCAGCGCGACCGATCGGACGTCGTCGCCGTCCCGCCGCCGGTAGGTGATCGTCCGGACCTTGTCCGCGAGGCCGGGGTCGTCGACGACGGTCTTCAGCGCCGTGTGCCACACCAGATCCGGGTCCGGATGCTGCTGTACGAGCGCCTCGACGGCGGTCAGATGCAGGTCACCGTTCCGTTCGCGCAGCCCGCGGGTGAGGGCCTCGACGACCTTCTCGGCGTGTTCGCCGACGGTCCTGATCCACAGGCCCGGCGCGATCTGGTCGGTGACCGAAAGCGGGTCGACCTGGCGCAGCCGGACCTCAGACGGCTCGTGCCATTCGGCGGCCCTGCTGACCTCGACGACTTCGAAGGTCGAGCCCGGCGGCAGGATCCGGTCGCCGTCCACCGGCACGGCGAAGGCGTCGTCGATGACGAACGTGACGTTGCCCGGCTCGCCTCCGGCGACCAGCAGCGTCGGTTCGGTGACGAACCGGCCCTTCCGGAACGCGTCCAGTTCCGCGGCCGAACGCCAGGTGTTCACCGTGATCCGGCTCCGCTCCCCGGCCTCGGACAAGGCGTGCCTCCGGGCGCGCACGACCTTGTCGCGGTGCGCCCGGGTGTCCCGGCTCGCCAGATCCGGCGCCAGTTCCCTGGCGTCCTTGACCACGTTCTTCAAGGCGACCAGGTCGAGGAAGTACTTCGCGGCCGGGCCGTCGCCGGGGAAACCGGTGAACGGCGTGCCGACGCGGGCGGGCGTGGCGCCGATCTGGCGCAACGTCACGTGCAGCTTTTCGTCCTTCTCCTCGACTTTGAGCACGTCGAACGTGGTTCCCGGCGGAAGCAGCACCTCTCGTTCGCTGGGGCGGACGGACGCCGAGGGGATGTAGGCGGCGTCGTGGACCAGTGCGTGGACGACCACCTTCCGGAATCGATAGAGAACGCGTTCGCCCTGCACGCCACGGAAGAAGCTCGGGTCGGTGAACCGCTGCCCCTGCTTGAAGAGTTCCTTGCCCTCCGAAACCGGCAAGTCCATGACCCGGGTCGCCTGCCCGGTGTGACGAGCCGGGAAGCGGGTGACCGCGGACGCGAGCAGCCGGGACAGCGACGCCGCGTGGTCAGGCCCTGTCCCGTTCTTCAGGTGGTTGTCGATGTGCGGGGAGTGCGAGTGGCTGTACGCGCGGATGGCGGCCAGCTCCGCTTCGCCCACCGACGCGAGATGCGGGCTGTCCCTCAGCACCTGGGGGACCTGCGCCAGGTACTCCGCCATCTCCTGGTGGGAACGGAATTCCTGTTCGTCCGCTTCGGAGGCGAGGAAGCCCGGTCGGTGCTCGGTGCCGCCGGGCGGCCGCTCGTTCGGCCGGGGGTCTTCGCCGACGAGCGCTTCGGCGCGGTCGGAAAGGAGCTGGAGGTTGCGAGGTTCGAGGACGACGTCGCCGGTGACGGCGGTCGCGGTCATCAGGCCGGGTCCGGTCGCGACCCTGCCCGCGCCGTCGGTGTGCCGGAAGACGGGCGCGTCCTGCGCGTCGACGAAGTATTCGTCGTACAGGCCGAGGAAATGCCCGAGCTCGTGCGCGAACTGGACCTCTGTCCCGTCCGAGGGCCAGTGCCGTTGGTCGGCCGGGGTGCCGGGGCCGGTCACGAAGACCGAGCCGTGCGCGTCGGCGCGGTCGGTGAAGTCGACCTCGACCATCAGCTGTTCGCCACCGGGCAGCCGATAGCCCTGGTTGTAGTACTCGTTCACCCCGGACTTCACCCGGGCCTCGAAGGCCGCGATGTCCACTTCGGACTGTCCGGTGCCGTCCAGCCGCAAGCGGACGGTGTGCAGCCGGACGGGTACGGGTTCGTGGCCTTCGCGTTCGACCGTGAACCGGCGCAGGTCGTACCCGATCGTCGCCTGCCACGGCCGTCCCGAACGGCTCAGCCCGCCGTCTTCGGACCGGACGGTCACCGACGGCGTCTCCCGCTGCGAAGGTTCCAGGCGGGTCACCGGATTCGCGACCCGGTGCCCGACGGTCACCGCCGGATCCGCCGCCCGCCACCACTCCCGCGTCGCGTCCTCGCGGGTCCACGGCTTGCCCGCCGGACGGGTCACCGAAAGCGGCGACGCGCCGACGGCGAGGCGTACCACCGGATCGACGGGCACCGGCGCGGCGAACAGCAGGGCTATCGCCTGATCCGCGGCCGCCGTCAGTTCCTCGGGCGGCGCGTCCGTCCGCTGGGCGATCTCGCGGTGGATCCGGTTCAGCGTCGTCGACGGGCGGACCGCGTTCCGGTCCTGCTCGGCCGCCGCGAAAGCCCGCTCGTACGGGCCGGAGGCTGCGAACAGGGCGTCCGCGATCGCCTCCGGGTCACGCATCAGGTCTTGGAAGAGCGGGTCGTCGCGCAGGGTTTCGGCCACGACCGGCGGCGTGTCCATCAGCACGAGTTCGACCAGCCTGCGCGGCAGCGGCGCGTTCTGGTCGTAGCCGAGACCGCGCCACGGCGAGCCCTCGGCGGTGAACGGATCTTGTCCACTGTGGACAACGGCGGCGACCTCGGACAACACGGTCCGCAGCCGTTGCGGCGTGATCGGCTCCAGGACCGTGTCGCGGGTCGGCGCCAAGGTGGACAACAGTACGGCGTCGTTGGCCAGTGCCCGCACCCGTCGCGAGAGCAGCCCGAGCCGCGATCTGTCCTCAAGGGACTCGCCAACCCGGCTTTCCAGCTCCCCGAGCGCGTCGTTCAGCTCTCCCAAGCCCAGGTCCTGCTCGGGACGCGGCGTGAGCTCGCCGGTCCCCGCCAGCCGGGAGAACTCGGCGAGAGCGGTATCGAAGTCCTTGTCGGGCAACCGGAAATGCGGCAGGTCCGCGGTGGCCGCGCGATAGGCCGTCACGATGTCCGCGGCCGGAACGGGGTTGGTGCGACGCGCCGGAGCCGTGGGGACCGGGCCTGTCGGGAAAGGCGCGTCGTCGTGCGGCCGGACCGTGATGTGCGACGCGGCGCCGCGCAGCGTGCGCTCGAGGTCGGTCGGTCCCTGGACCCAGCGCCCGGCGTTCGGCGCGGGCGCCCCCAGGACCGCCGAGTACACGTCCTGCACGAAGGTCGTGCAGTTGTGGCTCGTCACCTTGTACTGCCTGCCGGAAAGCGCGAGCACCCGCTCCAGCCCCCGGATGACGTCGTTCGCGCTCACCAGGTGATCCGCGGTGTACGTGGTGGGTTTCTCCCGCACGGGGCCCACGTGGACCGTGCCCGGGACGGTCGCCCACCGCGGTGAAGGAGGATTCTCCGGCGCGAAGTCGATGAGTGTTCCGTCACCGAGGGGGTCGTGGATCTCGATCCACGCGTGGCCGGTGTACTGGGCGCTCAGGTCCCGGTGCCGGGTCTTCACCTGGAACTTGAACGCCGGCCGGTCCGGGTTCAGCAGCCGCATCCGGTCGAGGGCGTCGGGGAGGCCGGTCCGCATGAAGTACTGCGCGACGGTCCGCTGCTGCACCACCTGGGAGCGGTCTGCCTGGTCGTTCAGCCAGTTCTGGACCGATTCCCCCGGCGGGACACCCGCACCCTGTCCGGCCTGGACGAACCCGACGATCGCCGAATCGGCCCTCGTGTCGTCCTGCTGGTAGGTGATCGTGATCGGCCGGAACTCGAGGACGACGCCGTGCTCGTCCGTCGCGGTCCGCAGGGCGGTGCGCAGCGTGGTTTCCAGGTTCGCCCCTCGCCTGTTCGCCAGATCCTCGTCCTGGCCGCGCTTCACGACGATCTCGATCCGGCGACCGGCGACCGGCCGGGTGAGCAGTTCCCGGGCGAGGGACCGGACGAACCCCGCGAAGGCGATCTCGTCGACGTCGTCCGAGCCGGGGCGGAACGAGATCTTGGCGTTCGGGTCGAGCAGTTCGACGTCGTCCAGCTCCGCGATGCCGCCGACGGCCTCCCGCAACTGCCTGCCGAGATCGCCGGGGCCGGTCACCAGCCAGCCTGCCGACGGGGCGGGCGTACCGGTGGCGCGTTCGAACAGCCCGCCGGCGAAGTGCAGCGAGTTGAACGACAAGGCCTGGTGCGGGGTGCGCAGGTTCCGCAGCGCGTGGTCGAGGGCCCGAAGCGTGCCTTCCGCGGAGATCCACACCTCGTAGCTCGCGGACGCGGTGTGCCCGGTGCCGCCGAGCCGCACCGCCGGGCTGTCGTCGCCGCCCGCGTGGAACCCGATCGTTTCCCGGTCACCGTTCGGCAGCACGAATTCGGCCCACACGTGGCCACGGGCGCCGACGAGCGGGGAAAGCCGCGGCGCGGGCGTGCCGGGGTCGACCGAAAGCCGCAGCACGGTGTTGCGGTCCCGCGCCGTGGACAGCGGAAGATGCTGATCGAGGTAGGCGAGGAGCGGGGACGACGCCCAGAGGTTCGGGTCCTCGCCGAGTTTCGTGGCCGTCCGGGACAACCAGGACGTCACCGTCTCGTCCGGCAGGAGACCGAGTTCCGAGCGGAGGTCGCCATCGTCGGACCGGACGAGCGCCATGGTCACCGAGCGCCGCCGCGCCGCGGGGTCGTCCGACAGCAGCGGCGGAAGGCTGTTCCGGACGGCGGCGACCGGTTTGACCACCAGGGACGCCTCGGACAGCTGCAACCGCAGCGCCTCGGCCACCGCGTTCGCCCTGGCGAGCGCGGTGTCGGCGCGGCCGACGATCGCGTTGCCGTGGCCGGTGACCTGGATCCACGGCGACGGCAGCGACGGGTCGCGCGTCGTCATCGCCCCGGCCGCCGCCGGTGCCCAGGCGGCGAACCGCCCTGTCGCGGCAAGCGCCTCGTCGTCCAGCGCGCGTGATCCCTTGGCGAAGATGACAGCGGTGTCGACGACCGGAGCGGCCGTCTCCGTGGTCGTTTCCGTGACGTCTTCGGGATGCTCGGCGATCTCGACGAATTCGCCGTCCTTGTCCACGTTGACGCCTGCCAGCGCCTGGACGAGGTTGATCGTCTGGGTCGGTGCGTACACCGTCCGGTGGTGGCCCAGTGCCTTGAGCTCGCGGCGGAAGTCGTAGCCGCCGCCACCCGGCTCGTTCCGCTGCCCGGATTCGCACGCCAGCAACACGATCGGCGCTTCGGGACGGGTTTCGAGGGCCTGCCGGAAGTCCGGATTCCCGAGGGCTCGCCCGGCGAGATCGGCACCGGTGATCCGCCGGGGGAAGACACTCCCCTCCACCTTGATCCGGAACCGGTCCGGACCGGCGTGGAGGTAGAGGAAGATCGGCTGCTTCGCGAGCTCTTTTGAGGCCCACGGAGCGGGCTTGCTCACCGACCGGGGTGCCTGCGGCTGCGCGGATTCCGGCGGGTTCTCCGGTTTCGGGCTCAGGCTGCTGTACTCGACGACGGGCCGGGCGCCGGTCGCGCCCGACCACATGCGGGCGACCACGTCGTCGTTCCTCTTGCTGGGGAACGCGATCCCGACGGTTTTGCCCCCGGCACCGGTCATGGTCCTGACGTCGGCCGCCCTGGTGGAGCTGTCCGGGGCGGGCCTCGTCGGCGTCCTCGTGTCCAGGTCACGGGTCGCCAGGTACTCCCCGCCCGCCGTCCGGACGATCCGGACCGGCCGCGGCCCGGCGGGGCCGTAGGCGAGGTCGTCCCCGGTCTCGGTGACGACATGCAGCCGGACTCCGAAGGCCTCGGCGATCTTCGCCGCTGTCGTGTTCCGCAGCGTCGCGCCCAGCTCCCGCAGTTCCGCCTGTCGTGACGGCGATCCGGGCGCGATGCCGGCCGCGATCGCGGCGATCAGGTTGCCGGTGACGGGCTCTCCCCCGACCGGCACCACGGTCTTGTCCAGCCGGGAAAGGGTTTCCTGCTGTGCTTCGGTCAGCCCCGGATGCACCGGAACGCTTGCCGTGGCGAAGAAATCGGCCGACGGCGACAGCGCGACGCGCACCGGCTCACCGTCGTCGGGGCCGAGCGTGACCGTCCCGCCGTCCTCGGTCAGCAGCGCCAACCGGACGTCGAGGGCGACAGCGACCTCTTCCGGGGTGGGTTCCCGCAGTGCGGCGCCCCGCTCCCGCAGTTCCGTTCGACGCACGGGGGAATCGGGCGCGAGCGTCCGGGCGATCGCCTCGACGAGGTTCGCCCCCAGGGTGTCACCGCCGACCTTGACGACCTCCCGGTGCTCCTGGCCGAGAGCGGTCCGCTGCGCGTCCGTCAGCCCGGTACCCGGCCGGGCGCCCGGCAGCGGGTCCTGCCCGGGATCGGTGAGGCGAGCGCCCGGGCCCAGCTGGCTGTGCAGGACATGCTGGATCATCCAGGCGTGGCGGGGCATCAGCTTCGGGGTCACGCCGGGCTTGACGACGTCCTGGCCCATGATGCTGCCGTCGCCGGTGACGACACCGGTCGTGCCGTCGTCCTCCCGGCTGAGGAACACCCGGTCCTTGTCGTGCTCCTCGTCGGCCGCGCCGAGGTAATGCAGCAGCTCGTGGGCCAGTTCCTCCGGTGTGGCGTCGGATCGCCAGGTGGTCTGGGTGGTGCGTTCGTCGTCACCGGCGACGACGTCGTACGCGCGGTACCGGGAGCCGACCGGCCGGTCGCCGGTGAACTCGATCCGCACGTGCAGCTGGTCGCCGTTCGGCAGGCCGTGGCGTTTGTTGATCAGCTTCTCGACCCCGGCCGTGGCACGTTCGCGCAGCTGCGCGAGCTGTTCGTCGGTGACGCCGCGGCCGGGGACGAGGTTGATCGGCACGGTGAACTCGGTGACCGAGCGCCCGTCGACCTTGAAGCGGCTGACGCCGTACCGGATCACGCCGTCGTAGCGCTTGTCCTTCCCTGTCTGCACCGTGGTGAGCACGTCGGCGGTCTCGGTGGCCACCGCACGCCTCGGCGTGGTCGCCCGCAGCGGCTCCCACCGCGCCGGGTCGAGCGGGTTCGCCACCGAGAACCAGGGCGCGTCGGTGGCCCGGCTGTGCCGCCACTTCTCGTCCTCGGGAGAGCCAGGCGGTGCCGTGAGCCGCGCGAATTCGGCGTCCAGCGCGCCTTTCGCCAGCCACCAGGCATCCTGTTTGGCGTCCACGAAGTCGAGCCACGAGGCCTGCAGGACGGCCTGGGTGCGGATCAGCTGCTCCGCCGCGGCGGTCCGTTGTTCCCGCGCTTCCACAGCCGCGGCCTCGGCGGTGGCCAGGGCTTCCCGTTGCTCCGCCAGCACTTCACGCACCAGGTCACGCCGGTGCTTCGCGTCGACCCGTTCCTCCCGCAGCCGCCGGACGTCGTCCAGTGCCTCAGCGAGCTCCTGATTCCCTTCGGCGAGATCCACCCGTTCGCGGGCCGCCGCCAGTTCGGAGGAGCGGACCTGGAAGTCGCGTGCCGCGTCGGCGGCGCCACGGGCGAGGTCGTCGAGATCGACGGTCCTGGCCCCCAGCCCGGCCTGCACCTCGTCGGCGGCCGCGGCCACCCGGTCATGGTGGAGCCGAGCGGCTTCGGCGAGGTTTTCGGCTTCCCGCAAGGCTTTCTCGGTCTCGCGGGCGTACTTGTGCTGCCGTTCCTCCAGGGTGCCGGGACGACGGACCCGGGCCGCGTCGACAGTGGCGTTCCAGTCGGCGACGGCACCGAGCTTCTTGACCAGCTCTTCGGCACGGCGGCGGTGTCCCTCCGCGCCGACCTCGGCGTCCCGCCACGCCTTCGCGGTCCTGGTGACCCTTCCCTGCCGTGCCTTCAGGACGCGCGGCGTCTTCTGCCCGGTGACGTCGGCCAGTCCGCCGATCGGCATCCGCACGTCCGCCGAACCGGGCAGCGAGACGTCCACGACCTCGGTCCGGCCGTCGACCTTGACCACAATCCGGTAGTCCACGTCGAAGCGCACGAGCGCGGTCCGCCCGACCGGTTTGAGGTTCGCGACGGCGGACACGGTCGTACCGTCGACAGTGGCGTCGGCGGGTTCGCTGGTCCACCGCGCGTCGACACCGGTGACCAGGCCACCGACGTTGTCGTTCTCGTTGACCGGCGTGACCGTCGGCCCGGTGAAGCCCATCTCGCCCGCCTCGGCGACCTTCCGTTCGGCCGAGCGGGCCGTCGTCGAGTTCTTCGGGTTCTCCAGGTTGACGCCGTCGCTCAGCGCGATCGTCCGCGGTTTGCCGAGCCTCGCGTGCACCTCGACGTCCGCCCGCTTGCCCCGCAGGACGGCCGCCTCGCGCAAAGCGGGCACGGGCAGGCTTTTCCCGGTCATGGCGGGCAGGAACGCCTGCAGCACCTGAGGACTCAGGCTCGACCAGAGCGCGTTGACCGGGGCGGTGCCGTAGCCGGTGATCCCGTTGTCCGCCCCGGCTTTGGTGAGGGTTTCCCGCACGACGTCCCGCAGCCGCGCGGCGGCGCGCACGGATTCGACCGACGCCATGTCCGGCAGCTCGGTGACACTCCCCCGCCGCCAGTTTTCCAGTGCGGCGGGGGTGGCGTCCTCGACGGACAACGGAACCGGATCCGTGTCCTCGCCGGTGCCAGGGTTCCTTTCGGGGCCGACGGTGAGGTTGTCGGCCAGCAGCCGGATGCCGAGCAGCCGCTCACCGGTGCCGGCCGACGCGACGGTTTCGCCGTCACGCCGCACTTCGAGGGTGAACTCGATCGGCACGTCGAACAGCGCGGCGGGCCCGGTCCCGGTCCGCAGCCGCGTTTCCTGTTCGGTGCGGACCTCCGTGGTGCCGGTGACCTTGACGGCGCCGATCCCCTTGGTGACCGCGCCGCCGACCGACGTCGCCGTGGCACCGCCGTCTTCCTGGTACTTCTCCTGTCCGCCCGCGCGCACCGCCGCCGACCACGCCTTGGCCGTGCTGTCGGTGTGGATGGTCCGCACCGCGCGGACGGTGCTGTGTTCGACGGCCCGGCCGTCGTTGACCACCTCGCGGAAAGCCGGATCCCCCAGCGTTTTCGCGGTGAGCAGGACCTGGTAGCCGCTGTCGGTGAACAGTTTCGGCAGATGCGTGTGCAGCGGGATCCCGCCGTCCAGCGCGCTGTCCACCAGCCCGCGCACGCCGTCCGGCGAGACGAGACCGGTCAGCCGCGCCCAGTTGTGCATCGCGTCGTTCAGGGACACGCCCGGCAGCAACGGGATCTTGGCCTTGGCCAGTTCCGCGGACAGTTTCGGCACGAGGTCGGACAGGTCGGGCAGCCGTTCGACGGCGCCCAGTCCCAGCGTGCCCGGCTTCCCCGTCGGCAGCGTCGAAGGAGCCGTGAGCCGCTCGTCCCGCTCCCGGGGGCCGGCGGGTTTGGCGGGCAGGAGACCGTGTTCCCTGGCCTGGTCTTCGGTGAGCCACACCTGAACCGCGCCGGGAAGGTGGACCGAGCGGGCCGCGACCCTGGCGTCCGGGCGGATCAGCGCGGTCTGCTGCCGCGCCTCGGCGAGCACGGTGAAATCGACGTCGAACCGCGCCAGCACCCGCGGGGTACCGGCCGCCGTGGTCAGGTTGCGGTCCACGACCGCGGAGATGTCGAGACCGTCGGCCTTCGTGGTCGTCTTCGACCACGGTTTGCCGGACAGGCCGCCGGTCGCCGAACCGGTGGGATTTCCGGCCACCGAGCCGGTGACCGAAACGCCGGCGGTGACCACCGGGCCCGTGCTCACGCTGGTGCCACCGTCGAACCGGAACCCGCCCGAAGTGGACTTCTCCGCGGCCGCGTCGTCGGCCATCCGGACCAGCGTGGGTTTGCTCAGCTTCGCGTGGACGCCGACCCTGCCCACCCGGTCCGCCAGGCGCCGGGAATGGACGAGATCGGTACTCATCACGCCGTGGGTGAACGACCTCAGCGCCGCCTTGATGTTGTCGGTACTCAGCATCGCCTGGACGCTGGTCCAGGCGTCGCTGCCGGGCAGGGCGAGCGCCTTGTCGCCGTCCGAGGCCTCCACCAGCGCAGACAGCGCCGCCGAGCCGACGTGCCCGGTGTTGGCGATGCTCTCCACTCCGATCCAGTCGCCGACCGCGGGCGCCGGGAGTTCCTGGAAGTGGCCGGTGATCGACCGCGGCGGGTCGAGCTCGCGGACCCGCGGCGCGCCGGGCGCGATCTGGGCGGCTTCGGCGGGCAGGGTCAGGCTGTCCGACATCCAGAGCGTGAAGTTCGCCGGGAGCGGGACGGACCCGTCTTCGCTTTTCTCGGGGGTGGTCCAGATCTGGCGGACTTCCGGCACCTGGAGACCCGGCAGTCCGGGCAGCATCTGCCGGACCGTCGCGTTCAGCCGGGAGAAACCGGTGATCGAGACGACGAACCGGCCCTCGTGCTCGAAACCCTCCGAATCGGCGCTGCCGATGTCGAGGTCCGTCGACTCGGTGACCGGGCCCGCCCCGGTGCGGGTGCCGCTGCTGCTGCCGTACTTCGCCGAAGCCGTCGCTGTCGCCCCGAAGGTCACCTTGCCCTCGGGTCCGGCCGTCCAGCCCTTGGTCGTCGCGGAGGAGGCGCCGAGTGCCGGGCCGGTGGTCGTGGCGTTGCGGATCACGCGTCCGGTCGCCCGCCCGACATGCCTGGGGGACTTCGTCTCCAGCCGCACCGTGACGGTGATGTTGTCCTGCCAGAGGACACCCTGGCGTTTGAGCGTCACCGACACCCCGGTGCCCAGCAGCGCGTCCAATCGGTTCCGCAATGCCGGCGGCGACAGCACGGCCTGCAGGCGGTGTTCGTTGGCCAGCATCTCCAACGTCCGCGCTGCCCCCGCGCGTTTCGTCCGGGTGCCCTTCTCGTCCCAGTCGGGCAGCAGATCCTTGTACTGGCCCGCTTCCCGGAGTTTGCCGCGGATCTCCGTCAGCACGGCGTCTGTGCCGGTGAACCCGCCGACGCGCACGTTGCCCGCCGCGAGCCCCGCGGCCAGATGCGCGGGCGGGAACTTCTCGGTCGACGGCGGCGTGATCCCGTCGCCCGTGCCGTCCGGGACCGGCAGGCCCTGTTCGGCGGCTTCGGCCAACCCCACCCGGGCGTAGACCGTCGCCGTCGTGGTGGTCTCCTCGCCGTCCAGCGCCTGCACGACGATCTCGGCCTCGAACCGGTAGAGCCCGATGTCGCCCTTGAGCTGGACCCCCGACTTCACTGTCGACGTCCGGCCGGACACGACGGTGTCCACCGTGCGCGCCGAGTAGCCGCCGCCGACCCCGGCCGCGATCTTCGCGCCCTTGACGCCGCCGCCACCGCCGAACGCGACGGAGGCGTCGAACCCGCGTTTGGTGAAGGCGGAAACGGTCGCGCCGGTGGTCGCGGATTCGTGCAGCCGGAGCTGGGTCCCGGTCGTGGGGCCGACGAACTCGGCCCTGGTCAGCACGGCCTTCATCCGCACCGCCCCGACCTTGCCGCCGTCCGCGCTGAGCAGGGCGGGAGAGCTGACCCAGCCTTCCAGCATGGCGCCGAAGTTCTCCCGGATCCCGGCGTTGCCGAGGAACGCGCGCAACGCGTCCCGGCCGGGGGCGCCGAACGCGGTGACCGACCGGGGCAGCAACCTCGCCGTCCCGGTGAACACCTCGGCGAGGTCGGTGACCGCCTCGGGCACCGGATTCCGGAGCTTGCCCCCGACGTCGGCGGTCAGCTCTTTCGCGGCAAGTCCGGTCGGGGGTGTGATCCGGACCAGGTCGTCCGGAAGCCGCACGGTGACCTGTCCCGGGACTGGCCTCGCCTGCTCCTGACCGGTGGCTTCGGCGCCGCTTTCGTCGTGGACGCTGACGGTGAACTCGACGTTCAGGCCCACCCGCCGGGAGCCTTCTCCGGACCGGATCGCCCGCTGGTCCGAAGTGGACACCGAAACGGTCTGGGTCGCACCGGGTGCCGCCAGCGCGACCTTGCCGCCGACGGTGAGATACGGGCCTGTCGGCGCCTGCACGGTCACGGCTGTCCCGAGGTCACCGGCGCGGAGGACGGCGAGGTTCTCCGCGTTCGAAGTACCGCCCTGGACCGTGAGATCCGCCTTGGTCTTCTCCCTCGGTTCGCTCACTACGTCGCCACCGATGGCGGCCCGGATCCGGACCTCCCGCCGGCCCTTGTCCGTGCGGATCGGGAAATACAGGCCACTGAGCGCGGATTCGAAATCGTCCTGGACGGCGTTCCTGATCGCGTCGAGCTGATCCGGTCCGGTGCTGGGGAGCAGCCGGGCCAGCTCGTCGCGCAGCTCGCTGGTCCCCTCGAGCGTGAGCACGGGCGCGGAGCCGAGAGCCTGACCGGTGGCGAGGAACGGCGGCAGATCCGCGCGCGTCAGGTCCTGCTCTTCCTTGGCAGGCTTAGTGGTTTCGGCTGTCTCAGTTGTTTCGGCTGTCTCGGCTGCTTCGGCTGCTTCGGTTGTTTCGGTGACGGTTTCGGTGGTGGCCGGGTTCAGTGGGCCGTCGTCACGTGCGTCTTCCTGATGATGCTCGAAATGGTCCTGCCCGAACGGTTCGCCGAGATCCAGTTCGATCGCGGGTGCCGAGGCGGCCGGGGCCGGGACGACGGACTGTTCGTCAGAGGTGGTGCGCAGCGGAGCGGGACGGGTGCGTGGCCGTTCCTCTTCCTCCGGCTGTCCTTCGTGCGCCTGGGTTTGCTCGTACGCGGGCGGCGCGTCCTCGACCGTCCCCGCGTCGGAGGTGGTCCGTACGGCGGTGGGCGCGGAGTCTGTCTCTTTGCCGTCCCTCTTGCCGGGGGAACTCGTCTTGACGTCCGACGGCGGCTTGGTGTCCGAAGTGGACTTCGGACTCGACGCCGTCTTGGTTTCGGAAGTTTTGGTGTCGGAGGTTTTGGGGTCTGCGACCTTGGCTTCAGGAGCCGCTTTGGTGTCCGAAGTGGACTTGACGTCGGTGGTGGGTGTCGCGGCGGGTGCCGTGGTCGCCATGTTCGGCGCGGCCGTGGGAACGTCGCCGAGCGAACCCACACCGCCGAACTTCTCCTTGAGCGACGTGACCGCCGAGTCGAGGGCGCGTTCCCCGATCCCTTCGAGTTTGTGGCTGACGGCGCCGCCGACCACACCACCGGCGAAACCCATCCCGTATTCGGCGGCGGACACGGATTCGCCGTTGAGGGCGGCCATCGCGGCCTGGCTCATCACGCCGGAAACACCCTCGAAGAGGAACGTCGTGCTGAACTCGACGGCCTTGGCGAGCATGTTGCCGCCGAGCCGGTCGGCCACGTTGCGGGTCAGCACGTCCGGCACGTGGTCGGTGAGCAGGCCGACCGCGTCCTTGCCCAGCTTGTCGCTGTGCGGTGCGAGCACCTTGCGCAGGCTGTCGTCGAACACCCCGCTGCCGTCCAGGCCGTGCTTGCTCCAGTTGTCCACGAAGGTGCGCGCGTAATCCCTGCCGAGTTGCCGGGCCGCGTCGTCCCCGAGGGTCTTGCCGAACGCGGTGCCGAACCTGTCGGCGACTTCATCGCCGAAGCCGTCGATCGCCCGCTTCGTGAACGCGGACGCCGGATCGCTGAGCTGTTTGCCCGCCCGGTCGGTGAGCGTCCGGCCGATGTCGCGTACCCAGTTGTCGGCGAGTGCCTCCCCGCCCGGCAGTTTGAGATCCTTGACCAGTTTCAGCAGATCGTCGGTGGCGATCTTGCCGAAGTCCTTGCCCAGCAGGCTCCCGAGCTTGCGGCCCAGCTTCTCGCCGAGTTCGCCGACGGCCCCGCCGAGCAGTCCGCCGATCGCCCCCGAGATCGCCGTCTGCTTGGTGCTTTCGTCGTCCCATTCGGTCCGTTCCCGTTGCAGGCGCTGCACGGCGGCGTCGATGATCAGCCCGCCGGTGATGCCGATGAACATCTCGAACACGATCGCCCGCACGAGCATCTTGAACAGGACGAGCAGATACCCGCGGGTGAGGGCGTAATGCCAAGTGAGGTTCGCGAGCGACGCACCCGCGGTGACCGAGGCGAGGGCGTACTCCATCGCGATCTCGTAGGCGAGCAGGAAAAGCTGGCCGATCGCGGAGAACTTCGTGTACTCGACGTCCAGCGCGATCTTGCGGCAGCCGTCGGCGATCCCCTTCGTGCCCTCGGCGAGCTCCCCCAGCAGGTTCGGTGACCCGCCGGTGAGCGGCTTCATGCTCTTGTCGAACGCCTCGCCCGCCTCGGGCATCGACAGCTTCTCGTCGATCGCGCGTTTGACCCTGGCGATGTCGTCCGGAAGCTCGTTCAGCAATCCCGTGACGGTGTCGTACTCCTGCGCCGCCCGCCGGAACTTGTGCTGGTTGGCCGCGGGCCAGGAGACACCCAGGACTTCGAGCAGGGTCCGCGCCCACTCCGGCACGTCGCCGAAATCGCTGCGATCGACCTTGATGGGCACGGGACACCTCCTGACCGGTTCACCGAGGACAACGCGGCCCGGGGGCCGAACGGTTCACCAGCGCGGCACGGCGGCGTTGACGTTGGCGTGCCGGGTGGGCAAGTCCGTGAAGGGCCCCTTCCCTACCTTCAGAGTAGGCAAGGAGGCCTTCACGGAGCACTGAAGCGGGCGCACCGGTCCCGTCAAAGGAACGACCGGCGTCACGCCTGGCACTTGGCCTTCACCGTCGCCGCGGCGTGGTGCGCGTAGGTCTTGCTGGAACCCGACCAGTCACGGCCCCGGTTGAGCAGCTGGACGGCCAGTTTGGCGCCGTTGATCCGGAACGTGCCGACGTTCACCCACCGGCCGCGGTTGCCGATCTGGTCGATCTGGAACGTTCCGACCGGGGTTCCCTTGTCGACCGCGAACCGGTCGAACACGCGATAGACCGACGGGCTCCCGCCCACCTCGGTCGCGTCGCCGGTGGGGACGAACACCGAGACCGCGCACGAACCGGTGGTCACCGGGCCGGTGTTGAACGTCCACAGCCCGTACGCGCTGGAGTCGTCCTTGTTCGCGTCGCCCGACATGGGAATGGAAACGAACGACGTGCCGCAGCCGCCGTTGCCGTGGTTCACCCAGCCCGCTTTGCCGTCGCTGTAGGCGCCGACGCCGGTGAAGCCGGTACCGCCGCCGCAGCCTCGTCCCGCCGTCCCGTCGTAGGTCACGGTCTTGGCGGCCGGAGCGGGCGGCCCTTGGGGCTGCTGGGCGGGCGGCGGTGCCTGGTGCTGCCCCGGCCCCGGAGCCGGGCCGCCACCCGCGGCGGGAGGCGCCCCACCGGGAAGGCCGGCGGTGCCGGGATCGGCGGGCGCGCCCGCCTGGCCAGCCGGTATCCCGTCGGCCGCCTGTCCCGGCAGCTGGTTGCCCGGCTGCCCGGCGGGGACACCGCCGATGTCGGCGGGCGGAGCGGCCAGTCCCGGCACGAACCCGCCGCCCGGCGGGAGGTCCTTCGCGTAGCCGGCCGATTCCGGTCCCTCGCCGGGCTTTCCACCGTCGAGCAGTCCGCTGAGCACCATCGGGAGGGCGACCAGTACGACACCGGCGACCGCCGCCGCGACGATCACCGGTTTCGACATCCGGCCCGGCGACGGCGACTCGGCGTCGGTGCCCGCGTCGACGACCGGCGGCACGGTGCCGGCGGCGGCCGTCTCGGCGGCTGCGGACGCCGTGGTTTCGGTGTCCGCCTTGATTTCGGGGGCGGCCGGCGCCGCCGTTTCCGCCGTGGCGACCGCGACGCCGGTGGACTCTGCTGCGTCCGAGGGCATGGTGTTCCCGCTTCCTTTGCTGGCTCAGGTTGACCGGCGGCGTCCACACGGCCGCCGGGAGATCACTAGCGTTTGAGTCCTCTGTGGACGGCGTCGACGTTCTGACTCTCCGCCACGGCGAGCTTCGCCGCCATTCCCTTGGTCACGTTGGTCTGGTTCGCGACGACTTCACCGATCGAGACGAACGCGCCTTCGATCTTCGTCACCGGCTCGCCGAGATTGCCCTTGATCTCCTCGCCCATTTCGTCGTCACCGCAGGCTTCGAAGACCAGATCCCGGCGATCGCCGCCGAGTTCGCTGATCTTGCGCATCTTGGCCCCGACCTCCCGGTACGCCTCGGCGAGCGTCTGCATGGCGTTCGGGTCCGCCCGGAAATCCGTCATCGTCTCGTCCTCATCCCGTGGTGGTGCCGGTGCTCTGCCCGGTCTCGCCGAAGCCGAACGTGTGATCGCGCCGGGTGTCCGCGCTCAACCGGGTGCCACCGGAGGCGCGGGGGCGGCGCTTGCGCCCACCGAGCACGCCCGGCGCGACAGTCGGGTCGGTGCCCCAGGTCTCCTCGTCTTCGGCGAGCCAGGTCGTCCGGTCGCGTTCGCCCTTGTTCTGCCCGGCGCCGCCCGCCCCGCCGGCCGACGGCGGATAGAACGGCACGCCGTTCCCGCTCCCCGCTGACCCTTTAGGACCGCCGAGCGCCGTCGGACCGCCGGTGGCCGTACTCGCGGGTTTCCCTCCCGGTGACGGGACCGAGGACGACGGCAGGTCCGGCGAAACCCCGATCCGGCCGCCGCCGAGCGAGCCGGGTCCACTGTGGAACCCGGCCTGCGGGTCGAATTTCGACATCGTCATGGGCAGCACGTCGGGGGCGCGCAGTGGCGGGAGCGGTGGCGGGGTGCGCCGCAGCGACTTGAGGTACCGCTCCATCGACGACTCGCCGTTGGTGCCGGGAGTGCTCGTCCCCGGAGGCGGGTACGCCTTGCGCAGCCGGTCCTTCTGTTCGAGGTTCCCGGTGCCCCGCGGTCCGATGATCTCGCCGTTCCCGTTCACCCGGGAGCCCGGCGGGACGATGATCGGCCTGCCGTCGGAGCCCAGGACGGGTTTGCCGTCGGGACCGATGACGGTGCCGTCCGGGCCGACGTGGGAACCGGTGGGCACTTTCAGCAGGGTGTCCGGCCCGCCGACCTTGGTGATCGGCGGCGGGAACCCCTTGGCACCGTCGCCGCCGACCCGGGTGACCGGCGGCGGTGGCGGCGGCAGTGAGGTGGTGCTGCCGCCCGGGCCGTTGCCCCCGGCCGTTCCGTCTCCCCCGCCGGGGCCCGCGCCGTCGCCGCCCGGGCCCGCCCCGCCGTCTTCCGGACCGCCGGAGCCGCCCGAAAGGTTCGGGCGCACCGGGGTCCGGAGCGTCGGCAGGTACTGGAGCGACTGGCGATAGGTCAGGTCGAGCAGCCAGGCCACGGCCGTGCCGTTGGCGTCCGCGACCTTCAGGTGCTCCTGCCAGACCCGTTGCGCGGCGAGTTCCAGCTTCTCGCGCGGAGCGGTGTTGCCTTCGTCCAGGACCCCACCGAGGAACGTGCTCTTCGGCCAGCCGTCCTTCTCCCTGTCGTACTTGGGGGGCGGATGGCTCGCGAAGTCCGCGGCCAGCGCGGGAGCCTGCCAGATCGCCCGCACCACGCCGCTCGGCGTCCACAGCTCCGATCCCGGCGCGGTGACCGAGAACCCGAGCCCGGTGTCGTAGGTGAAGCTTTCGCCGCCCTGCCACCGCGCGCGTCCCTCGTCGAGGACCTCACCGGCACGTTTCAGCAAGTCGCCCGCCAGATGAAGGGCTTGCCAGGTCGTGAGGTCCTTCGTCAGCTGGGCGACGAGGCCCTGGCACTTGTTGGCGAGCCCGTCCAGCACGTTCCAGAACGCGCCCGCGCCGGTGCCCTGGAAGGCGTCGCCACGATGACCGGTCTTGTCCCGCCAGCCCTCCAGCGGGGCGACCTGCGCGGTCAGCCAGTTCGCCACCCCGCCCACGGTGATCGACGCGCGCTCGAAGGTGGCGTGCTTGCCGACCTGGTTCGTCTCGTCCTTCAAGGAGTCGACGACCGTGTTCCCGGTGGTGAAGAAGGTCCCCGCCGCGGTCTCCAGTTCCTTGCTCGGATCGGCCACGGCGTACCACGAGGTGAAGAACGTCATGCCTTCCGCGTGGATCAGGTTCGTCGGCACTTTGTTGCTGGGCCCACGAAGGTGGGTGTAGACGTGCCACGACAGCCAGGGCACCCCGAGGACGGTCGAACGCGAGGGCACCTCGGGGATGTCCGGGTTTCGGGTGAAGATGTTGAGCGCTTCCTCCCACACCCATTTGGTCGTGTCCGGTCCGCCCAGCGCCACGGAGGATCAGTCCCTTCCCCTGCCGAAGACGTCCGAGGGCGCCTCTTTCCACAGGGCCGAGAACGCCTTGTCGACTTCGGTACCGCCCGTCATGGCCGCCCGGAGGTCGTCGCGCTGGTCCATGAGCGGGCCGAAGACCTCGACGGCGGCGTCCGCCATCTCCAGCCGGGCGCGTTCGAGCACGTCGAGCAGGGTCTTGGCCAGTTGCTCCGGCGGCATGGAGCGGTACTTCGTGGTGTTGAACTTCAGTCCCACCACGGAGTTCTGCGCGTCCATGGTCACCGTGACCATGCGATCCGCCGAGGTCGCCGTAGACGTCCGGGAAGCGAGATCCGCCTTCGCGGACTCGATCCGGTCACGCTGATCCCTCAGCGTGACCATAGTTTGGTGAAGTTGCTCCTCCAGCCAGTCGGCCATCGTTTCCTCCTTGTCCGTAGTCGCGGTTGCCGCCGGTCCGGCCTGCCGTCCGGCCGCCTCGCCTGCGGCCACCGAGCACCGAAGGCGGCAGCTTCGGATCGGTGCCCCAGGTCTCCTCGTCCTCGGTCAGCCAGGTGGTCCGGTCGCGTTCGCCCTTGTTTTCCCCGCCGGCGCCCGCGCCGGCTCCGCCACCCGCGGTCGGCGGGTAGAACGGGACGCCGCCCATGCCGTTCTGCGGTGTTCCGCTGCCTTGCTGGTTCTTGATCAGCGAGGGCCCGCCCTCGGTCGTCACCGGCTTTTCCGGCGGCGCGGGCAGTTCGTGCCCTCCCGGCGCGCCGAACCCGCTCGGCGTACCGATCGATCCGACGGACGTCTTCGGCGCCGGGAGTCCATTGTGGAGACTCGACGAACCACCGGAGGAGAACGACACTGGAGGCGAGTGCGACCCGAGCAACGTCGGCATCGACGGCGTGCCGCCACCGCGCAGGGACTTCAGGTACTTGTCCAGCTCCGACTGCTGCGACTCGTCCTTCTTGGTCTGCTCCGGCCTGGCCAGCCGGTCCTTCTCGGCGAGCTTCTCCCCCTTCGGCCCGAGGATCTCGCCGTTGGGCCCGACGCGGGAGCCGGGCGGTACGACGATCGGCCGTCCGAGCGGGTCGAGCAGCGGCTTCTTGTCCGGCCCGAGCACGACACCGTCCGGTCCGACGGACGACCCGGACGGCACCTTCAACGGCTCGTCGGGCTTCGGCGGGGCCGGTGGCGGTTTGATGCCGCCCTTCGGCGGCCCCGGTACCGGCGGCGGGGGCGCGCCGCCGGGTCCCTTCTTGTCCTTGTCCCCCGCGGGTCCCTTGACGTCCTTGGGATTCGGGACCTTCGGCGGCCCGTCCTTCGAGCCCGGCGGCGGTTTGGGGCCACCCGATCCCGGAGGCGGGGTCGGCGGGGGCGGGCCCTGCGATCCGGGAGGCGGGGTGGGCGGCGGCTTGTGGAGGTTGAGCCGCCGCGGCTCCCTGATCTGCGGCAAGCGCACCTTCGCGGCGTTGTAGTTCGCCGGAAGGTTCGTCAGCACGGTGGTGGCCACCGGATCCAGGACGTCCTTGATGTGGTCGAGCCACAGTTTCTGCGCCACGTCGGTGATGCCGTTCCAGAAAGCGGGGTTCCTGGCGTCCGCGCCGAGGATGGTGCTCCGGGGGTAGCGCTCCCCGCCGGTGCCGCTCCAGTCGTCGTCCCGGGCCTTGCTCAGGTCTTCCTTGAACGCCGTGGAGGTCCAGACCGCCGTCAGGCACCCGCCCGGCCAGGCCAGCTGGCTGCCCGGCAGCGTCAGCTGGCCGAACTTGCCGGTGTCACGGGTGAACTCCTCGGCGGACTTCCACCTGGCGTGGGCTTCCTGAAGCTTCGCGAAGGCCCACTTGAGCCCGCTGCTCTCGTCCTTGTCCGCCGTCTTCGGATCGTCCTTCTGTTCCACCGCGTCGTTCAGGGCGCCCGGCCGGACGTCCAGCTGCCGGACCAGGTCGTTGCACTTGAAGATCAGGCCGTCCAGGACGTCGCGGAACGCACCGGCGCCGGTCCCCTGGAAGTCGTCGCCCTTCTTCCCGACCTTGTTCCGCTGGGTGTCCAGCTTCCCGGCCTGGTCGGAAAGCCAGGTCTTCGTGCCGTTCAACGCGTCGAAGGCCCTGGTGAAAGTCCAGGGCTGCGCCACCGGATTGCTGTTGTAGTAGCCCTGCATGGACTCGATGATGTCGTCCATGTTGCCGTAGAACTTGGTCATCACCGGCGTGAACGCCTCGTAGTTGGCGCTGGCCACCGCCCAGTACTCCATCCACCAGGTTTCGGTGGAGGCGAAGAAGTCCCAGCCCTTGGGGTCGGGAAGACCCCGGCTCTTGGCGTAGACGTCCCATTTGAGCCACTGGATCCCGGTGATGGTCTCCCGGCTCGGTACGTGGGTGTCCGGCGCGTCGGGAGCGGCGAAGATCTTGAGGGCCTCTTCCCACGGCTCCTTCGACACCTTGGCATCGGTGGCGGGCATCGCGGCTCAGGCCCCCGCGCCGCCGGGAGCGGGGGCGGGGGCGGGAGCGGTCGCCAAGATCTCCCCGAGCTGACTCATGTTCAGTTCGGTGGACAGCTTGATGTTCTCGTCCTCACCGCTCATCGCGAGCCCCACCACGTAGGTGATGTTGTCGTTCAACGTGATGAGCTGATTCCTGATCGAGTCGACCTGCGCGTACAGCGACGGCCCGGTACCGGTGGTGGGCGCCTCGTACTTCTCGATCAGCAGCCGGGCGGGCTCCCACGCTTCGGAGCCGGCCAGCAGCCGTCGTTTCCCGGCCGTGCTGCCCACGGTCAGGGCCAGTTCCGCGATGTCCTTGTTCGTGTTCAGCTCTTCGACCATGGTCTGCAGTACCTCGTTCTGGAACTTCTGCAGAAAACTGACCGTGATCTTGATGTCGCCGCTGTCCGGCTTCTCCGCCACGCCCCTACTCCCTTTCCCGAATGCGGCCCGGAATCAGATCTGGAACTTCGCGCCGATGTTCTTGTCGGTGCGCTGGTAGTTCTCGAAGGACATGGCCAGGACCTGGTGGCCCTTCGCGAACCGGCCTTCCATGGCCTTGGTCGTTTCGTGCCAGCGGCGCTGCAGGTCCTCGTAGGACGTGGCGCCCTGACCGATCCAAGTGCTGGTCATCGGTTTGATGGCCTGCTCCAGATCGACCAGCGCGGCGTCGATCTGCTTGCTGAGGCCGACCATCCGCTCGGCGAGGTGCGGGACGTTGCCGCTGACCGAGAAACCGTCAGTGGGAGCGCTCATGATCGTTTCCTTTCGAAACCAGGGGTGGGGTGGTCAGGCCAGCGCGTCGAAGATGCGGTTGCCCTCGTTGCCGCCGAACGCGGTCACCGCGGTCAGGTTGATGTCGTCTTCGGTGGTGTTCATGGTGTTGTCGCTGTCCCTCACCAGGTCCTTGATCTCGGTGAGCATCTTGAGCACCTGGAGGTAGTCCGCCTCCCACAGTTCGAGCTGGTTGAGGAAGGTCTGGGACGCCGCGCCCTGCCAGTCCGCCCGCAGATCGCTGCGGACCGAGGTCACTCCCGAGTGGATGGTCTTGCACGAGGATTCGCAATCCTCGATGGCGGTGATACCGCCCTTCATCCCACCGTCGCTCTTCTGGAAATGCATGTTCATCAGTCGCTCGTCCTTCCTCACGGTCTCGCGGACTTTCACCGGTCCACAGCAAGGACACCAAGTCCGCGCCCGGCAGACCATGCGGAACCACCGGCAGAAGTTGCCGTCGCGGGTTCCTCCGGTCAGGAACCGCAGGTCGCGGCCGACGGCAGGACCGTCCCGCCGTCACGCAGCGCCGAAGGGTCCAGCGCGGCCCCGGTCGGCACCAGGTTCAGCAGGGTGGTGGGCATCCCGTTCGAGGCGGCCGAGTCGAAGCCGAGCGCCTTCGCGCCTTCAGGGGGAACCGGGTACTTCACCCCGCTGTCGGTCACCAGGAAGAGGGCGTCACCGGCCCGTCCCGACGCGGCCGAGGCCCTGACCAGGGCACCCGCGCCGGGCCGCACGGTGATCCGGTCGACCAGGGAGCACGGTGCCGCGACACCGGGGCGGCGCGCCGGCACCTGCCCGGACTGGACGAAGCCGTCGGTCACCGCCACCTGGGTGCGCGGCGCGTCACCGTCCGGGGTGACGAGCGCGCACAGGCTCTGTCCACTGTGGAGTGTCGCCGCTTTCGGCGGCTTCACGGGCGGCGGCTGCTCGGCCGCGGCCAGCCGCTCGCTGACCACCCGTCCGGGCAGCGGGGTCACCGCGACGTCCCCGCCGCCGTACGCGGCCCGGCGGACCTCCGGATCGGCCGTCAGCAGCCGGGCGTCCAGCTCGGACAACGGCGTCAGCCCCGCCTTCGTCAGCACGTAACGCTGCGAGGGTTCACCCGAGACGGTGTAGAGACGGCCGATCCGCGATTCCGTCCCGCCGAGGGCAGGGCCTGCCTCGCCGAGCCCGTCGAGCGTGGGCGGCGCGAAATCCGGGCCCGCGGGCAGCGCGTCCAGCAACGCCGCCGGCGCCTTGACGGGCTGGAGCACCCCGTCCACCGCGTCGAGCGCGCCGCGGTCGGTCGCCACGCGGTGCCGTTTGCCCTTCCACAGCAGGAAGGTCGCCCCGTCCGGGGTGATCGCGACGGCCGCGGCGTCGTCGCCGAGGGGAGCCGAGGTCACGCCGCCGACGCGCAGCGCCGTCGGCCCGGCCTGATCGCGGCCCACCCCGGCGCACACCTCCCACGGATCGGCGGCGAGGGCCGGGAGCGAGTCCGGCGCGCCGATGATCCCGAGCGGTTCGCCGCGCGGCACGTCCTTCAACGAGGCCTCGGAGACGTGCTTGAGCACGAGCTGGTTCCCGGCGACCAGTTTGGCCGAGGCGAAGTTCAGCACCGGCAACAGCTTTCCGCCCGCGTAGAGGAACCGCGCCCCCGACGAGTCGGCCACGACCAGCGCGCCCTCGACCCGCCAGGACTTGTTCCCGCCCGGGGAGACCAGCCCGAACACCAGCAGGCCGAGGCAGGCGAGAACGGCCACCAGCACGCCGATCAGACTGCCCCGGTACGTCCGCTGCAACGGGCTCTCCGACGCGTCGGGATCGACCCGCAGCAGTGCCGAGGTCAACCGGCCCAGCATGAACTTGTGTGCCTGGACCTGATCGGTTTTGGCGTTCATTCCCGTCAGCCCCCGAACCCTCGCACGAACGCGAACACACCGATCAGCCACAGCGCGAGCGGCAGCAGCGAAACCGCGGCGAGGGTCTCCGCGAGATCCGCGAGCCTGCCCCACTGCGGCACCATCCGGCGTCCTGGCAGCGTCCAGCGCGCCACCAGCACCACGGCGGCCAGCGCGAACACCCCCGCCACCATCGGCAGCGGCGTGGCCGCGTCCAGCTGCGAAGCCAGCAGTAGCCGCAGCACGCCGTACACACCCGGCACGATCACCGACAGCCGCTGCCACACACTGCCCAGCGCGCGGCCGTGCACCAGCAGCAGGACACTCAGCACGGCGGCGAACGTGACGGCCTGCCAAGACCGGTCGCGGACCACGAATTCGAGCGTGACCAGGCAGGCCAGGCCGATCGCGGCGAACAACGCGGTCACGAAGGCGTCCGCGATCAGGCCCTTGCCGACGACCTCGTCACCGGGATGCGGATCGAGTTCTTCCTGCAGTTCCCGGGCCGTGGTGGGCAGGCCGGGCAGCCGCAGCCCGGACAGCCGGAAGGCGATCCTCGGCACGAAAGCGCCGAGCAGGACGGCGATCACCGCGATGATCGCCGCCGAAGCGGACACGGACCCGGCGCCGAGCATCAGCACCAGGCCCCCTGTCGCGCACAACAGCCCGAACGTCGCGACCGAGACGAACACCGGCGCGGAGCCCGCCACCGCCGCCATCCCGAGCGCGGCGGCTCCCGCACCCGCGACGCAGGCCGCCAGCAGCCGCGCGCCGGTCAGCACCGGGCCTTCGGGTCCGTGCGGGACGAGCGAACCGGCCAGTCCGACGAACGGGACCGCGGCCAGCGCCAGGGCCAAGGCCGCCGCGCTGTCGCCGAGCGCGCGGGCCGCGGTGGCGGCGCACACCAGCAGGAAGAAGGCGGCCACCCCGGCGGAAAGCAGCGTCGGCCAGGTGGCGGGCGCTGTCACCAGCAGCGAGAACGCGAGCGCCACCGCGGCCAGCGCGCCGCCGAGCATCGTCCACCGGGTCGCCTGCGCGGTCCACGAATCCGGCCGGGCGCGGGCCTCGGTGGAAAGCCCGTCGATGATGTCGTCGAAGTGGACGGCGGGCAGTTGTTCCCGCCGCGGCCGCAGGTGCAGGGTCTCGCCGTCACGCAGTTCGAGAACGTCGACAGTGGACTCCTGGTCCAGCGGCGGATCGCCGAGCCGTTGCAGGATCCAGCCGTCGTGGTCCACCCCGTCTTCCGCCAGGTCCTGACCCGCGTGGCCGAGGATCGTCGGCATCAGGTCGATCAACGGGATGTCCACCGGGACGGCCAGCGCGAAACTGGTCGCCGGAGCACGGACTCTGAGCTTGCACAGTCCTGAAGTGGTCGCCATGGCACACGCCTTCGATCGGGCGACCGACGCGCGGGATCGTGAGTGAACCGTCGCGTGGTCGGATTTCGTCACCTCTAGTGGAGCCGCCACCACAGCGCGTCCGAGAGGGAAGGAATCCGGGCTTGAGTGTAATCACATTCCGCAAGGGGCCGCGACGGCCAGGACCGGAAATGCCCGAGGGCGAGCTGAGTATCCAAGAACCGCCGACGCTGCCCGAAGTCCAGCGCAGCGCCGGCGCGGTCATGATGTACCTGCCGATGGCGCTGTCGTCGACGGCGACCGTGCTGCTGTTCGTCCGGCCGGGTGAGAACGGCGCGTTCAGCTACCTGGCCGCCGGGCTGATGACGGTGTCGTCGATGGCCATGCTGGTCGGGCAACTCGGCCGCAGCGCGGGCGAACGCAAACAGAAGACCAACGACGCCCGGCGCGACTATCTCCGTTACCTGGCACAGTCGCGGCGCAAGGTCCGGGAAGTGGTGACCAGCCAGCGGCAGGCGCTGGCCTGGCGGCATCCCGACCCGACGTCGCTGTGGTCGCTGCCCGGCACGACCCGGATGTGGGAACGGGAAGCCCACGACGACGACTTCGGCGAGATCCGTGTCGCACGGGGACCGCAACGCCTGGCGTGGCGGCTGAACCCGTTGTCCACCAAGCCCGTCGACGACCTCGAACCGCTGTCCGCGCACGCGCTCCGCCGGTTCATCCACGCCTACGGCACGGTGACCGATCAGCCGGTCGCGGTGTTCCTGCCGTCGTTCGCGCGGATCCTGATCCAGGCCGAAACCGTGGAGGGCGAACAGATCCGGGCGCTCGCGCGGTCGATGATCGCGCATATCGCGGTGTTCCACTCCCCCGCCGAACTGCGGATCGTCGTCCTCGCCGCGCCGGAACGCCGGGAGGCCTGGGAGTGGGTGAAGTGGCTGCCGCACAACCTCCACCCCAGCGAGTCCGACGGCGCCGGAGAGGCCCGGCTGGTGGTGGAATCCGTCGCGGAGCTGGAGAACGCGATGGGCGACGAGTTCGCCATCCGGCCCGGCTTCGATCCGGACGCCCTGCCCGACGTCCACGAGCCCTGCGTGATGCTGTTCGTGGACGGGGTCACCCTCCCGCCCACCTCCCGGCTCGCCGGTGAGGGCTACCGCAACACGACGCTCGTGGACCTCTCCACGGCGCTGTCCGTTCAGGACGATCCGCTGACGCTGCGGCTCCGGCTCGAGGACAGGATGCTGAAGCTGATCACCGTCGATCAGCACAACAAGGAGGTCGCGGGCGACCTCGGCCGCCCCGACGGGATCGGCCTCAACACCGCGACCGCGCTGGCGATGCGGCTGGCGCCCTACCGGGTCGGCGCGCGGCGGAAGTCGGCCGAACCGATGGCCGTGAACTTCGATCTGACGGCCATGCTGGGCATCAACGACATCCAGACCTACGACGTGGCGGCGGGCTGGGCGGCGAAACGGGCAGGCGGCAGGCTCCGGGTACCGCTCGGTATCGGCCCGGGCGGCCAGAAGGTCGATCTCGACATCAAGGAATCCGCCCAGTCCGGCATGGGCCCGCACGGCATGCTGATCGGGGCGACCGGGTCCGGGAAGTCGGAGCTGCTGCGCACCCTCGTGCTGGCGCTCGCGCTCACGCATTCGTCGGAGATCCTCAACTTCGTCCTGGTGGACTTCAAAGGTGGCGCGACGTTCCTCGGCCTGGACGGGCTGCCGCACACCTCGGCGGTGATCACGAACCTCGCCGACGAGGCCGCGCTGGTCGGCCGCATGCGCGAGGCGCTCAACGGGGAACTGGTGCGGCGTCAGGAACTCCTGCGCAAGGCGGGCAACTACAGTTCCGCGCTGGACTACGAACGGGCGCGGGCGAACGGGACCCCGCTCGCTCCGCTGCCGACCCTGTTCCTGGTGGTGGACGAGTTCAGCGAGCTGCTGTCTGCGCATCGCGACTTCATGGACCTGTTCATCATGATCGGACGGCTGGGCCGTTCGCTGGGCGTCCATCTGCTGCTCGCCTCGCAGCGGCTCGACGAGAGCCGGGTCCACCAGCTGGAATCGCATCTGTCCTACCGGGTCGGCCTGCGCACCTTCTCGGCGATGGAAAGCCGCGGCGTACTCGGCGTGCCCGACGCCTACCAGCTGCCGTCGGATCCGGGGAACGGTTTCCTCAAGAGCGGGACAGCCGCGCTGGACCGGTTCAAAGCGGCCTACGTCTCCGGCCCGCACCGGGTGATCCGCCGCAACGTCGAACAGGCGGTGGTGGCGCAGCAGATCGTGCCGTTCACCTCGAAGTTCGCCGCCCGCGCCGAACAGGTGCCCGAGCCGGTCGCGGCCGAACCCGAGCCCGAAGGTTCGTTGCCGAGCCTGCTGGAGCTCGCCGTCGACAGGCTCCGCGACGCCGGTCCGCCCGCGCACCAGGTCTGGCTGCCGCCGCTGGACGCGCCCAGCTCCCTCGACGAACTGCTGCCGCCGCTGGAGGAAACGGCGGAACACGGCCTCACCGCTCGGGATTGGCACGGCCGCGGCGCGCTGACCGTCCCGATCGGACTGATCGACCGGCCGTTCGAGCAGACACGGGATCCGCTGCTCGTCGACCTGGCGGGCAGCGACGGGCACGTCGCGATCGTCGGTGGTCCGCAGAGCGGCAAGAGCACGGCGCTGCGGACGCTCATCACCGCGCTGGCGCTGACCCACACGCCGGCCGAGGTCCAGTTCTACTGTCTCGACTTCGGCGGCGGAACGCTGACCAGCCTGCGGAAACTCCCGCATGTCGGCGGGGTGACCGGACGGCTGGACGTCGAACGTATCCACCGCACCATCGGCGAGATCACCGCGCTGCTGACCCGCCGGGAACGGTTCTTCACCGACAACGACATCGATTCGATGGCCACGTACCGGCGCAAGCGGGCGGCGGGCGAATTCGCCGACCAGCGGCACGGGGACGTCTTCCTGGTGGTGGACGGCTGGTCCACGATCCGGCAGGACTTCATGGACCTGCTGCCGACGTTCGTCGAACTGGCTTCACGCGGCCTCAACTACGGCATCCACCTGATGACGGCGTCGAGCCGGTGGAGCGAGATCATCAGCGCCGTCCGCGACCTGATCGGCACCCAGCTCGAACTGCGGCTCGGCGACCCGGTGGACTCGGTGATCAACATGCGCGCGGCGGCGACCGTGCCGAAGCTCCCCGGCCGCGGCCTCACCGACAAGGAACTGCACTTCCTCACCGCGCTGCCGTCCATCGACGGGGTGGACCGCGACGTCGCCGACCACGTCGAGGCACTGGTGGACCGGATCGTCGCGGCGTGGCACGGCCCGTCCGCTCCCCCGGTGCGGATGCTGCCGCCGGTACTGGACCGGCTCGAACTCCCCGGCCCGGACGCGGACATGCGGGTCGCCCTCGGCCTGGACGACCAGCGTCTCGAACCGCTGTGGCACGACTTCGAGGACAACCCGCACCTGATGGTCGTCGGCGACGTCGAATCCGGGAAGACGAACCTGCTGCGGCTGGTGATCGACGGCATCACCCGGCGGTACACCCCGCAGGAGGCCCGGATCATCACCGTCGACTACCGCCGTGGCCTGTACGACGCGGTGCCCAAGGACTACCAACTGGGCTACGCGGTGTCCGGGGACTCGGTGCACGACATGATCGACGGCGTCGCGCGGGCGGTCCAGACCCGGATGCCCGGCCCGGACATCACGCCGGCGCGCCTGCGGCTGCGCGACTGGTGGACCGGACCGCAGGTGTTCGTGCTCATCGACGACTACGACATGGTGGCGTCGTCGTCGAACTCCCTGTTCCAGCAACTGTTCGACCCGCTGGCGCAGGGCAACGCGCTGGGCCTGCACCTGGTCGTGGCCCGTGGCGCCAACGGGATCGGGCGCGGGTCGAACGATCCGCTGCTGCGGCGGCTCGTCGAGGTCAACACCCCGATGATGCTGCTCTCGTGCCCGCTTTCCGAAGGCATCGTGTTCGGCGAGGTCCGCCCGCGCGTCCTGATCCCCGGGCGGGCGCAGTACGCCACGCGGCGCGGCACGACCGTCGTGCAGACCGCGCTCTCGGCCCACGAGGCGGCGCTCGTCGCGAAATGACCGGACCCGCCCTTCCGCCGTCGCTCCCCCCATCGGCGGCGGAAGGGCTTACCCGGCGGCTCCCCAGGCCCCTTTTCGCGCTTCTGTCGAGCAGGCAAGTCCGTGAAGGCCTCCTTCCCTACCCTGAAGGTAGGCAAGGAGGCCTTCACGGACGTGCGTAACGCCCCACGCGCCCCACTCGTACCAGTAGTCACAGCGGCGCCGCGTGAAGGCCCCCTTCCTCGGCTCAGCCGAGGAAACTCGACCTTCACGTACCTCAGGCGACCAGGGCGGCGGCACCGAGTGGGTCGGGGTGGTCGTGAGTGGCGATTCGGCTTAGAACCCGAATCGCCACTCACGACCCCGAAGACCCGGCCCGCCACCTTCGCCGCCGCCCCCTCGGCACCACGACAGCCGCCGCGCCCAGCAGACCGACAGCCACCACGACACCCACGACGACCGTCCAAGCCGCCTGCCGCGCGGGCCCCAGGTCCGGACCGGGCGTCAGCACCACCGGTTCACGGCGCGCGGCCGCCGCGGCGCCGACGCCGGAAGCGACCGAGGTCAGCGCCGCGAGCGGGTCGAGCACGGTGACCCCGGCCTGTGGGTACGCGGTGTCCCGCAGGCGCCGGGCGAGGTCGGCCGCGGTCGCTTCGGGCCGGTAGGAGCGGATCAGCGCGGCCGCGGCAGCCACATGCGCGGCGGCGAACGCGGGACCCGCGCCGACAGCGGCGCCGCCGCCCGGGCCCTTCCCCACCACGAGATTTCCCGGTGCGGCAAGGGATCCGGGGGCCGCCTTGGCGTCCGGTTTCCCGTCCGGGCCGATGGCGGACACCGCGAGCACGCCGGGGAACGCCGCCGGGTAATACGGGCCCGGCGGGGTGTCGCGGGCCTTGGTCATGTCCCGGCCCGCCGCCGCGACGACCAGCGCGCCCACCGCGACGGCCCTGTCGACAGCCTCCTTCAGCGCCGGATCCGCGTCGGTGACGGCCACGGCGACGCAGATGATCCGCGCGCCGGCCGCGACCGCGCCGTCGAGGGCGCCCGCGATGCTCGCCGCGGTCGCCGCGCCGGTCTTTTCCGTACCGCGTACCGCGAGCACCCGCGCGCCGGGGGCGAGCCCGGAAACCCGCTCACCGTCCGCCAGGGGCGCCGCGATCAGGCTCGCGACGACCGTGCCGTGCCCGACGCAGTCCGTCCCGGCGTCGCCGACGGGCTGGACCGGCAGGACCGACTTGTCGACCCCGGTGTCCACCACCGCCACGGTGACACCGTCCCCTTTCGACAACGCCCAGAGCCGGTCTACGCCGAGATAGGGCAGTTGCCACGGCACCGAAGGAACCTTCTTGCCCGACGGGGAAGTGCACGCCTGTCCGGCTTTCAAGGTCTGCGGGATCTGCGGGAGCTCGGTGTCCTGCGCGGCCGCGAGACCGCCGTTCGCCAGCAAGGTGAGCGTCGCGCACGCCACGGCCAGGGGTCGCCTCATCGTCCCAGTCCAGCACGCGCCGCGCGGCGCGCCCAGGAAGAACCACCGGCAGGATCGCCGGGCCGGTGAACCCAATCGGACCTCCACCGCGTTGTCCATGGTGGAGCCGAGGGCAGGTTCCGTTCGGAGAACGACGAGGGGAGCGCTCGTGTCACGGCACGTGCTCACGGTGGACCGCGATCAGGGGTATCGCACCATTTCGGCCGCGTTGCAGGACGCGCGCAACGGCACGGTGATCTCCGTGCTTCCCGGCCGCTACGACGAATCCCTGGTGGTCACCAAGGTCGTCACCATCGCGGCGAGCGACGCGCGCGGGACGGTGGAGGTCGTGGCACGCCAGGGCAGTGCGGTCCAGCTCGCCGCCGAGGCCGTCAAGCTCACCGGTCTGGTGCTGCGGGGGCAGAACGAGGAACTCCCCGCGGTCGACATCGCGCGCGGGCAGGCCGCGGTGGAGGACTGCGAGATCATCGGCGCCGCCTGGACGGCGGTGCTGGCCCGCAACTCGGGTTCGCTGGCGATGCGGGGCTGCCGGGTGACCAACCCCGGCGGCGCGGGGATCGTGGTGACCTCGCCCGCCCCCAGCACGATCGAGGACTGCGTCGTCGAACACGTGCAGACCTCCGCGATCGTGATCGCCGAACGCGGGAACCCGATGGTGCGCGACTGCACTCTGCGCCACGCCAAGGGAAACGGCGTCTGCGCGAACGGACAGGCGCAGGGCACCATCCAGCATTGCGACATCTCTTCGACCGACCGGCCCGGGATCGCGCTCGAAGAGGACAGCGCGACGAAGGTCATCGACACCACCGTCCGTGACACCGCGAGCGGCGTCTTCATCAGCACGCACTCCTCCCCCGTGCTCGAAGAGTGCCGGACCACCAACACCACCGGCGACGGGATCACCGTGGCCGACGGCGCCGACCCGGTGCTGCGCCGCTGCCGGACAGCCAAGACCGGTGGCGTGGGGGTCCGGGTCACCGGACGGTCCCGCGGCACTTTCGAGGACTGCGAAGTCTCCGACGCGACGGGCGCGGGCATCCACGTCGACGAGGCGAGCGGCCCGACGTTCAGCCGGACGACCGTTCGCGGCGGCGCGGCGGAAGGGCTGGTGGTCACCGACGGCGCGACGGCCGAGTTCGACCGGCTGGAGATCCGCGACGTGACCGGCCACGGTGTCGTGGTGCGGGCGGCCGCCAATCCGCTGCTGCGCCGGGCGACGCTCACCGCCTGCCGGGGCAACGGCATCGAGGTCACCGGCAACGGCCGCGGCCGGGTCGAAGACTGCGAAGTGCGCGATGCCGGAAAGGCCGGTCTCAGCGTCTCCGAAGGTGGAAGTCCTTACGTCAGCACGCTTCGGGTGCATCAAGCGAAACAGTCCGCCGTCCTCATCGGACCCGGCGGCGTCGGTTCCCTGCGGGACTGCGAGATCGGCGAGGCAGGGGAAGACGGTGTGCTGGTGCGCGACGGCGGGGAGCTGATGCTGTCGCGCTCCTCCGTGCGGCGCTCCCGCGGTCACGGCGTGCTGGTGGAAGCGGGCGCGCGGGCGAAGCTGACCGCCGACGACGTCAGCGGGAATCGCCGGGACGGTGTCCGGATCGAGTCGGCCGAGACGGTGAGCGTGGTGGACTGCACGGTTTCCGACAACACCGGCGGCGGCCTCCGGACGACAGTGCCCAACGCTCGGCTGTCCGTGGAAAACCTGACCAGCAAGGCCAACGGCGCCCCGGACAACGACGGCACGACGGCCGCCGCCGAGGTCTCCGCGGTCACCGAACCCGGTGAAGCGCCCCAGAGCTCCGAGGGCGAGAGCGGACCGCTGGCCAGGCTGGAGGAACTCGTCGGCCTCGGCGGTGTCAAGCACCAGGTGAAGACACTGGTGAACCTGAACAAGATGGCGCGGCGACGGGAACAGGCGGGGCTGGTCGCGCCGCCGACCAGCAGGCACTTGATCTTCGCCGGCCCGCCCGGCACCGGCAAGACGACCGTCGCCCGGCTCTACGGCAGCATCCTCGCCGAACTCGGGGTGCTGCGCGAAGGTCATCTGGTCGAGGTCGCCAGGGCCGATCTGGTCGCCCAGATCGTCGGCGGAACCGCGATCAAGACCACCGAGACGTTCACCAAAGCCCTCGGCGGCGTGCTGTTCATCGACGAGGCGTACACCCTGAGCGCGCAGAGCAAGGGCAGCGGCCCGGACTTCGGCCGCGAGGCCATCGACACGCTGGTCAAGCTGATGGAAGACCACCGTGACGAACTCGTGGTGGTCGCCGCCGGCTACTCGCAGGAGATGTCCTCGTTCCTGCAGTCCAACCCCGGGCTGGCGTCCCGGTTCACCCGCACCATCGAATTCGAGAACTACGGCACCGACGAGCTGGTGACCATCGTCGAGAAGATGTGCACCGCCCACCAGTACCAGGTGCCCGAGGACACCAGGAACGCGCTGTCCGTCCACTTCGGGCAGATGGATCGCGGCGACGACTTCGGCAACGGCCGCACCGCGCGCAAGGTGTTCGAGGAAATGGTGGACAGGCAGGCCTTCCGGCTCGCGAGCGATCCGGACGCCGACGACCAGAGCCTGTCGCTCCTGCTCGCCCCCGACGTCCCCGGCGACGCGGGCAAGGCCGTGCGCAGCGGCGACGACGACGAACTGACGGTGCTGCGGACGAAGCTGGATTCGATGATCGGCCTCACCGGGGTGAAGGACGCGATCAACGATCTGGTGAACCTGATCTCCACCGCGCGGCAGCGGCGCCAAGCCGGGCTGCCGGTCCCCGCGATCAACAACCACCTCGTCTTCGCCGGCGCGCCCGGTACCGGCAAGACCACGGTGGCGCGGCTCTACGGCGAACTGCTCGCCGCGCTGGGCGTGCTGCGCAAGGGCCATCTGGTCGAGGTCGCGCGCGCCGACCTCGTCGGCCGCTACGTCGGGCACACCGCGCACCTGACCAGGGAGGCGTTCGAGTCCGCCCGCGGCGGCGTGCTGTTCATCGACGAGGCGTACGCGCTGACCCCGGAAGGCGCCACGGGCGGCGACTTCGGCCAGGAAGCCGTCGACACCCTGGTGAAACTGATGGAGGACCACCGCGACGACACCGTGGTGATCGTCGCCGGCTACTCCGCGGCGATGCGGTCCTTCCTCGCCTCGAACGCCGGTCTGGCCTCGCGGTTCTCCCGGCACATCGAGTTCGAGAACTACTCCACCGACGACCTGGTCACCATCGTGCACCGGATGGCCTCGTCGAACGGCTACGAATGCGCCCCGGAGACGGTCACCGCGCTTCGCGGGCACTTCGCGGGCGTGGAACGCGACGAGACCTTCGGCAACGCCCGCTACGCGCGGCAGGTCCTGGAGACCATGATGACCCGGCAGGCCGGACGGCTCAGCACGACCGGCGCCCCCACCATCGCGGATCTACGCCTGCTGTCACCGGCCGACCTTCCCTGAGCTCAACCTCGCGATGCCGTGGCAGGATTGACCTGCCCGGCATGGCCGTCGTTGAGAGGAGTCCACGCAGCGTGGACAAGACCGCGTTCGGAGACTTCCTTCGTTTCTACCGGCTGCGTGTCCCGCTGACGCAGGAGGAGCTGGCCGAGCGGACCGGGATCAGCGTGCGCAGTATCAGCGACATGGAGCGCGGGCGGGTCCGCACTCCGCAGCGGCGCACCGCGGAACTGCTGGTCGAGGGGCTGGGCCTGGCGGGCAAGGAGGCAAGCGACTTCGCCCGTTCCGGACGACGGGGTGTCGTCGTGCCGGACGAAGCCGTTCCCGCCGAGGCGCCCCGTCCCGTCGCCGCCGCCCTGCCGCCCCATCTCACCGAACTGACCGGCCGGAAGGCCGAACAACGACTGCTGGACGAGGTCGCGGAGGCCGCGGCCTCGTCGTCCCGGCTCCAGGTCGCGGTGCTGCACGGGCTTCCGGGCGCCGGCAAGACCGCGCTGGCCGTGGACGCCGGGCATCGGCACGCCCACCGCTTCGCCCAGGGCTGCCTGTTCCTCGACCTGCGCGGGATGGATCCCGAACCGCTCACGCCGGACAGGGCCGTGCATCGCCTGCTGCGCGGGCTGGGGCTCGACGAACGCCAGTTCCCCAACGATCCCGAAGACCGGCTCGCCCTCTACCGGTCCCTGCTCCACGACCGCGAGATCCTGCTGATCCTCGACAACGCCGCCAACGAAGCCCAGGTGCGCCCGCTGCTCGCCACCAGTCCCGGCTCGATGGTCCTGGTGACCAGCCGGAGCACGCTGGCGGGACTGAACGTGAAGCACCGCCTCGCCCTCGACGTCCTGTCCGGTGACGAGGCGGCGGACCTGCTCGGCGTGGTCGCCGGAGAGCGGCGGGTGAAGGGGGAACCGGCCGCGGCACGGCGGGTGGCGGAACTCTGCGGCGGGGTGCCGCTCGCCCTGCTCATCGCGGGCAACCGGCTCGCCAGCCGTCCACAGTGGACGATCGCGCATCTGGCCGACCAGCTGGAGAACGAGCGGCGGCGGTTGTCCGTGCTCACCGCCGGTGACCTGCAGATCCGCACCGCCTTCGTGTTGTCCTACCACCATCTGGCGCCCGAAACCGCCCGGGTGTTCCGGCGGCTGGCGCTCGTGGACGGTCCGGACGTCTCCGTCGAGCTGGCCGCGATCGCCTCCGGAAGGCCCGCGGACGAGGCCGAAGCGGCGCTGGAGAAACTGGCCGAAGCCAGCCTGCTCGGCTTCAGCGGCACACCGGGCCGGTACACGATGCTCGATCTGCTGCGGGTGTTCGCCAAGGAAAGGCTCGAAACCGCCGAAAACGCCGAGGACGTCCGGGAGGCGGCCGAGCGCGTCCGGCACTGGCTGCTCGCGGTGGCTACTAAGGCGGCCCAGTTCTTCGATCACGACAGGACCGAGGTGACCGTCACGATCGACGGGCCCGATCCGGTGCGCGACCGGGAATCCTCGGCCCGGTGGCTGACGGAGGAACAGCACCAGTGGCGCGGGGCGCTGCGGTCGGCGGCCGCCCTCGGCGCGCACGGACAGGTGCTCGAACTGGCGCAGGCCATGCACTGGTACTCGGATCTGCGGGGCACCGGGCCGCTCTGGCGCGAGGTGTTCGGCGCGGGTGCGGCGGCGGCCGAGGCGCTGGGCGACGTCCGGTCGGCGGGTGAGCAGCTGAACTACGTGGCGTGGGCGCACTACGCGCTCTGCGGGGATCCGCAGGCCGCGTTCGAAGCGCATGAACGCGCGGTGGCCGCGGCGACCGCGGCGGGCGACCTGACGGTGCAGGCCTGGGCCTGGTACTACGGGGCCGCCATCACCCGGCGGCTCGGTTCCCCACGGGAGGCCGCGCTGGTGTGCAGGCGGTCCGTGGACCTGTTCGAGCGAGCGGGCTATCCGAACGGCCGTCATCTGGCGCTGTCCCTGCTGGGCAGCATGCTGCACACCCTCGGCGAGTTCGGCGAGGCCGTCGCCGTGCAACGGCGAAGCGAGGCCTACTACCGGGGTTCGGCCACCGCGCCGGGTAACGACGAGCTGCTGTCGATGGTGCTGACCCGGCTCGCCGACAGTCTCGCGGCGGCCGGCGACGTCGCGTCCGCGCTGGACCTGGTGGGCGAGGCCGAGTCGCTGTTCCGAAGGCATGGCGCGACCTTCGCGGTGGCGAAGGCGCAGCATCTGCACGGCCGGATCCTGTTCACCGCGAACCGGCTGGACGAGGCCGAAGAACAGTTGCTGTCCGCCTTGGCCGAAGCGCGCTGGTCCGAAGCCAAGATCGAGATCCTGGTCGAGCTGGCGAAACTGACCGAAGCCGCCGGGAAACCGGCCGAGGCCAAGGCGCACCGGGTGCACGCCCTCGCCGAATGCGCCCGGTACGAAACGCCGTTCGCCAGGAGGACGGGGCACGAGCTGGCCGCCGAACTCGGGGTCGCGGTGCCCGAAACGGCCTGATCACCAGCCCGCGGCGGTGACCCCGCTGCAGGCCAGCACCTCGGTCATGGCGATCGTCGCGTGATGCACCCGCGACTTGACCGTCCCCACCGGGACGCCGATGCTCACGGCCGCCCGCTGACGGGTGCGGTCGAGCCGGTAGACCTCGTCGAGTGCTTCGCGCTGGATCGGCGTCAGCTGGGCCAGCCCGTCCTCGACGACGCACCGGTCGAGGACCTCGTCGGCGAAGTCGGTGTCACCCGGCAGCAGGTCGAAGTCGTCGTCCCCGAACACGACCGGGCGGGCCTTGTCACGGCGTGCCCAGTCGACGATGAGGTTGCGGGCGACCCGGAACAGCCACGGCCGCGGCGGGATGCGCTTCTCGATCAGCGCCTCGCTGTTGCGCCAGGCCCGGAACAGGCACTCCTGCACGACGTCCTCGGCCCGGTGCGGGTCGGTGGGGAGCAGGCCGCGGGTGAAGCGCAGCAAATGGTCCCGGTGTTCGGCGTGCAGCGCCGCGAGGAACGCGTTCCCCTCGGCCGACGGTGCCCTGTCCGCCAGCGAAGTCACCTGAGTACCGCGGTGGCCTGCCACGCCGACCTCCCTGCCTAGTTGGCGTCCTTGGCCTCATTCCACCGGTCGGAGTAGCCCGCGACCATGAGGAAGGACCGGCAGAACCCGGCAGGGGCGGGTTCTTCCGGTCCGTCTGCCGCCCGCGTTCCGCGTCGGCGGCGCTCGTCTGCATCGCCTCGCTAAGGTTCAGAGCATGCCCACGACGTCCTCCCGTTCGCTCGTCGGCAGGCGCGACGAAAGCGATCGTCTCCTCGCCCTGGCCCGCGCGGCGGGCCGCGGCGAAGGTGGTGTGCTCGTCCTCCGCGGCGAGCCGGGCATCGGCAAGAGCTCGCTGCTGGACCACGTCGCACACGCGGCGCCGGAGGGTTTCCAGCTCATCCGCGCGTCCGGGTCGGAGTTCGAGGGTGAGCTGCCGTTCGCGGCACTGCACCAGCTGTGCGTTCCGGCGCTGGCGCACCTCGACACGCTGTCGGCGCCCTACCGCGACTCGCTCCTCGTCGCTTTCGGGCTGGCCGACGGAGCGCCGGACCCCTTCCGCGTCGGCCTCGCCGCGCTCGAACTGCTGGCGACGGCCGCGGCGAAACGTCCGCTGCTGTGCGTGGTCGACGACGCGCACTGGCTGGACACCGCCTCGGCGAGGGCGTTGACCTTCCTGGCGCGGCGGATCGCGGCCGAGCCGATCGCGATGGTGTTCGCCGCCCGCGACCAGGACCCGATCCGCGGGCTGGACGAGCTGCCCGGGCTGACGGTCGGTGGCCTGAGCGACGCGCACGCACGCGCCCTGCTGGCCGAGGAGAAGACCGTGACGCTGGACGAACGGGTGCGTGATCGCCTGCTCGCCGAGGCACGAGGGAACCCGCTGGCCCTGATCGAACTGCCGAAAGCGGGTGGCTTCGCGCTGCCGGCGCCGTCGCCGATCGCGAGCCGGATCGAACGGAGTTTCCGGGCCAGGATGGCGGAACTGCCCCGGGACGCCCGGCGGCTGCTGATCCTCGCGAGCGCCGATCCCACCGGCGACCCCGGCCTGCTGTGGGCGGCCGCACGGCTGTTGGACCTCGACGTGCCCGCCGCGAGCACCGCCGCCGAGGCGTCCGGGCTGATCCTGTTCGGCACGCGTGCGAGCTTCTGCCATCCGCTGGCGCGCTCGGCCGCGTACCGCGCGGCCGAGCCGGAACAGCGTCACGCGGCGCATCGGGCGCTGGCCGAGGCCACCGATCCGGACTCCGCCGGGGACAGGCGGGCCTGGCACCGGGCTCAAGCCACCACCGGCCCGGACGAACAGGTCGCGGCGGAGCTGGAACTGTCGGCGTCCCGCGCGCAGGCCCGTGGGGGCGTCGCGGCCGCTGCCGCTTTCCTCGAACGCGCGGCGGCGCTGTCCCTCGACCCCGGCAAGCAGGTCGAACGCACGCTCGCGGCCGCGCGGACGACACTCGAAGCGGGCGGAACCGACGCGGCGGCGGACCTGCTGGCCAGCATCGACACCGAGAAACTGGCCGTTCCCCAGCACGCCTCCGTCGACCTGCTGCGCGGGCGGATCGCCTTCGTCCAAGGCGCGGACGGGGCCGTCCGGGGGCCGGAACTCATCCTGGGGGCCGCGCGGCGCCTCGCCGACGTCGATCCGGAACGGTCGCGCGAGTGCTTCGTCGCGGCGCTGGAGATGGGGCTCGTCGTCGGCAGGGCGGCGGGCGTGCTGGACAGGGTTCTCGACGCGGCCCGCTCAGCGCCGGCGACGTCACGGACGCCGGATCTCCTCGACGCGCTGGTCCGGTTGACCACCGAGGGGCACCAAGCCGGGGTGCCGTCGCTTCGCCGCGTGCTCACCGGCGACGACGCGGGCTGGACCCGGACACCGGCCCTGGCCACCGTGCTCGCGGGCGAGCTGTGGGACATCGACCTGCACGCGACGATCGTCGGCTGGCTGGTGCGGACCGGACGGGACACCGGAGCCCCGATGACCATCCGGCTCGGCCTTTCACAGGTGGCGATGCACGCTGTGCTCACGGGGCACTTCGGGCGGGCGATGGCCGCGATCGCCGAAGAGGAGGCGATCGCCGATGCCCTCGGCGATCCGCCGCAGCTCTACTCGAGAGTGCACCTGGCGGCGATGCGCGGCCGCCGTCAAGAGGTGCTCGACCTGTCCGCCGAGGCGACGGATCGCGGCAACGATCAGCTGACCGCGAACATCCACTGGGCGACGGCCGTGCTGTACAACGGCCTCGCCGAGTATCCGGCCGCACTGGACGCGGCGACGCGGGCCGTGGCGAGCGGCGACCTGTTCCTCACCGGCGTCGCGCTGCCCGAACTGGTGGAAGCCGCTGTCCGGTGCGGGGAGCACGCCGTCGCCCTGTCGGCGTTGAAATCCCTGGCCGAGCGCACGGAACCCGCCGGAACCGGCTTCGCGCTCGGGGTGCTGGCGGGCGCGCGGGCGATGGTCAGCGACGCGGAAGAAGACCATCTGGAGGCGCTCCGGCACCTGGCGAGCGGCCCGCTCGCGGTGCACCTCGCACGGGCGCACCTGCGGTACGGGGAATGGCTACGCCGGGCGGGCCGCCGCCGCGACGCGCGCGAACACCTGCGCACCGCGCACGAGCAGCTGTCGAAGATCGGCCTGGAAGCGTTCACCCGCCGGGCCGCCGACGAACTGCGCGCGACCGGAGAGGTGGCGCGCAGCCGCTCCGAACACTCCTACGACCACCTGACCATGCAGGAGACGCACATCGCGCGACAGGTCGCGTCGGGCGCGACGTCGAAGGAGGTGGCCACGCGCCTGTTCGTCAGCCCCCGCACGGTGGACGCCCACCTCCGCAACATCTTCCGCAAACTCGGCATCACCTCACGCCGTCAGCTCAGGGACATGCCCGATCTCAGCGCTTAGAGCCTGCCGCCGAGGATTCTCGCCAGCTCGCCGTATCCGGGGATGTTGGCGCTGATCGGCGCGCCCGCCAGCGTCAAATAAGCGATCCGGACTTCACCCCGGCTCCGTTTGACGGTCGTCACCAGCGTGTCGAGATCCGTGTTCCGGCACCACATCGCCACGTCCCCGGCGTCCGGCAAGGGCTGCGCCTGCCCCTCGCCCAGGCACTGATCCTCGGCGACGCCGAGCAAAGCCTCCGGCGTCGTGTTCCCGGGCGCGACGGTCACCATGAGACCGCCGATGTAGGAACCGTCATCGGCGCGGCTGAAGTCACACGCGTAGTTGACACTCTTCTGCCCGCGCACGACTTCCTGTTCCGCCGATCGATAGGCGGCTTTCGCTCGCAGCGCCTTTTGAAGCTCTTCGACACCAAGGAAAGCGCAGGCCGCCGAAACGACCTCAGGCGACATCGCCGGAGCCCAAGTCGCAGAAGGGACCGCCTCCGGACTCGGGGACGCCACGGGGACCACGGTCCCTTCGCCTGCCGCGCAGGAACAGCAGACGGCCATCACCGACAGCGAAAGCGCCACGGCCCGAACGAACTTGTTCATGACAGAACATCCCCCAAAACATCAGATTCTTCGAACAGGACACTACCCGGCCCGATCCCGAGCCCCGGAATTACCCGATCACTCATTGTCGGAACTTTTCCGACTTGTCACTCACCCGGTTTTCGGGTCCCCGGCCGGCCCTCCGGCATTTGGTTCGAGCGGGCTATGGCACCCGGCTGCCGATCGGCCCCATAATCGCTGCCCGTGGGAGCACGCCGGCTCCTCGTGGTCCCGTCCGTCCGGGAGGTCGTCACCGTGAAAATGCTGGACCGCGATCGCACTCCGGTGCGGTTCACCGTCCTGACCTCGGTCACCGGCGGATTGGTGCTCGCCGGGATCCTCGCGGCGATCCGCAGCGATGTGCTGATCGCGAAACTGCCCGCGTGGACCGTTCTGGCGGTGGGCTCACTAGCGGTGATCCCCTTTCTGCCGCGTCGGGCGCCGCGGATCAAACGGCCCCGTCAGGCGTTCCTGGTGACCTCGGCTTTCAGCCAGAAATACTGGGTCGCCGGTTTCGTGCAGCGTATGCACGTCGTGCTGGACCGCGGCGGCATCGACCTGGTGCTGAAGGTGCCCGACCGGGATTACGACGCCGCGGCGCAGGCACACCACCTCCGCAGAATCCTGGCCGCGCGCCACCATTACCTCGGCGGGATCATCGTCGCGACCGAAGTACACCGGCTGCGACCGGATCTGACCGAATTCTGCGCCGCGTTGGCCTTGCCGGTGGTTTTCACCGACATCGAACCTTTCGACGACGAAAGCGACTACCCCGCCAACACCACCTTCGTCGGATATCTCAGTTCCGATCTCGGAAAGCTCGCGGGCCGCTGGCTGGTCGCGCACTTCCGGCGGCACGGAACACAGCGGCCACACGTGCTGATCGTGGCAAGCCGGCAGCATCCGGCCCGGCAGAACCAGTGCACGACCGTTCTTCGAACGGAATTGACCGACGTTTCGATCACCCTCGACGACAGCTGCGCCTTCAATCGTCCTCGCGCTCACGACGCCGTGCAATCCCACATTCACGTACTGGCCGCGAATGCGGGACGCCTGGACGCCATTTTCTGCACCAATGACGAGATGGCTCTGGGGGCTGTCGACGCGCTTCGGGCGACGACCTCACCGGTCACGCCGGACACCGTGGTCATCGGCGTGGACGGAACCACCGAGGCACGGGCCCTGATCGACACCGGAGAGAGCCCGCTTCGGGCCACCGTGGTCCAGGATTCCCATCAAATCGCCGAAAGCGTCGTCTACGCGCTGGAATCCATGTGCGAACGAGGCGCGACCAGACGCACCGTCCTCTACCCGGAGATCCACGAAGTCAAGTGAGCGCGCCTTTTCGCCGGTGACTCTCGCGGTCTCGTGAGTGGCTAGGGCGGTTCTCTTGAGGGATAAGGCGAATGTGTCGTGTCCCCGCTGCCATGCCGGTGTCGCGAAGCTGACACGCAGACCAGCGACCACCCGACACCTTTGCCTTACCTCTCAATAACGGACCGGCATTTGCTTACCCATTGGTGTGCCGGGCGGTCGAGCGTGGAGGATTCGGGACGTTCAACGTCCCGAATCCTCCACGCTCGGCCTCGTTGATGAAGAAAGTTCCGAATCCTTCGTCGGCAACACCCTGCTTCGCCTCGGCGCGACCTTGATCAACGGAAGATCCGGGACACTCACCGTCCCCAATCTTCCGTTGACCAAGGGTGACCTCGCGACGATGAAGGAATTAGGACACTCACCGTCCCAATTCCTTCACCGTCGATCCGGGCGCCCACTGGGATCACTCTCACCCAGGTCAGCGGCAAAGAGGCAAAGACCGTTCCGCCCCAACGACACCCCCTCCTCACGCCAGACGCAAGGAAGAAGCCCTTCACCGCGACCAGCCCCAGAAGTGGCGATACCGGACGCCGTGAAGCCCCCCTCCACTACCGTCAGGGTAGGAAAGGAGGCCTTCACGGACGAGCCACCTCCAGACAGCGCCCCTCACCGTGGTCGTGAGTGGTAAGTGTCGTTCTAACGACACTTACCACTCACGACCACCCCAACCCACGCGTCACCCCAGCCCCGGTCCCGTCCCCGCGCTCCTCCCACTCCGGCACATCGACGAAGTGGACGTCATACCGTTCGTGCACCCGCTCGACCTCCTCCGGCGGGACCTCCCCGCGCAGGATCCCCGGCAAGACCCGGAAGTACCCGAACCGTTCGACCCCCGGCGCCAGCGTGATGAGCACGTCCGCGGCGGTGTCCGGCGGCGCGGCGAACGCGTGGTGGACTCCCGGCGGGATCACCACGTAACCGCCCCGTTCGACCCTGACCGTTTCGACGCCCACCAGCATCCGCAGCGCCCCGTCGAGCACGTAGAACGCCTCCGCGGACTTCTCGTGATAGTGCGGTTTCGTGCCAGGTTCCCCGGCACGCAAGGAAAGACGGTTCGCCCCGAGGAAACCGCCCGTGTGCCCGCCGTCGGCGAGCAACCACAACGCGGGCTTTTCGATGACCTCCGCGTCCTTCTCCTGAATCACCCAGGCTTCGTTCGCCATCGCGCCCCCATCTAGTTGAAGTCTTCAATCAAAGCTAGACCGAAGTGGTTGAAGGCGTCAACTGTTAGGGTGGCGGCGTGACCAACTGGCTCGACGCGAACCAGCAGCGCGACTGGCGTGCGTTCATCGAAGGATCCGTCCGGTTCGTCGACCTGCTCGACCGGCGGCTGCGCGAGCAGCACGGGCTTTCCCTGGCGGAGTACGAACTCCTGGTACGACTGTCCGAAGCGGACGGTCGATCGATGCGTATGGCCGACCTCGCGGAATCGGCGTACTACTCACGTAGCCGGCTCTCGCACCGCATCAACGGACTGGAAGCCCGCGGCCTGGTCCAGCGGGAATCGACCGCCGACGACGGCCGTGGCGTGCGCGCCCGGCTCACCGATCAGGGACACGAGACCCTGCTTCGCGCGGCGCCGGACAACCTCCGCACTGTCCGCGAACACTTCGTCGACGTGATCGAACCGGAAGACCTCCAGGCGGTCGGACGCGCCATGCGCGCCGTTTCCGGGCGACTCGATCAGTGACGCCTAGGACGTTCTCGACGTGGCACCCCCGTCGGCCTTGCTCGACCTTCTCCGAATCCAGTTCGAGGAAGCGGCCCCCGTCGGACACGGTGTAGTCCGGGCGGAGAAGCCCGGGCCGCCCGCGGGCCGCGTCGATGGCCGCGGTCGCGGGGCCGACACCGGCCGCGTGCCGCTGCCGCCCGCGTTCAGCGTCAAGGCGACGACCGAAGACACCGATGTCAGGTTTTCGCTGCTCGAGGTCACGGTCGCCGTGGACATCCCGCGGCACGTGCACCACGAGGCCGACGAGTGCGTCTACGTCCTCGACGGCGAACTCGGCATCGAGTTCGACGACGAGACCCACGTCGCGGCCAAGGGCACGTTCGTCCTGCTGCCCCACGGGGCTCCGCACGCCCTGCGCCGCCTCTCCGAGCCGCCCCGGGTCCTCCAGATCTCGTCGCCCGGCGGCTGGGAGCACTACCTGGAGGACCTGTTCGAAGCGGGCCCGGCCGTCCGGCGCACTGGACCCGGTGAAGATCAACCGTGTCGCCGCACCGCACCACATCACCGACGGCACCGAGTCGGTGGAGCCGCAGAGGGCATAAGTACCGAATTCTTTCCGGCCGCTGTGGGGAAATAGGGACATCGAACGTCCTTATTTCCCCACACCTCTTACCCTGGGTAACACTTTCGCCGATTCGAGCCCATTCCCGAAAGACACGGAGCCGCGTTCACGGACAGGTCAGTGACCCGAACCGACCGCTTGACCTCACACCGGCGTCCGAGACTCGAGATCCACGTCGAAGTTCGAAAAATCCGGGAGCACTAGAGTAATCGCCATACTCTATTGCCGCGCACCGGCGCGGCCCATGCTGTCGTGGTGGAACGCATGGGGGATGGTAGTTCTCCGACAGCCATGGGCTCGGGGTCCGCACCCGGCCGGCGCTCGTCGGTCCTCGGTCGTGAGGCTCACGACGCACCTTTTGTCTTCGCGACCTCCCGCAGCGCTCGCCGTGCCCGTCATCCCCACGGCCCCGACGCCGGTCATGACGGCCGCAGCAGGTCAACCCGTATCCCGCCGAACCGGAGGAACCCGTGGACGGAGACGCCCAGTCCTATGTGGTCGTGCTCAACGACGAGGAGCAGTACTCGATCTGGCCCACCGAACGCGACCTGCCTCCGGGCTGGCGCGGCGACGGCGTCAGCGGTTCCAAGACGGAATGCCTGGCCCACATCGGTGAGGTCTGGACGGACATGCGCCCGCTGAGCCTGCGTCGCGCGGTGGAACAGACCGGTTCGGCCGCTCACTCTCACAGCGAAGGATAACGCGCGCGATGGTGCTCAACGAATTCCACGCCAGGGTGGCCGAAGCACCGGACGCGATCGCGGTGCAGGACGGCGACCTGAGGCTGACCTATCGGCACCTCGCCGCGCACGCGTCCGGTCTGGCGAGCAAGCTCGTCGAGCGGGGGGTGGGCCAGGACAGCGTCGTGGCCGTCTACGCCAACCGGTCGGCGGAGCTGGTGGTCGCCGAGCTGGCCGTCCTGCTGGCCGGCGCGGCGTATCTGCCGCTGGACCCCGCCCATCCCGCCGCGCGGATCAGTCAGCTGCTGGAGCTTTCCGGCGCCGCCGCGGTCCTCACCACCGCGTCGCTGGTGTCCGCCGGTGCACCGCTCGGCGAAGACGTCCTGCTGGTCGATCTGACCGAGGAACCGGCTGACGCGGCCATTCCGGAACCGCCCCGGGTGAACGGCGCCGCGCTGGCGTACGTGATCTACACGTCGGGTTCCACCGGGCGGCCCAAGGGTGTCGCGGTGACCCACGCGAGCCTGGCCAACCTGATGCGCTGGCACCACAAGACCTACGGGACCCGGCCGGACGACCGGTCGACCCTGCTGGCCAGTCCCGGATTCGACGTGTCCGTCCAGGACATCTGGTTCACCCTGACCGCCGGCGCCACCCTGGTGATCCCGCCCGCCGACGTGCGCACTTCGCCACCCGCGCTCGCCACCTGGCTGGCAGACCAGCAGATCACCGTGACCTTCCTGCCCACACCGCTCGCCGAAGCCATCCTCGACGAGCAGTGGCCGGCGCACACGGTCCTCCGGTTCCTGCACACCGGCGGCTCGGCGATGCAGCGCGGGGTGCCGGACGGGCTGTCGTTCCCCGTGATCAACCTCTACGGGCCCACCGAAACCACGGTGAAGGTGACGGCCTGCGAGGTGCTGCCGGACGGCCCCGTGCCGCCGCCGATCGGCGTACCGGTCGACGGCGTGCGCTGCTATGTGCTCGACGGGCTCGACCCGGTTCCCGACGGTGAAGCGGGCGAGCTGTGCCTGGCGGGCGAGTGTGTCGCGCGCGGATACCTGGGCGACCCGGTCGGCACGGCGGCGGCGTTCGTGCCGGACATCAACGTTCCCGGGCAACGGATGTACCGGACCGGCGACAAGGTCCGCCGTCGCCAGGACGGTGTTTTCGAGTACATCGGCCGGTACGACGACCAGGCCAAGATCCGCGGGTTCCGGATCGAACCCGGCGAGATCGCCACGGTCCTCAAGCAGCACCCCGGCGTCCGGGACGCCTTCGTGGCCGTCGAGCACTCGGGTCGCCCGGACGCGCGTCTGGTCGCCTACGTGGTTTCCGAGGTCGCGCCTGCCGAGCTTGTCGAGTTCGTCGGGATCCGGCTGCCCGCCTACATGGTGCCGTCGGCGATCGTCTCGTTGCCCACGTTGCCGCTGACCCCCAACGGCAAGGTCGACCGCGCCGCCCTCCCCGCGCCCGACCGGGCGGCGGCGGGCCTGGCCGACGTCGCCGTGGCGCCGCGCACCCCGACACAGGTGGCGGTGGCCGAGATCGTGGCCGGGTTGCTCGGCATCACCGAGGTCGGCCTGCACGACGACTTCTTCGCGCTGGGCGGGAACTCGTTGCTCGTCGGACGGCTCGCGGTCCCGCTCGCGAACGACCTGAACGCCGCGGTGAGCGTGGCCGAGCTGTTCACCGCCCGGACCGTGGCGAGCCTCGCGGCGATCGTCGACGAGCGTGCCGCGGCCGAGGGTGACGGACCCGCCTCCGCGGCGATCGCGCCGATCGCGCCGCCGCTGCGCCGGGTCGAACGGGACCGGCCGATCCCGCTTTCCCTGCCGCAGGAACGGATCTGGTTCTTCGAACAGCTCTCGCCCGGCAACCTGGCCTACAACTTCCAGGCCACGGTTTCGTTGCAGGGCAAGGTGGACGTCGACGCCCTGCGCGCGACGCTGGACGAGATCGTCCGGCGGCACGAGGTCCTGCGGACAGCCTTCGTCCCGATCGACGGGGTCGGGCACCAGCGACCGGTGGACGGGGTCAAGGCACCGCTGAAGGTGCTCGACGTCCCGGCAGCGGAGGCCGACACGGTCGTCGCGGCGGAGCTGCGTCAGCCGTTCGACCTCGCCAACCCGCCGCTGGCCCGCTGGGTACTGCTGCGGCACGAGAACGACCAGAACACCTTCCTGCACGTGGAGCATCACTTCGTCCACGATGGATGGTCGCTCTCGGTGTTCCTGTCCGAAATGCGCGCCCTCTATCCGGCCTTCGCCGCCGGGAAGCCCTCGCCGCTGCCCGAACTGGGCATCCAGTACGCGGACTACGCCTATTGGCAGCGGGACTTCATGCGCGGCGACGTACTGCGTGCGCACGTCGATCACTGGACCGAACGGCTGGCAGGCGCCCCGGACACCCTGGAACTGCCCGCAGACCGGCCACGGCCGGCGGTGATGACCTTCCGCGGCCGGGCGCCGCGGATCCGGATCCCGTCCGAGCTGGCACGGGCCCTGCGAGCCTTCAGCCGCGAGAACCGGGTTTCGCTGTTCTCCACGATGTACGCGGGCTTCGCGGCGTTGGTGTACCGCTACACCGGGCAGCGGGACATGCTCGTCGGGACCGGCGCGGCCAACCGGAACGTGCCCGAGCTGGAGCCGTTGCTCGGCATGCTCGTCAACACGCTGGTCCTGCGCACGAACGTGTCGGGCGACCAGCGGTTCAGCGAGCTGCTCGAACAGGTGCGGCAGACCGTCGCCGAGACATTGGCCTGGTCGGACACCCCGGTCGACGCGGTGATCGACGCGATCGACCCGGTCCGCGACACCTCGCGCACCCCGCTGTTCCAGGTCATGTTCAGCTTCCACGACTCCGCGGTGCCGGACATCGACTTCGGCGGGCTGACCGGCCGGGTCACCGAACGCTCGAACCTCACGGCCAAATCCGATCTCAACGTGATCGTGATCCCGCGCGCCGAACAGCGCATCGGCCGTGCGTCCAGTGCCGAGGACGACGACCTCACGATGATCTGGGAGCACTCGTCGGACCTGTTCGACGAAGCCACCATGACGCGGATGATCACGCACTACCTGACCCTGCTCGCCGACGCGGTGTCCGCCCCGGACACGCGGGTGGGCGCGCTGCGCCTGCTCCCCGCCGAGGAAGCGGACCAGCTCGAACGCTGGACCCACGGTCCCGCGACGGCGGGCACCGAGCCGGTGACGGAGCTGATCGAGCGGCAGGCACGGAGCCGGCCGGACGCCGTCGCGGTCAGCTGGCCGAACGGGCAGCTCACCTACGGCGACCTGTGGCGGCGGGCCGGCGGGCTGGCCGACAAGCTCCAGGAGGCGGGCATCACCGCCGAGGAACCGGTGGCGGTGTGCGCCGACCGGTCCGTCGAGCTGGTCGTCGGCGAGCTGGCGGTGCTCTTGGCGGGCGGGTGCTATCTGCCCGTCGATCCGGGCTACCCGGCCGAGCGGATCAGCTTCATGCTGCAGGACGCGGGCGTGCGGAAAGTCCTTGCCACGCCGGAAATGCGGCTCCGGCTGCCGACCCCGACCAGCGACTTCCGCGTGTTCGACCTGGGTGCCCTCGTCCGGGACGGGCAGGTCGACCCCGGTGACCCGGTCACCCCGGAACGGTTGGCGTACCTCATCTACACGTCGGGATCGACAGGCAGGCCCAAGGGAGTCGCCCTGTCCCACCGGGGACTGGCGAACCTGGTCGCCTGGCACATCGCCGAATACGAGCTGAGCCCGGCCGACCGGACCACGCTGTTCGCGAGCCCCGGGTTCGACGCGTCGACGTGGGAGATCTGGCCCACCCTCGCGGCGGGCGCCACCCTGTGTGTCGTCCCGCCGGATTTCCGTTCCGCGCCAACGGAACTGGTGCGCTGGCTCAGCGACGAGGGGATCACCTCGGCCTTCCTGCCGACCCCCATCGCCGCGGCCGTCCTGGACGAGCCGTGGCCCGCCGAAACCGCGTTGCGGGCGCTGCTGACCGGCGGCGACGCGCTGCCGTCGGCGCCTCCCGAGGGGTTGCCGTTCCGGTTGTTCAACCATTACGGGCCGACGGAGAACACGGTCGTGGCGACGGCGGGCCTGGTGGCGCCGGACCCGGCGGGACGACGCCCGTCGATCGGCAGGCCGATCAGCGGGATCGACACCCACGTGCTGGACGCCGAAGGGCAGCGTGTGCCCACCGGTGTCCGTGGCGAGTTGTACCTCGGCGGGACGGCGGTGGCCCGCGGCTACGTGAACCGCTCGGAGCTCACCGCGAAGAGTTTCCCCGTCGACCCGTTCGCGAACGACCCCGGCGCCCGCCTGTACCGCACCGGTGACCTGGTCCGCTGGCGTCCCGACGGGCAGCTGGAATTCCTCGGCCGCGCGGACGAGCAGGTGAAGATCCGGGGCTTCCGGATCGAACCCGGAGAGGTGGCGGCCACCCTCAGGGAGCATCCGGACGTGCGGGAAGCCGTGGTCATCGCCCGCGCGCCCGCGGCGGGTGCCGAGGTCTCGCTCGTGGCGTACGCCTGTGGCGACGGCTGGAGCGAAACCGGCCCCGACGAGAAGCTGCTGGCGTTCCTGCGCGATCGGCTGCCCGTCTACATGGTGCCGGACGAGGTCGTGGTGCTTTCCTCCTTGCCGCTCACCGAACACGGCAAGGTGGACCAGGACACGCTGGCCGCGCTGGCGCCGAGCACCCCTGTCGTACCCGAGGCGGAGCAGGTGCCGCGGACGGAGACGGAAGAGCGGGTCGCACGGCTCGCGTCGGCGTTGCTCCACGACCGCCCGGTGGGGCGGGTGGACGACTTCTTCCGCGTCGGCGGCCATTCCTTGCTCGCGGCCCGGCTGGTGGCTCAGGTGAACGAGGCCTTCGGTGTCGCGGTGCCGATGGCGACCTTCCTCCAGCAGCCCACTGTCGCGAGCCTGGCGGACGCCGTGACCGTCGCGACGACAGGACCGGGAGCGGGCCCGATCAAGCCGCGGGCCCGCCGCACGGCCGCACTGCTGACCGGGCTCGATCAGCTCAGTGACGAGAAAGTCGAGTCGCTCCTGCGCGACGCGGGGGAAACCGAGGTGCGGCCGTGAGCGGGGCCGGCGAATCGGAGGCAGAGGACCGGCGGGCGTTGCTGGCCGAACTGCTGCGGCGGAAGTCCGAAGAGGACAGTTCGTCTCCGCTGTCGTACGCGCAACGGCGACTGTGGTTCCTCGATCAGCTGCAGCCGGGCAGCGCGGTCTACAACGTCCCTCTCGGCTACGACATCACCGGCAGGCTGAACCACCCGGCACTCGAACAGGCGCTGACCGAAGTCGTGCGGCGCCACGAGATCCTGCGGACCGCCTTCCGCTCGACCGCCGGGACACCACATCAGGTGGTCCTGCCGCCCGCCACCGTGTCCATCCCCGTCGTCGACCTGACCGCACCCGGCCGGACGGCGCGTGAGGTGGCGCGGCTCGCGGACGAGGAAGCGGGCGCGCCGTTCGATCTGGTGGCGGGCCGGGCCATCCGGGCCCGCCTGCTGCGCCTGGGTGAGCAGCAGCACCGGCTGCTGCTCACCGTGCACCACCTCGCCTGTGACGCCGCGTCGGTCGGGATGCTCGGCAGGGAGCTCGAAGTCCAGTACCGGGCCGCCCTGAACGGCCGGACGGGGCAAGAGCCCGAGCTGCCCATGCAGTACGCAGACTTCGCCGAGTGGCAGCAAAGCACGTTGGCCGGGCCCGAGCTCGACAGGTTGCTGTCGTACTGGACGGACAGGCTGGACGGCATGCCCACGCGGCATCTGCCCACCGACCACGCCCGCCCGCCGGTGCAGAGCTATCGCGGCAACGCGATCTCGTTCGAGCTGCCGCCTGCCTCGGTCCGGCGGCTCGAGGAGCTGGGCAGGACGGAAGGTGTCACGCTCTTCAGCATCCTGCTCGCCGCGTTCGCGGTCCTGCTGCGGGCGCACGTCGGCGAGGACGAAGTCGTGGTCGGCACCCCGGTCTCCGGGCGGGAACGGCCCGAACTGGCCGGGCTCATCGGGTTCTTCACCAACACCCTGGTGCTCCGCTGCGACCTCGGCTCCGGCCCGACGTTCCGTGAGCTGATCCAGCGGCTGTGGACGGAGGTCAAGGGGGCGCTGGCCCACCAGGACCTGCCGTTCGAGAAGCTCGTCGAGGAGCTGCACCCCGACCGTGACCTCGCCCAGAACCCGTTGTTCCAGGTGCTGTTCAGTTACCGGTACGAAGACGAAGGGGCGGGGCTGCGCCTGGACGGCTGCCAGGTGCGGCCGGTGCTGGGCGACACCGGCACGGCTCGCTTCGACCTCACGCTGAGTCTCGCGCGGACCCCGGCCGGCGTGACCGGCAGGCTGGAGTACAGCACGGACCTGTTCGAGGCCACGACCGCCGAGCGCATCGCCGAGCGCTACGTCGAAGTCGTGACGGCCGCCGCGAACACCCCGGACCGGCCCGTCGACGAGTTGACGGTGCTGCCGTCGGCCGAGCTCGCCACCCTGTCAGGCTGGCAGGCCGGTGCCCAGGCAGGAATCCCCGACCTCCTGGTGCACCAGCTGCTGGCGGAACGCGTGGCCGCGACACCCGACGCGGTCGCCGTCGTCGCCTCCGACGCCACCCTGACCTATCGCGAACTCGACCGGCTCGCCGACCGGTTCGCCCGGCGGCTGCGCCGACTCGGCGTGGCACCGGACGAACCGGTCGGCGTCCACCTCGGCCGCACCTCGCTGCTGATGGTCACCCTGCTGGGGATCCTCAAGGCGGGCGCGGCGTATCTCCCGCTGGATCCCGGCTATCCGCGCGATCGGCTGGCGTTCATGGTCGGCGACGCCGGCGTGCGGCTGATCGTGGCGGACTCCCGGTCGGCCGCGGCCGCCGGGCGCCTCGGCGCCACCCAGGTCGTGGTTCCCGACCTGACCGAGGCGCCGGAAGACCCGCTCGGCACTTCGGCACCGGCGGCCACCCCCGACAACCTGGCGTACGTGATCTACACGTCCGGGTCCACCGGGCGGCCGAAGGGGGTCATGGTCACCCATCGGAACGTGGTCAACCTCTTCGCCGGGATGGACGACGTCTTCGGTGCCGACGAGCCGAGCACCTGGCTCGCGGTGACGAGCGTGTCCTTCGACATCTCCGTGGTCGAGTTGCTGTGGGCGCTGACGCACGGCCACCGGATCGTGCTGCGCGGCGAGCCTCCCCTGCCGTCGGCCGCGGCCGCCGCGGAATCGGCCGAGGTGGCCGAAGCTCGCTCCCGCGACATCGATTTCAGCCTGCTCTACTTCGGCAGCGACTCCGAAGCCAGCTCCGAAGACCGCTACCGGCTGCTGCTCGAAGGCGCGAAGTTCGCCGACCGCAACGGTTTCACCGCCGTGTGGACGCCCGAACGCCACTTCCACCGGTTCGGCGGGCTGTACCCGAACCCGTCGGTGATGGCGGCGGCCGTCGCCGCGATCACCGAACGGGTCCAGGTGCGCGCGGGCAGCGTGGTGCTGCCGCTGCACGACCCGTTGCGGGTGGCGGAGGAATGGTCCGTCGTGGACAACCTCTCGGCGGGCCGGGCAGGCATCTCCCTCGCGTCCGGCTGGCACGCCAACGACTTCGCGCTCGCGCCGGACCGGTTCGAGAAACGCAAGCAGCTGATGATGGACGGGCTCGCCCAGGTCCGGCAGCTGTGGAGCGGCGAGAAGGTGACGCGGCTCAACGGTGTCGGCGCCGAGGTCGAGGTCGGCGTGTTCCCCCGGCCCGTCCAGCCCGAGCTGCCCGTGTGGCTGACCAGTGCCAAGCATCCGGAGACCTTCCGGATGGCGGGCGAGGCGGGCACCGGGGTCCTCACCCATCTCCTCGGGCACAACCTGGAGGAGCTGGCCGAGAAGATCGCGCTGTACCGCAAGAGCTGGCGCGAAGCCGGGCACGGACCCGGGGACGGCCATGTGGCGGTCATGGTCCACACGTTCGTCGGGCAGGACCTCGACGAGGTGCGGGAGCTGGTGCGGGAGCCGATGAGCCGGTACCTGGAGACCTCCTTCGACCTGATCGCGTCGCTCGGCGCGACCACCGGCAGCGCCGCGGACTTCAAGGCGTTGTCCACCGAGGAATTGCGGGAGCTGGTCGACAGGGCCTTCGATCGGTTCTTCGCCACCGCCAGCCTGCTCGGCACCCCGCAGGTCTGCGCCGACATGGTGGACCGGATGAAGGCCGCCGGCGTCGACGAGGTCGCCTGCCTGATCGACTTCGGCGTCGACGAAAACGCGGCGCTCGACGCGCTGACCCATCTGACGACCGTCCGGGAGATCAGCGACGAACGCCGCGATGCCGCGCTGGCGAAGGCCGAGGAGCCGATCGCCGACCAGCTGCGCGAGCACGCGGTGACGCATCTGCAGTGCACGCCGTCCCTGGCCCGCGCACTGCTGGCGGATCAGGACGCGCGTGCCGAACTCCCCCGGCTCAGCCGGTTGCTGGTGGGCGGCGAGGCGCTTCCCGCCGATCTGGCCCGCGACCTCGCCGACGCCGTCGGAGGCACGGTCCACAACATGTACGGGCCGACCGAGGCCGCGGTCTGGGCGACGACGTCACAGATCCCGGCCGACGCCGGCCCGGTGTCCATCGGGCGGCCGCTGGCGAACGTCCGGGCCTACGTGGTCGACCGCGACACGCGCCTGTGCCCGACGGGCGTCCCCGGAGAGCTGCTGCTCGGCGGGGACGGCGTGGTCCGGGGTTACCTCGACCGCACCGAGGTGACCGCCGAACGCTTCCAGCCCGACCCGTTCGACGGCGGGCCTGGCGCGCGGGTCTACCGGACGGGCGATCTGGCCCGCTGGCGGCCGGACGGCGGACTCGAATTCCTCGGCCGCATCGACGATCAGGTGAAGCTGCACGGTCACCGGATCGAACTCGGCGAGATCGAGACCGCGCTCGCCGACCACGCGGGGGTCCGGTCGGCGGTCGCCGTCATCCGGGGCACCGGCGCGGAACAACGGATCATCGGCTACTACGTGCCGGCGGCGGGCAGGCCGACGAACACCGTCGAGCTGCGCGCCTTCCTCGCCACGCGGTTGCCCGGCTACATGGTGCCCAGCGCGTTCCACGCGATCGACACGGTGCCGTTGACCCCGAACAAGAAGGTCGACCGCCGGGCGCTGCCCGACCTGTCGGACGTGCGGCCCGAGGCCACGACGGAGTACGCGCCGCCGACGAACGAGACCGAACGGCTGGTCACCGACGTGTGGCGGGACGTGCTCGGCGTGGACCGGGTGGGCGTGGACGACAGCTTCTTCGAACTCGGCGGGAACTCGCTGCTCGTGGTGGTGGCCAGGGCCCGGCTGCTCGAACACCGGGACAACGAGCTCTCGCTGGTGGACATGTTCCGGTATCCGTCGGCACGGGCACTCGCGGAGGCGATCGACCGCAAGCCGTCGGACGGGCCCGACGAGGCGGTCGGCGCGGGTGCCGCGCGGGGATCCGCCCGCCGTGCCGCCGGACAGGCCGCCAGACGGCGTACAGGGAAGGCGGGGGTGTGAGTACCGAAATGGAAGACGGGACGGAACCGATCGCGGTCGTCGGGCTCGCCGGGCGGCTGCCCGGCGCCGACACCATCGAGCAGTTCTGGCGCAATCAGCGGGACGGAGTCGAGTCGATCAGCAGGTTCAGCACCGAGCAGCTGACCGAAGCCGGGTGGCCGGCGGAAATGGTGGCGCACCCCGACTACGTGCCCGCCGCCGGGGTCATCGAGAACGCCGACCACTTCGACGCGGAGTTCTTCGGGTACAGCGCGGAACAGGCGGAGATCAGCGACCCGCAGCAGCGGCTTTTCGCCGAATGCGCCTGGCACGCGCTGGAGGACACCGGGCACGACCCGTCGCGGTTCGACGGCGCCGTGGGTGTCTACGCCGGTTGCTTCGCCAACAAGTACCTGCCGCTGAACCTCTTGGCGAACGCGCGGTTCCGGGGGTCGATGGCGGCCTTCTCCGCACGTCCGTACAACGACAAGGACTTCCTCGCGACCAGGGCGGCGTACCTGTGCGACCTCCGTGGCCCCGCGATGAGTGTGCAGTCGGCGTGTTCCACCTCGCTCGTCGCCATCCACCTCGCCTGCCAGGCGTTGCTGGGGCACGAGTGCGACATGGCGCTGGCGGGCGGGGTGGCGCTGCCCATCCCCTTGATCGGCGGCTATCCGGTGGTCGCGGGCGGCATCTTCGCGCGTGACGGCCATTGCCGTCCGTTCGACGCCGCATCGAGCGGGACGGTACCCGGCTACGGCGTCACGGTCGTGGCACTCCGCAGGTTGAGCGACGCGCTCGCGGACTCCGACCACATCCGCGCGCTGATCGTCGGTACCGCGGTGAACAACGACGGTTCGGCGAAGTTCGGGTTCAGCGCGCCGAGCTCGCAGGCACAGGCCGAGGTGATCGCCACCGCGCAGGCGGTGGCCGGGGTGCCGTCGGAGACCATCGGCTACCTCGAAGCGCACGGCACGGGCACCCCGCTCGGCGACCCGCTCGAGGTCGCCGGGCTCACCAAGGCCTTCAACACCCGTGAGCGCGGGTACTGCGCGATCGGTTCGGCGAAGGCCAACATCGGTCACCTGGACGCCGCCGCGGGCGCGGCGGGGTTCGCCAGGGCGGTGCTGGCGCTCGAACACGAAGAGATCCCGCCGAGCATCAACTTCGACGCGCCCAACCCGGCACTGCTGCTGGAACGCACCCCGTTCTACGTGCCGACCACCGCCCGTCCCTGGACCCGTGGCGCGACGCCGCGACGGGCCGGTGTCAGCGCCTTCGGCGTCGGCGGCACCAACGCGCACGTGGTGCTCCAGGAGGCTCCGGCACCGCGAGCCGCCACTCCGGACACCCGCGACGAACGGTTGCTCGTCCTGTCCGCGCGGACCGGGAAAGCCCTGTCGGACGCGGCGAGCGCCCTCGCCGGCCGCTTGGAGCGGCAGGACGACCTCGACCTCGCCGACGTCGCCTACACCCTGCAGGTCGGCAGGCGCGAGTTCCGGCGCCGCCGTCATCTGGTGGTCCGCGACCGGGACGAGGCGATCGCCGCGCTCCGGGCGCTGGCGGAGCACGGAGCCGCGGACGCGGTCGACGACGTGAACGCCCGCCAGGTGGTCTTCATGTTCCCGGGCAGCGCCTCGCACCGGCCGGACGCCGCCTCGGCGATCTACCGCGGCGAACCGGTCTTCGCCGAGGAAGTCGACCGTTGTGCCGCCCTGGCAAGGCCACTGCTCGGCTACGACCTGCGCGGCCTGCTCCTTCCGTCCACCGAGGACGGTCCGGCGGCAGGGCGGGACGACCCGCGTGGCGTGGCGGCCGCGGCCTTCAGCCTGCAGTGGTCCCTCGCCCGGCTGTGGCAGTCGTGGGGAGTCCGCCCCGACGCGATGATCGGCGAGGGCGACGGCGAGTACGTGGCGGCCTGTCTGGCGGGCGTGCTCGACCTGGCGGACGCCCTCGACGTCACGATCGCCGCCGCCGGGATCCGCTCCCGCGCCGGGACCGACGGGATGTTCGACGCGCACGTGGCCGAGTTCACCGCCAGGGTGACGCGCTACGAGCGCAAACCGCCGCAGGTGCCGTACATCTCCGGCGCGACCGGGACCTGGATCGGCCCGGAGGACGCCGTGGAGCCCGCTCACTGGGCCCGCCACCTCCGTGAGCCCGCCCTGTTCACCGACGGCCTGCGGGAGCTGGCCGCCGAGCCCGGACGGCTCCTGCTGGAAGTGGGACCGGGCAGCACGCTGACCGAAATCGTCGCGCGGCAGGAAACGACGAAGAAACTGGTGGCCTTGCCGTCGCTACCACCCGGAGACGGGAACCGATCCGGCCACGCCGTCCTGCTCGACGCCGTCGGCAGACTGTGGCAGTCCACTGTGGACATCGACTGGGACGCTTTCCGCGGCACATCGCGACCCCGGCGGGTGTCCCTGCCGGGCTACTCGTTCCAGCGGCGCCGGTACTGGATCGGGCCCGACTCCGGCAGCTATGAACCACTGGGTCTGGAGGAGGCGTCATGGACGAGCCGCTCGTTGCCATCGTAGGAGCGGGTGTCATGGGCACCGGGATCTCGACGCTCGTCGTCGGGCACGGGTTGCCTGTCGTGCTGGTGGACGTCGACGAGGGCGTGCTGGACCGCGCCGCCGCGGCGTCCGCCACCGGGCTGCGGCACGCGCAGCTGACGGGTGCGCTCCCGCCCGGGCGCACCCCGGCGAAGTTGCGCACGACCCTTTCGCTGAGCGACGTCGCGGACGCGGCGGTGGTCATCGAGGCGGTCACCGAGCTGCCCGAGAAGAAGGCGGAAGTGCTCTCCGGCGTCTCGGCGTCGGTCAAGCCCGGAACCCCTTTGATCTCCAACACTTCCGGCATCCCCATCGACGAAATGGCGTCGTGGGTGCAACGTCCGGAAGACCTCATCGGAACACACTTCATGAACCCCGCGTACCTGATCTCGATGGTCGAGGTGATCCGCGGCCCGCGGACCGCGGACAAGACCGTCGAGTCGGTGCTGTCGCTGCTGACCCGGATCGGCAGGCGCGCGGTGGTGGTGCGTGACGCGCCCGGTTTCGTGACGAGCCGTCTCCTGCATCCGATGATCAACGACGCCGCGCAGGTGGTCAGCGCCGGCACCGCCACCGTCGAAGAGGTGGACACCCTGATGCAGGGCTGTCTCGGTCATCCGACGGGCCCGCTGCGCACCGCGGACCTGATCGGCATCGACAACCTCGTCGACGCCCTGGAGGCGTTGTACGCCCGGACCGGAGACGAGCGGTGCCGTCCCGGTGAGCTTCTTCTCGAAAAGGTCCGACGAGGCGAGCTCGGCCGAAAGAGCGGCCGTGGCTTCTACGTCTACAAGTGAGGGATGGTCATGACCGCGGAACAGCAGATCGAAAAGGCGCCCTTCGACATGGACGCCGTCGTCGACGAGATCACCAGGTTCGTGGCCGAGCAGACCCGGACCAGCCCCGAGGTGGATCAGGACCTCTTCGCCACCGGGGTCGCCAACTCCATGTTCGCCATGCAGCTGGTCATGTTCCTGGAGCAGGCCTACTTCGTGACGGTCGCCGGGCCGGACCTGCAGCTGTCCAACTTCAGCACGGTCAAGAGCATGGCGACGCTCGTCGGCAGGCTCCAGGCGGAGGAGGCCGCAGACAGCGATGTCTGACGGACTTTCCTTGCGCCACGAGGATATCTGGCGTCTCGTCGGGGACAGCGCCGGCGGCTGGGACATCGACGGCGAGATCCCGCGAACCGTCCTGAGTGAACTCGGCGCCGCCGGGGTGCTCTGCGCCGAAGTGCCGAAACGCCACGGCGGGCTCGGCTTGGGCAGCCTGGAGAGCGGGGAACTCACCGCTCACGCCGGGAGCCTGTGCAGCTCTCTGCGCAGTGTGATGACTTCGCAGGGCATGGCGGCGTGGACGATCCAGCGTCTCGGCACCCGCGAACAGCGGGCCGCCTTCCTGCCGCAGCTGACCGGCGGCAGGCTCGCGGCCGTCGCGTTCAGCGAGCCCGACGCCGGGAGCGACCTCGGCGCGATGACCACCGAGCTGCGGTTCGACGGCGACACGGTGCTCGTCGACGGCGGCAAGACGTGGATCACCGCGGCGGCCTACGCTGACTTCGTCGTCGTCATCGGGAAACTGGGCGACAACGCGGCGGCGGTCGTCGTGCCGGCGGACGCCGACGGGGTCCGGATCGAGAAGATCCCGCACCCCATCGGCTGCCGTGCGGCGGGACACGCCGAGGTGCGGCTGGACGGCGTGCGCCTGCCCGCCGCGAACGTCCTCGGCGGGATCGGGCAGTCGTTGCCGATGCTGGTGACGACCGCCCTGGCCTACGGCCGGATGTCGGTGGCGTGGGGTTGCGTCGGCATCCTGCGCGGCTGTCTCGGCGCGGTGACCGAGCACGCGAGATCGCGGCGGCAGTTCGGCAAACCGATCGCGGAACACCAGCTGGTTTCCCGGATGGTCGCCGACCTCTACGCCGCGGAGCAGATCACCACGGCGGTGTGCCGTCAGGCCAGTGAAGGCTGGGAGTCGGGTTCGCCGGACGTCGTGATCGCCACCGTGCTCGCGAAACACGTCAGCGCGACCGAGGCCGTGCGCGGGACAGCGTCGGCCATGCAGATCATGGCCTCGGCGGGCGCGTCGGACGGCCACGTGGTCGCCCGCGCCTACCGGGACGCGAAGTTGATGGAAATCATCGAAGGCAGCAGCGAGATATGCCAGCTCGAACTCGCCAGACACGCCCTGGCGAGCGGGAACGGCACAGGCCGGCAGGAGGCGCAGCAGTGAGCGAACCGATCACCACCGTCAAATGTGTCGTCTGGGACCTGGACAACACGCTGTGGAAGGGCACCCTGCTCGAAGGGGACGACGTGGTCATCGCCGACCACGTCCGCGAAACCATCGTGGGTCTCGATGCCCGCGGCATCCTGCAGGCCGTCGCCAGCAAGAACGACCACGGCCCCGCCTGGGAACGCCTCGAAGCCCTCGGCGTCGCCGAGTACTTCGTGAACGCCAAGATCGGGTGGGGCCCGAAGTCGTCGTCGATCCAGCAGATCGCCGACGAGCTGAAGTTCGCCCGGCACACGATCGCCTTCGTCGACGACCAGCCGGCGGAACGCGCGGAGGTGGCGTTCCACCTGCCGGAGGTGCGCTGCTATCCGGCCGAGGCGATTCCCGAGTTGCTGACGCTGCCCGAGTGCACCCCGGCGACGGTGACCGTCGATTCGCGGCGCCGTCGCCAGATGTACCAGGCGAACGCGCGTCGCCAAGCCGAGCAGGAGTCGTTCGAGGGGCCGTCGGAAGAGTTCCTGCGCTCTCTGGAGCTCGTGATGGAGATCCAGCGCGCCACTCCCGACGATCTGTCCCGGATGGAGGAACTGACCCTGCGGACGAGCCAGATGAACGCGACCGGTGTCCACTACTCCGACGCCGACCTGCGCGCGCTCCTGGACGACCCGCGCCACCAGGTCCTCGCGGTGACGATGAACGACCGCTTCGGGTCTCACGGCGCTGTCGGTGTCGTGCTCCTGGAGACCGGTCCGGCGGTGTGGCACCTGAAGCTCCTGGCCACCTCGTGCCGGGTCGTCTCGTTCGGCGCCGGTGCCACCGTGCTGAACTGGCTGATCACCGAAGCGGCGGCGGCCGGTGCCCATCTGGCCGCGGACTTCCGGCCGACCTCGCGGAACCGGATCATGGAAGTCGCGTACCGGTTCACCGGGTTCGCCGACGAGCCGTGTGCCTGTCTCGCCGGACTGCCGTCATCGGACGACGGGGAGACGCGGCGCCTGCACATCACACCGGTCACGAGACCGGCTCCCGGCACCATGCGTCTCACCGCCGTCCGACTGGCCGCGGCCTGATCCGTCATTTCTTCCGGACGAGGGTGATTCCGTCGGCCATCGTGAGCATCGAGACGTCCACTCGCGGATCGTCGCGCAGCGATGCGTTGAGCGCCCGGATCGCGAGAATGTCCGGATCCTCGCTCGCCGGGTCGAGCACCCGTCCGAAGTAGAGCGTGTTGTCTATGACGATCAGCCCCGACGGCCGGGTGAGGGCGAGCGCGGCCTCGTAGTACGCCCCGTAGTTGGCCTTGTCCGCGTCGATGAACACGAAGTCGAAACTCTCGCCGCCCCGCTCGTCCACGAGGGCGGCGAGAGTTTTCGTCGCGTCACCGACACGCACCTGGATACGTTCGGCGACTCCGGCGCGCTCCCAGTAGCCGGCGCCGATCGCCGGCCACTTCGCGTTCACGTCCAGGGTGACGACCGTGCCGTCCGGCGGCAGCGCCCGCGCCATGCACAACGTGCTGTAGCCGGTGAAGGTGCCGATCTCCAGCACCGACTCGGCACCGGCCAGGCCGACGAGGAGGGCCAGCAGCTGGCCCTCCTCGGCCATGACCTGCAAGGCCGAACCGCCCGGCAGCCCCGCGCTCTCTTCCCTGAGCGCGGCCAGGATCGGGTCCTCTCTCAAGGACACCGCGCGGACGTACTCGCGGATTTCCTCCGTCGCGACGATCTGCTCAGCCACGCCGCCTCACCGCCGGGCGACGCAGGCGAACGACAGCGGGATCGGGTCGCCGGGGATCCGCCAGTTGTGGTCCCCGTCGGGCACCATCAGCGGGAGCCGCTGCCGTGCGTCGTAAGGGACTTCGCGGAGGTGCTCGATGGTCAGACCGGCGTCGACGAGCGCGTTCACGACCTCTTCCACGGTCCAGCGCCAGCCGTAGATGCTGTGCGTCTCCACCGGCACCTCGTCCTCGATGCGGTCGGCGTAGCTCTTGGACATCTCGTGGTGCACGTCCCGGGACTCGAACAGCGAGCGGGCCACCCGCAGTTCCCCGTCGACCGAGTCGAAGAGGGTGAGGATCGGGTGGATCTCCACGATCGTGAGGGTGCCGCCCGGTTTGACATACCCCGCCGCCACCTGGGCCCAGCCGTGGATGTCGGGCAGGAACGAAAGGGTGCCGTAGCCGGTGAACACCATGTCGAACTCGCCGTCGAGCACCTTGGGCAGGTCGTAGAGGTTCGCCTGGACGAACTTCGCGTCGAGGCCGAGCTCACCGGCGAGTCCGGTGGCGATGTCGATCGCCTCGTCCGAGATGTCGGTGCCGGTCACCTGCGCGCCCATGCGGGCGAGCGAGAGCGAGTTGACGCCGATGTGGCACTGCAGTTCCAGCAGGGACCGGCCGCGAACGTCGCCCAGCTCCTCCTGTTCCAGCTTGCGCAACATGTTGTGCCCCTGTTTGAACCTTTCCACGTCGTAGTACGAGGACTGCAGATGCGCCCGTGCCCGCAGGTTGAAGCCCTCCTGGTTCGCCGAGATCTTCTCGAGGTCGCTCATGGACGTCATCGGTGTTCCCTTTCGCCGTGGATCGGTGGTTGCGGACGGTCGCCGGTGACCAGTGGAGCCAGATCGCGGCGGCTGGTCACCCCGAGCTTCTGGTAGGCGCGGCTCAGGTAGTTGTCGACGGTGCGGGCGGACAGCCCCAGCCGGTGCCCGATGGCGGGACTGGTGAATCCCCCGGCGGCCAGCAGTGCGACGTCCCGCTCGCGTCTGGTGAGCTCGATCAGCGGGGCGGTGAGCCGCAACAGCGGGGTCGTCGCGTCGGGACACGCCATCCCGCCGGGAGGTGTGGCGGTGTGCCGCACCGCGGCCGCGGCGGTGGCGGTCTCCGCGGCGAGCAGGTCCATCCCGAGTTCGGTGAACTTCGCCGTGGCGACGTCCAAGGCCCCGGGATCGGACCGGGCCAGTGCGTCCGCGGCCCCGGCCATGGCGGGCACGACAGGCCCCTGCACCACGGCGGCGAGCGCGGCGAGGCGATGCCTCACGGTGTTGGGATTGCCGAGCCGGGCCACGTCGTAGCGCGCCGTGGCCTCGACGGCGTACTGCCCCAGCGCCATCGCGAGTTCGGCCGCGGAACGTGCCTGCCGGGCGGCGAGAGCGGTGTCCCCGCCGGCCGCCGTGGTCCACGCCTGGCTCAGGGTCAGCCACGGGGCGAACAGGCGGCTCTCGGGTGCCCTGTCGGTGACGAGCCGCCGGGTCTGCTCCGCACCGGCCTGATCGCCGGACATGGCGCGGGCCGCGGCGAGCTCGGCCAGGCACGGCGCCAGCATGAAACACGAGTTGCCACCGTCGAACAGGCGCGAAGCGGTCTCCAGATCGGTGATGGCGGTGATCAGGTCGCCCCGTGCCTTGGCCACCTGGCCGCGCAGCGCCAGCCAGCCCGCGGCCACCTCGATGTTCCCGGCGGTCACCGCGTCCTGGTATCCGTCTTGGGCTATCCGGCGCGCGTGCCGCACCCGGCCGGCCATCAGCAACGCGAAGCAGTGCGCATAGCCGATCTCGGCGAACCAGGGCCGGCCGGGGCCGGGCCTGCCGACCGCCGCCAGCGCCCGGTCGAACCGGCCCGCCAGGCCGGCCGCGACGACGACGGTGGTCACCGCCGGCTTGATCGCCTCGTCGGGCAGTTGCCTGTCGCGCAACACTTTCTCGCCCGCGGTCAAGGCCGCGCGGGTCCGGCCTTCCAGCAGCAGCAAACCGGCCCGATGCGCCTCCGCCACCGGACTGCCGACGTCACCGAGCACCCGATGCGCGGCCTCGGCGTCACCCGCGCCCCAGTACTGGATGGCCGCCGCGGTCACCGCCCAGCGGGTGCGGCGCGCCAGCGGGGCGGTGCTCGCCGGCGGATGGGGCAGGACCTCGCCCGCGTACTTGTACAGGCCCCGCCGCACCAGCACTTCGGCCGCGAACTGGTCGGCGGGGTTGCGGCCACCGTGGAGGTGCCGTGCCGACGTCACCACCGCCTTGGCCATGTCGAGGTCCACCTTGACCAGTACGCGCTGGGTCTCGGGGAGCAGACGGCCCTGCCACGGCACCAGGTTGACCGGATCGACCTGCGGGACCGCGGCTATACAAGGAGACAAGACATCCCCGGACTCCGTACGCGCGATCATGAGGCTCGCCCGGTCGTCGAGGACACGGTCGCCACATAGTCCACAATAGACTCATCCACAATGGACATAGACGCACCCTTGCCGGCGATCACGACGCCGGCTCGAGCCGCCGACTTTGTCTTGGCGATTGACTGCACAACAAAGAAACCCCCGGTGTTGTAAGATGAGGAACCTTCGCGCTGAGCCCACTGTCCATATCGGACCGCGTAAGAGTGGATTAAGCCTCGCCCGCCCGTTGTTCGGGCGGAACGAAGTGGCCTGAATATTCGCCAATCTCTCCCGAGTTGATCTCGGGACCAGATCAACGAACCCCCAAGGTTCTGTCAGTCAGTAGCTGGACTTCATCATAGACAGCAATAGTGTGCACTGCAACCAATCTCGGTCCACTTCGGCCGATATCCGTAGCCGTAAATAGACATTTCGGTCGTTGTCGTAGCGAGCGATTGCGTGCGCGATACCCGGGCATCCACCATGAGAATTTTGCCGCCACCATTCGGTCGCATCCGTCCGAAACGATGTTCGGCCGGTAATTCGTAACGGAAGATGGCGTGCACACTGGATTTCGCCGCTTACCGGCGAGCACTCGTCCGTCCGGCACAATCAAGTACACCCGGACGTCGGCCCCCGCGACAAGGCATCAAAGCGCAATTCGCAATGGCGGTTCTTCGATTCCCGGAACACTCTCGAACGCCGCGAGGTTCGACGGGCAGAGATGCGTGTCGGCGTCATGGCCCATTGACGGACTGAAGCCCTTGGCTGATCGTTCCTCTGTCACCAGAAGAAGGATCGGCCAAGGGCTTCAGTCGGGGAAAACCCGAAGGTCAGGACACCTAGCCGTCGATCGCCTTTTCGATGGGGGTCTCGCCACCGAGCACCACGTAGATACGGCCGGCGGTGCCGGGCCGGTCGAGAAGCGCGACGAGCACGGCGGCGACGTCTTCCCTGGCGACCTGGTCGAACCTGGCGCCCGTGGGCCCGACCTTGTTCCCCGCGGTGAGTTCGACGGTGCCGTCGCCATCCCCGTCGGTGAGCACGCCGGGCCGAAGTACCGTCCATTCGAGCTTGTCACGGCTGAAGATGTGCTCTTCGGCGGCACGTTTGGCCCGCAAGTAGGTGGCATACCCCTCGCCGATGCCGCGGTCGTCGGCGCAGCCCACGTTGATGGAACTGACGTGCAGGAACCGTCGCACCCCGGCCTGTTCCGCCGCGTCCATGACCAGCACGACAGCGGCCCGGTCCATTTTGTCCCGGCGCGCGGAGGTGGCGCTGTTGCCCGAGCCCGCCGAGAAGACGGCGGCGTCCGCTCCGGCGAGAGTCGCGGCCACTTCGTCCACTGTGGCGTGCTCGAGATCGAGCACGACGGCTTCCCCACCCGCCCGTCTGATGTCGTCGACGTGGCGCGGATTGCGCACGATACCCACGACCGCGTCACCCCGCTTGGCGAGGAGCCGAGTCAATCGCAAGGCGATCTTGCCGTGGCCGCCGGCGATTACGATCTTCATTAACTACCCTTTCCCACGGATGATCAACAAGACAACCGCTCCCTCTGAAGACCTTCCGGCAATTCTCCTGTTGTCGTCGATCTTCGGACAAGGAAGCGTATTCGTGAATCCGGCACGGAACACCGCGGCCGTTCAGCCTGCCGGGCGGACGTGCGATACCGACACTAGCGAAAGTGATCTTCGGCCGGTGGCGGAATGAACCCATCAACCATCGTCGGCATCTGTCGATCGATCGGAATGGGCACCATTCTCCCGTGGGTCGGAGTCGAGTTGAGCCTGGGCGGCGAGCGACCACAGATAGCTCAGCGGCTCACCATCGGGTTCGTCGGTGTACTCGCCGATCAGTTCCCGGATCCGGCGATGGAGTGATTCCACGGACTCGGGACGCAACCGCAGCACTCCCCGTTTCGCGCCACGACCGGAATCCTTGCCCGCGGCGATCAGTTCGGCCCGGTGCGCGCCGAGCACGGCGAGGTCGACCCGCTGGGCCAGGCCGGAGTCGTCGGGCAGGATGGTCATGCCCCAGGTGCGCGCGGTCGCGCGATAGGGCCGTTGCAGGGCGCCGTGTTCACCGGTGTTGACCGGTTCGGCGACCAGGAAGTTCGTCTTCACCAGAGCACGGACGTGGCGCAGGGTGGTCGCGGGAGCGAGGTCGAGCTCGACCGACAGCTCCTTGTTGGTCAACGCACGGTCCAGGCACAGCCGCAGGATGCGCCAGCGGACCGGGTGCCCGAGTGCCTTGAGTTCTTCGATCGTCGCTTCCACAACCGGCACTGTACCTTGCCAAGCCGTCATCGGTTTGCTTGACTACATATCGATGTCATTCTGTGCAATCGCTTGGAGGATCTGTGATCGAGCAGCTCCAGGGGTGGGTGAGTGGCCGTGACCTGGTCGGCGAGCTGGCGGACTGGATCTCCTTGCCGAGCGTGAGCCGCACAGGCGAGGGCATGACCGAGGCCGCCACCCACGGCCTCGGACTCTTGCGCGCGTCGGGCCTGGAGGCGCGTGAGGTCGAGACCGGCGGCTGGCCCGCGCTCGTGGGGACGGCGGACGGACCCGGACCGCACGTGCTGATCTACGGGCACTACGACGTGCAGCCCCCGGGGCCGCTCGAACTGTGGACGACGCCGCCGTTCGTGCCCTCGATCCGTGACGGCCGGATGTACGGCCGCGGCACGGGCGACAACAAGGGGCAGCATCTCGCGCAACTGCTGGGGCTGCGCGCCCTGCGGGACCTGACCGGCGGTTTCCCTTGCCGTGTCACGGTGTTGCTCGACGGCGAGGAGGAGATCGGCAGCCCCAACCTCGCCAAGGCCGTCCGCCGGATCGGTCAGCCCGACCTGGCGATCTGGAGTGACGGGCCGGTGCACGACTCGGGCCGGGCGTGCGTGGTCCTCGGCATGCGCGGAATCCTGATGTTCGAACTGCGGACGCGAGGCGCGAACCGGCCGTTGCATTCGGGGAACTGGGGCGGGGTCGCCCCGAATCCGGCGTGGGCGCTGGTGCAGCTGCTGGCCACCATGCGGTCGCCGGACGGCACCGTGACCGTGCCCGGGTTCGCCGACGACGTCGCGCCGTTGACCGACGGGCAGCGTGCCGCGCTGGCGGATCTTCCGGTGGACGTGGCCGGAACGCTCGAAGCGATCGGGGTGGCCGTCATGGAGCCACCGGCCGACCTGGGCTTCCACGAACGCTTGGCCGTCCCCACGCTGACCGTGAACTCGTTGAGCTGCGCGGATTCCGGCGACCACCGGGCGGTGATCCCCGACGTCGCCATCGCCCGCTGCGAGGCCAGGCTGGTCGGTGGCCAGACACCCGACCAAGTCGCCGACGCCATCCGGCGGCACGTCGCGAAGTACGCACCCGATGTCGAATTCGTGCGTGACGCGGCCATGTCGCCCTCTACCACTCTGCCCGAAACCCCTTACACGGCAACGATTCTTCAGGCCATCGAGGACGGGATCGGGCAACGGCCACTGCTGGTTCCTTCGATGGGCGGAAGCCTGCCGATCGCCGTGCTCAGCGACGAGCTCTCGTGTCCTTGCTACGGCGTGCCGTTGGCCAACGTCGACGAGGCCAACCACGCACCCGACGAGAATCTGGACCTCGACTGGTTCCACCGTGGAATCGTCGCCGCGGCGTCGATCCAGCTCGCCTTGGCGGCGCACTCATGACCGTCTGGGGTGCTTGGCCGTCGAAAGAAGGCTTCGCGTACGTCTGCGACGATTCCGGCCGGCCGCAGCCCTGGTTCCAGACCTGGGCCGGGGAACGGCGGATGTTCCCGATCGACGGCGCGGTCACCCGGCTGGCGTGGCGGCCCGACGAGACACGCCTCCTGATCGTGGCGGACGTGACCGGCGGCCAGGACTACCGGCTGGCCGAACTCGATCCGGTCACCGGCGAGGTGGACTGGATAGCGACCGAACCCGGTGTCAGGCGCGAGATCGGCGTGCCGTATTCGAGCGGAAGCCAGCCGTACAGCCCGGATGGCCGTCTGCTCGCCTACGCGACCAGCGCGCGCGACATCACCTGTTTGGACGTCCACGTGCGGGACCTGACGACCGGCGAGTCCAGGATGGTCCTGGAGGGTGACGACCGGTACGTGCCCGTCTGTTTCTCGCCGGACTCCCGGTACCTGCTCGTCCTGAAATTCCATCAGAACGCCGATCAGGATCTGTACGCCTGCGATCTCGAAACCGGCCGGACAGAACATCTCACCCCGCACCAAGGTCCGGCGAAGTATCAGCCGGGCGGGTGGAACGAGGACGGGATCTACCTGTGCACCACCGAGGGCCGCGACTTCCTCGGTGTCGCCCTGCTCGTCCCCGGCCGTCCGCTGAAGTGGATCGCCACGCCGGATGCCGACGTGGAGAACGTGATCGTGGGCCCGCAGGTCGTCTGGGCCTTGCCGCAGGATCAGTGCACGATCCTGTGCACGCCGGAGATCGCCGTCGAACTGCCCGGGTTCGCCTCCCAGCCTTTCGGCTACGACGGCTTCGTGCCGCGCTTCGCCGAAGATCGTCTGCTGGCGCAGGTCGGTGCCGGCGACCGGGCGACCGAGTTCTTCTTGGTGGACTTGGCATCGGGCGAATCGCAGCAGCTCAGCAACTTCGGCGACGGGATGCCGGACGACCTCGTCGTGCCGGAGACGGTCTGGTTCACCGGAGCGGACGGGCTGGAGATATCCGGGCTGCTGTACCGCCCGCGTTCGGTGACCGGCCCCGTTCCGGCGGTGCTGACCATCCACGGCGGTCCGGAGTGGGCCGCGCTGCCGGTGCACGACCCGCTGATCCAGCGGGCGGTGCGAGCCGGGATCGCCGTGCTGGCACCGAATGTGCGCGGGTCGACCGGACGGGGGCTGGAGTACCAGCGGCTGATCTATCGCGACTGGGGAATCGGTGACCTCGCCGATTTCGAAGCCGCCGCACTGTTTCTGCGAAGCCTGGACTGGGTGGACGGCGACCGGCTGGGTGTCCACGGGGTGTCCTACGGCGGTTTCGCGGCACTCAGTTGCCTGACGAGGCTGCCGGACTATTGGCGGGCAGGGGTCGCGATCTGCGGGCCGGCGGATCTCGAAATGGACATCCGGGCCCTGCCGCCGACGTGGAGCAGGCGGGTCGTAGAGTGGATCGGCGACGTCGACGATCCAACGGATCTGGCGAGACTGAAGGCAGCGAGTCCGCTGGCCTATGCGGCGGACATCCAGGCGCCACTTCTGCTGGCGCATGCGGAAAACGACACCACGGTCGTCATCAACGGCACCGAACAGCTGTACAAGACGCTGACCGAATTGGGAAAGACCGTGCGGTTCATCCGCCTTTCCGGCGGTCATCTCCCGGAAGACCGAGACGAACGGGACCAACTCGACACCGCCGTCGTGAACTGGTTCCGTGAATACTTCGAGCCGCGCTCACCTGGTAGGGAAATGGCTCAAAACGACTGAGGGGTCATTCATTCATGACAATGGCCGTCGTCGGCGCCGACGACGGCATGACGAACACGGCACCAATTCCCGTGAACACCAAGCTCGGCGCCGGAATCCGGCGCCGCGCGGCTTGTCCTGCTTCCTGCGATATCGACCAGCACTCGTAAAACTCACCCCCGAAAGGACAGGCACAGAAAATGCCTCCTGCAGTCGCCGGCGCCGAGACGCCGTCCCGCAGACGCCTCGGTTTGATCCTGGCGTTGCTGGCTTTCGCCATGTTCATCTACGCCATGGACTACAGCATCGTTTTCGTGGCGCTGCCCGACATCGGTGCCGGAGTCGGCTTCTCCGCGCACACTCTCCAGTGGGTCGTCAGCGCTTATGTCGTCGCCTTCGGCGGTTTCCTGCTGCTCGGCGGCCGTGCGGCGGACCTGTTCGGACGCCGCCGGATGTTCGTCTTCGGCCTTTTCCTGTACGCGGCTTCCTCGCTCGTCGGAGGGCTCGCCGGTGACCCGACGACCCTGATCATCGCGCGTGCGGTGCAGGGTCTCGGTGGCGCTTTCCTCGCCCCCTCAACGCTTTCGCTGATCACCACGACCTTCGCCGAAGGTCCTGACCGCAACCGCGCGCTGTCGATCTGGAGCGGTGCCGGCGGTAGCGGCATGGTCTTCGGCTCGCTGCTCGGTGGTGTGCTGACGGGCGCTTTCGGCTGGGAATCGATCTTCTTCGCCAACGTCCCGCTCGCCGGTGGCGCCATGCTGCTCGCGTTCTTCGTCATCCCGAAGGACACCGACCAGGGGGCCGACGGACGCAAGTTCGACCTGCCCGGCGCGCTGACCGCGACCGTCGGCGCGACGCTGCTGGTGTTCACCCTCGTCCAGGGACCGGTGTCGGGCTGGACCTCGCCGACGATCCTGATCACCGCGGCCATCGCCATAGCCGTGCTGGCCGGGTTCATCGCCATCGAAGGTCGCGGCCGCGACCCGCTGCTGCCGCTTCGCTTGTTCCGTAACCGAAACCTGAGTACCGGTACCCTCGTCGTCTTCGTGTTCATGGGGACTTTCGGTGCGCTGCCTTACTTCTTCACCGTCTACTTCCAGAACGTGCTCGGCTACTCGGCGATCCAGAGCGGTTTCGCCTTCCTCCTGCCGTGTGTCGGGGTGCTCATCGGCAACCTGTCCGGCGGGAAGCTGGTCACCCGCTTCGGCGCGCGCACCACGCTGATCGTCGCGCTCCTCATCGGTGCCGCCGGTACCGTGGCCTTCGCGTTCTCCATCTCGCCGACCGGTTCGTTCCTGGCGCTGGTGCCGGGGGTGCTCGTCCTCAGCCTCGGCCAGGGCACCGTGTTCACCGCGATGTACGCGGCGGTGACCACCGGGACCGCGGAAGAGGATCAGGGCATCGCCTCGGGTATCGCGTCGACCGGCCAGCAGGTCGGTCTCGCGGTCGGCCTCGCCGTCCTGGTGGCGGTCGCCAACTCCGGTAACGAAGGACTGACCGGTGAGGCGCTGCGCGTCGCCACCGCCGACGGCCTGCGCACCACCATGTGGGCCACCGTGGCAGGCATGGTGCTGGTCGTGCTGATCGCGCTGAACTTCAGGCGGACCTCGGCGGCTCCGGGCGTCGAGTCGGCGAAGGCGGCCGACGCGACCTCCGCCGCCTGATCTGAGCGAATAGGAGGTGACCCGCCCCGTGTTCGGTACACACGAGGCGGGTCACCTTTTTGCTTAGGGGACTACTGCGACGCTCGTACAGCGGCGCCGACAGCGGCCACATCGAGGTCCACGACAACCTCGTCGTTCTCCCAGCGGCCGCGTTCCGAGATCACCAGGCCGATCAGGGCCAGCTCCCCTGCTTTGTCCCGCAAGGCGTACTGCTCGTGAGTCTCCTCGCCGAGGTCGTCCAGCTCGTCACGCTCCCACGCGGCCACCGCGGCCTGGGCCAGGGACTTGGGCAGGCGAACCGTGAGCGGGGCGATCTGGGCGTCGACGCACGCCCCGATCGATGCCAGCACCTTCGAGTCTTCCCGATACCTGACGTACTGCCCTTGCTCGTTCACAGTGCGACGGTAGCCACTGGCTGCCGTAACGGCATCACCATTAACCGGGCCCGTGTCCCCGCCCATCCCCACTCGACCACTGGACGGGCTCAAGATCGACACTGAATCTCCCGTGGTACCCCCAGACACGAAGAAGCCCAGGTCATCTGAGGTTGCCCCTGTGGACCGGACACCCTGATCCCAGACAGTGGTCTGGGGAAGGATGTCTCTGTGTCACGTTCGTCGAAGTATCCGGAGCAGTTCCGCAAGG